>CALIAG010000578.1 GCA_938041325.1 uncultured Saprospiraceae bacterium | reverse complement strand
ATGCCAAATTCAAACCCTAAAAAGCAAAACGACTCTTTATTGATATCCTATCTAACTTTGCGGAAATCAATAGGACTACTCGGGATTTTTCTGCCATTTATTTTAGCAATTGGTTCCATTGTTGCAGCAAATTGCGATGACTTGCAACCTTCCATCAGCGCATATTACCATACCGTAATGCGCGACATCTTCGTCGCGGTAATAAGCTCCATTGCATTGTTTTTAGTAACCTACAAAGGCTATGATCAAAAAGACAATATCTCTGCAAAATTAGCAGCTTTCTTCGCTATAGGCGTTGCTTTATTCCCAACCGGATTGGAGGCGATTACCAATTGTACGATTGTCCCAACAGACCCAAATCCTTTCATTGATAAAATTCACCTTATTTGTGCCGTAGGATTTTTTTTAGCCATTACTTATATGTGCCTTTTTCTATTTACTAAATCGGGCTCTGCTGTACTGTCTTTAAAGAAACAAAGGCGGAATACCGTGTATAAAATATGCGGTTTTATAATGCTTTTTTCTATTCTTATAATTGCTATTTATTTGATCTTTTTAGTAAAAAAGTATCCAAACTTAAAAGAAGTAAAACCAATTTTTGTTTTTGAAACAATCGCTTTAATTGCGTTTGGTATTGCTTGGTTAACGAAAGGGCAAATGTTTTTGAAAGATGAATCTTAAGATGGATATTTTGATAAAAGGATTCCCTTTTTGAATTAAAGAATGCTTCATTTGATAAGTATTAAGCAAATCTTGAATTAAATTTTTGAAAAATATTGGAAAAAAAATTACCTTGTTATAAATGAATACTAAATCAAAAACCAATAGTTATGAAAAAGACCTATCTAATCATTCAACTATTTGTTTTTTCTGCAACTTTAATCGCTCAGGCAAATAACAATTTAAAAATTCAAAAGCAACTAGTGGCTTTAAATACACATTGGTCAGAAATGAAAAATGATGTTGAAATCCCACTAGTTCGAAACCTCTCTGAGCAAGAACTTATTCAATTGCATTTATCATTGGTCGAAGAAAAGTTGAGAGCAGATCCACCTTTGCATCTCGATGAAAAACAGCTGGCCAACCGCAATACCTGCTTGGATAGCCTCCACGATTATTGGAAGAAAGGCATATTTCCAACCAATCTTTATCATGTCGAAAGAACGCCTTATTTTGTTGACGACTTTGGCGTGGCCTGTGCCGTCGGTCAATTGCTTTTAGCAACTGACAACGAAGAGCTTGTTGAGACGATCAATAAGAATAACAACTATGCCTATATCCAAACACTCGATGAAGAATATGATGAAATAGGAATCTGGGCAAACGAATTTGGATTTGAAGTGGCCGAATTGGCTTGGATTCAACCTTGCTATTGTGGAGATATTGAACCTGGCCAAACCATAAACGTAACTTGCTATCAAGGCAATGACGGAGCATTTAGTCCTCCAATTGATTCAAGTTGGCCGGAACCATACTTGATCGGGTATTTTCATTGGAGAGAAGCTGTTCAAGATTTTATACCATTGTGGTGTGATGGATGTGATTTGCCCGCCGGTTTATATAAAGGCGAAGTCATCGATAGTACAGGGACCATTCATGAATCTTTTCATACCATTACAGAGCCAGACTCAACAGAGACTTATGTGGCTGTAACAATAGGTTTGGATGATGGAAGTTGCAATGGTTCTGCCAGTATAGAGTACCTTGGTGTAGAGGAGGAAGGTGGTGTCATTTGGGAGATAAATGGAGAACCAGGGCACTCCATTGAAAATGTATGCGCGGGCACTTATATCTATAATTTTTGGCACTCTTGTGGATATGCGGAATCGGGAGAAGTTACCATTGAGCTGACTACAGATATCAAAGAAGCAAACTTACTGGACTATCGTTTCTATCCCAATCCTACAAAGAAAAATTTAGTTGTTGAGTCTCCGGATTATACAAAAAATGATTTAACAATCAGTATCCTTCAAACCAATGGTCAATTGCTTTTTTCTAAAAAACTGAATGAAGATAGATTGCAAATTGATCTGTCAGGTTATACAGATGGCGTTTATTTTTTACTCATAGAAAATGGAGAACAAAGCCAAATTGAAAAAATAGTAAAGAGCAGTTTTTAAAAACCTAAATGCTTTATAAGTATAAAAAAGGTATAGTTAATTCCTGAATTGGGATTTAGCTATACCTTTTTTATTATATAAATTTGCTCAACTACCTTTTCACTTCTTTCAGTCTAAATCTTCTCTTTTCGTAAGTATCACTTTTTCGATTTATAATTCATTTGCATTGCCATATCATTTCCATCGTCTTTCAAATTCTTTTGAATAGAGGTGATAGAATCTTTTCTTTGGATTTTCTTCTTTTTAGGAAATGCGCTAAAATTAAAATCTCTGGAAGTTTTGATTGGAATATTTCCTACGTTTCCACGCATGGATTCCAATTGGTCAACTGCAGCTTGATGATCTCTCAGGAAATCAAAATCGAGATTGGTCATTTCTTCAATTTGCTCAATAGGAATTTGATAAGTCAATAATTCTTCCACCGCTTCGTCTGCAAAATTGCTATCCATCGCTTGAATCAATCTTTCTTGCGATTGCCAAAATCCTGCAGTTGCCAACCAACCTTCGTCGTCTCCAAAAGCAATGACTTTCCAGAAGGCAGAAGGGATCTGCGCTCTGTCCGTTACTCCATTGAAGTTGACGAAAACTTCCTGATCATCTTCAGCGAAAATAGGTCCTGTAAAAACGGACATTACGGTTCTATTGTCAAAGCGCCCTTCCAATGCATCTTCTAATTTTCCCCAAATTCCATTATTGAATTTGCGGTGTTGTAAAGCAGAATTGGTATAGTGATAGGTATCTGGAATTGCCTCTTCTCCCAATGCGCCCCATACCGGGTCCGTTCGTTTGACCAAATGTCCACGGTCTAGGAAATTTTTTCGACCGACTTGGTTTTTATAAAATTCATTTCCTAATTGAAATTCAGAATTGAGCCTAGGATCAAATTTCCAAGAAGCAGATTTAGAAGAGGCGAATTTTTCAAAACCATCAATGTTTACTGCGGTAAAGAGGGCTTGCCGACGGCCTTTATGCATGACGACCGAAAAATTCCGATAATCCAGACGTTGGGTAACGGCATTAAAACTAGAGTAATCTGGAAGATCTAAATTAAAACCAAAAAAGCCAGAATCAAAACCCTTCGCAGCTGCATACCAACTTGCATTTCTTCGTTCTTCAACAAAATTATTAGAAGGCAAAACGAACGGACTAGCATTCACGGATGCATTGGTATAGCGCAAGGCCTCCCGTAAAAGGGCATGCTCTGTGCTATTCAGATTGCCTTGTTCGAGCAAAGCGGTATAACGATTCACTATTTCAGAAATTCTAATGCCTTCGTTCGCTTCCCAAAGAATTTCATTTTCATGATCTTGACCCGGTGTCCATGTTCCACCATTTTTATGTTTGATATTACCGTTTTGATCTTTGGCAATAACTCCTGCGTGGTGTAAAGCCACGATTTCCCATTCATCAGTAAAGACGGGAGAACCAGAAGATCCTCTGTCGGTATCCGTTTGGTAATGAACGTAGATTCCTTCTCTGCGAATGATTTTATTTGCACGACAAGCAATTTCTTTCGACCTTCCATTTGGATGTTGGATAATAGAAACATGCTCCCCTGGCAAAGCTTTCCCAGATTCTTTTCTCAGCCTTATAAAACCAAAATGATCCAATCCGACGGTTGCTCGAATGTCAGTAGGAGAGACCGCAACAACTGCGACATCGAGGTCTTCATATCTATAAAAAAACTCATCGGCTCTAAGGCTGAAAATTGTTTTTTGTTTTGGAACAGATTGGACATCATCTTCAAAGTTGAATTCTACAAAGGAGTTATTGCCTTCATCCTTGTTGAGCAAGACATGTGCGTTGGTCATTAGCAATCGAGGACTGATCATGAATCCTGTACCGAATGCAACAGGGTTGTTGTATTTATCTCGAATATCAATGCGTCCTACAGCTTTTGATGCTTTGAGTCCTCTTTCCAAAAAGTTGATTCGAAGAAAATCACTTCTTCCTATTTGCCTTTCAAAAACAATAGATTGATTGGCTTCCGCCAATTCATGTCTAAAATCTTCTCGGGCTTTGGTTGCTTTTTTTTCTTTGGAGGAAGGCTTTTTATCAGAATGGACTTCTTTGTGAGCACAATCATGGAAACGTTTTTCGGCCTCAAGATTCTGGTGGCAATTGTATTCGAAATTTCTCATTTTGGATTAGGGGTTTGGTTAATCTAGGTTTTACAAAATAAGCAATATTTTTTGGAAATTGAAGCTAAGTGAAATAGTACAAAATTTTTGAGAGAATGTACGAAGGGTTTAAATGAATGGAGGAGTGGCAGGAATTATCTATGGAAGACGAGTAATGGAGGTGTTCATTCCATTGTTTGATTAGATGCTGGTGGAAATGAAGTTGAGTAAACCCGGAAATAAATGCAACTGGGAAGAACGGGGTTTTCCTAATAGATTAATTATTTGTTTTGAAAGAATAGAAGGCAATATAGGATATTGGTTTTACTCAAATTCTATCGTCGTATTAGGCAATTCTTTCTTGAATCTCTTTGTATATTTTTTAATATCTTTTTTGTTGAATTGATTATCGTAAAGTAGGATTTCGGTCAGATTTTTTAAACTAAATATTTCTTCTGGCAATGAAGTTAAGTTGCATCCAGAAATACTGAGCTCTTCTAGCTTTTGCAGCTTGCCAATTTCAGCGGGAACAGAATTAAAGGAATGGTCTGTTAAATAAAGGATCTTTAAGTTTTTAAAATTACCAATATCTGCAGGTAAGTCTTCAATATTTTCTCGATGCATTTGAGCATTTACAATAAGAGATTCTACTTCTTCTGGCGAAACCAAGGCGTCATTCAAAGAAAAACATTCAATGCATTTTTTAGCTGGAGTAACTGCGGTTTTTAAAACTTCCTCAGGGATGAATTTTTGTAAAATGGGCAGAAGATTTTCTTTGTATTCCACAAATGTCCATTTTTTAGCCGCAGAATTTTTTGCTGCAATCGCTTTTGTGATTACATCAATTTTTATATGTCCTTCGTCTTTTAAATACATGACTTTATCCTCTCCGTAAACATTTTTTAAAATCTCTGTAGTGAATTCTGCTACATCATAATCATCTTCCTCTTCTTCCGCACTTTGATCTCCCTCTCCCTCTTCCTCTATAAAGCTCATCAGCATATTAAAGGAGTAGAATACAACTGCAAAATCCTCCTCCGCGATTTGGATTACATTGGAAATACTATCTATCTTATTATTGACAAGCTGAATATTGACTGTAGTATCAGCGTAGAATTCTTCCATAGATTTGGCTATGGTCTGTTTTGGTACATAATCATATAACTTGGGGTTCATGTTGTTTAAAATACCCTCTATGTCTTGATTCTTTGTAGCACTAAAAAATATCATAAAATCATCTGATATTTCTTCTTGCGAAAATCCATTGTTGATTCCTCCAAATAAGAATCCTATTATCAATACGATATAATTTTTATACATGAGGTTTTTTTAGTCTAGAAGTTATGTTAATTCAAATGATAATAAAATTATTAAGAACCATTCCGATCCCGATCTATAATCGTTTGAACTTGATCTGCTTTTATATTTTTCCCAATGATGATTCTGTCTCTATTTAAAACATAAATCTCGGGAGTGATATCCACATAGTATCTTGCATAAATTGCAGCATTGGTCGGATCGTAAACATTGGTCCAGGCCAAACCATTTTTCTGAATATAGTCCTTCCATTTTTTGTCTTCAGTATCTAATGCAATGGCGTAAACATCAAACTCTTTTCTGCTTTTGTTCTTCCATAATTGAAGCAATTTTGGCGTTTCAATCTGACAATGCTCGCAATCGGGATTGTACATATAAACCACAAGATAATCTGATTTTAAATCTGAGATGGAGCGAGGCGTTCCACTAGGATCATTGGCCGTAACCTCTGGACCTTTAAGTCCAGTCAAACTTGCAGACATTTCACCGATCCTTCTTTGCAATCCAAAAACAGTCATTGAATCGGCCCAGAAAGCGCGATCTTTTGTGAAATAATTTTTGATCATATGCACATAGATCTTTTCTGAATCCATGATGGCGGCCTTGGTTGGTTCGAACTTAAGCGTTATGAAGTTGGCAAAATATTTAAAGTATTCTGGACGATCCAAAACTTTTTTTATCAAAAAATCTGAAGAGGCAATAATAGAATCCGGGTTTTGAGCAGTCAATTGTTCACTGTATCTTTTTAATTTATTGGTGATCACTGGAGTAAACATTAATCGGTCTTGGCTAAAGTCTACATTGTCCCAAAATTCATTTCTATAAAGGTAAACCTGAAGCTGATCGTTCGGTGATCCATCTGGATTTCTAATGTCTCGAATCTCCGGGTTTTGACCAGCTTTTAAAAAGCTAGTGAAAAAGCTATTCGGTGCTTGTTGATACAGTTGTTCCAAAAAAGCATTCCTTTCTGTAACCAGTGCTTCTCTTTGCTTGCTAAAACTTTCATATTCTGGCGTCCCTTGCGCAGTGGTTTGTAAGCCTTGATTGATAGGGCCAATGCGAGGAGCATATTTTGCCTCGTATAAAAGGTTTTCGTACAAAAGTTCTGTATTCTTATTTCCTTCAATTTTAATCGTACCCACCAAGTCGTTTTTGTCAGCAGTGATTCTCAAACTCTGGTCTCTTCCCAAAAGCATTTTCATATTCGACTTATCTGGAAATACAGCGTAATACATCCCTTGTTGGATCGGTTCATCTTTCTTGAAAACAACTTTACCAGAAGCATCTAAATTAACTGAATCGACCCTGAAATTTTGACCTTGATAATTGCCGATCAAGAAAACAGGACCTGGTGTCATGTTTTTAATTTCAAAAGTCAAATCGAGGTTTTCTGCTTTTGCTTGCGAAGAGCTGCTACTGCTATTTGATTGCGTACTTGTTTGATCTGAATTGCAAGACAGAACTAGCAAAGCGATTGGAAGGAAAAAAAGGGAAATATATTTCATGGTTATATTGTAAATACTTGAAGGAGAGGACTACTTGAGTTCCAAAGTTGAATAATGAACTCAAAAATAAGGTATTTTTTAAAATTAGAGCCCTTATTTAGAGGAAGTTGTTTAAAAATGAATCTGAATAGTGAAAACGGTGTCTTTTTACCCATTCCAGGTTTGTATCCTTGAGAGAGTTAAATGTTTGTTTATTAGAATAAAAAGGATTTTTTTTGATCTTAAATACTACTTTTTGACGTTAATAATGAGTGTGACCACGCTGTGGTCAAAATGAATTTATGCAAAGGAAGGTTAACATAATTAGACCGCTCTGCGGTCATGAATTGTGACTAGAGCGCAAACCGGCCGAGACATGTAGATGAGTTTGATCTACATATATGCATTAGTGAAAATGACCGCAGAGCGGTCACCTTATGTTAACCGATATCAGTAATATCTAGTCTCCGACCACAGAGTGGTCGCACAACGTTTAAAGTGGCAAAGTAATATTAAGTAGTTCCCGGAAATTGCGTTTTTAATAAATCGAATAGAAAATATTTGATGGGTTATTAATTTGGGGGAATAAATTCCCCTTATGGTATGAGTATTAAAATTTTAGTAGCAACAATTTTCAATTCTTAAATAATTCCCAATCCACAACCAAATTAGCTCCTCTATTCCTCCCTCAACGCCACCACCGGATTCTCAATCGTTGCCTTATGCGTTTGCAAATAAATGGTTACAAAAAGAAGTAAGTAAATCAGCACCACAGCAGCGAAATATCCCCAGACAGAGATCTCAATTCTATAAGCGAAGTTGTTTAACCATTGTGAAACAAAATAGTAGGAGAGCGGTATTCCAATCGCAGACGCAATAGCAATAATGTAAAAATACTCCTTTCCAATAAGGGTTGCCAACGTTTTTAAATCAGCTCCAATGACTCTTCGAATAGCCAACTCTTTTGATCGACTGTTCAATGCAAAAGCGACTAAGCTAATCAGTCCTAAAAAGGAAATTAAAATGGCAATTAATGTAAGTAAACTCAACAATTGCAATTGTAAACGATCTTGCGCATACAGTTGGTTGAAGAGTTCATCCAAGAAATGGAATTCTAAAGTATAAGGAAACAGGTCATTCCAAATTGCATTTATTTCAGAAATGGTTTGATCTAGATTTTGGGTTTCCACTTTTATTAAAATATTGCCATACCAAATCGGTTCAATCGTCATGACAACTGGATCAACTTTATTTTTCAAAGATTCTTGGTGAAAATCTTTGACCACTCCTTCGATCGGACCATACGGAAGTTTGAAAGGGCCGATCGACCAATTGATTTCTTTTCCCATTGCTTCTTCTGGGGTTTCCCAACCCAGTTGTCTCATCGCCGTTTCATTGATCAGATATTTTCTTGGACCTTGAGCCAAATAATCCATCGGAGTAAGTTCTTCTGAGAATTCGGGAAATTCCTTTCTACTCGCATCTGGGCTGAAATTTTTCCCAGCAACAAATTCCAATTCCATCATCTCCACAAAGTCTTGATCAAATATTTGCATATCCATCATAGGTGCTTTGCTTGCATCTTCGTTGATGCCTCTGACCAGTGTTGGCCCTACATCCCTGATTTCACTGGACGGCATTTGCATACAAGCCGAAACTTTTTGCACGCCCGAAATTTCATTTAATCTATTTTTAAAAACAGCATATTGTTGTTTGACTTTATCTGGAACTTCATTGATTCCGATAATTTGATCTGATTTTAAACCCAAGTTTTTCTCCTGGATAAAATTGAATTGTTGATAAGCGATGAAAGCACTGCCGAGCAAAATTATTGTTGCCGCAAATTGTAAAGTGATCATTACTCTTTTTAGATTAAAACTCTTTTCCCGTTTAGCCAACTTCCAGTTCTTACCTTGCTTGATTACATTCAATACCTGAATCGAACTGAGTAGAATGGATGGCAATAGACCAGCTAGAATTCCACTGACAAATGCGATCAATACCAAAAAGGGGATAAAATATTTGATTGGAGGCCAGGAGACAATTCCTGTTAGATTGCTGAATGCAGGAAAGACAAAATAGGAGAGGAGTACCCCGATAAATAATGCAGCGAAACTATAAACAACAGCTTCTGCCAACGAAGCAATAATTAAATTATTTCTGGAAGCACCCAGCACTTTTCGCATCCCAACTTCTTTGCCTCGACTCATGACCAATGCTGTATTTAGATTGGCAAAGTTGATCAAGGCAATCAACCAAACCAGTAAGCCGATCCAAGCAAATATTTTTACATAAAAAATCTGACCGTTTGGGATTATTTCTCTTGCTAGATTAGAGTTTAGGTGTATATCTTTTAAAGCCTGAAATTCATAAACAACCGTGTTCGGATTGTCTTCAGATTCTCTTGATGCAAGAAATTCAATGGTTTTGGTGTTTACCTCTTCAATACTGCTTCCTTCTTTTAGCAAAGTATAGATGTAAGCCCATCCGCTTCTCTCTTCTTCGTTTTTATAGGAAAACAATATTTCAATAGGTAAATGAGTATTGACCGGAAGATCATGTATTACGCCCGTTACCTGGAAGGCAATCTCTTCTTCTTGGAAATCTCCAGTGACAATGATCTCTTTTCCAATGATGTTGGTTTGTGAAAAATATTTCTTTGCAATGCTTTGCGTCAGTACAATTGAATTCGGTTTTTGTAAAGCGGTCTCTGGATCTCCTTCTATAAAAGGCAAATCAAAAACTTCAAAAACGTCATGATCGGTTACATAAGCATGTTTTGGCTTAAACCGTTTCTCACCAATGCGCAAATACTTTTGTTCTTTGTTTTGAAAACGGATCTGTTTTTCGATCTCAGGAATTTCATGTGGAAGATCATTTACAAAGTTATTTGGTATTCTAGCAAAGTGTACATCGTAGGTTCCTGATTGATTGGTGAAGTGATGCGTAGGCCGATAGATTCGATCTGCTTTGGAATGGAAGGATTCGTAATTGCATTCCTGATGAATGTAGGAGCAAACCAATATAAGAGTTGTAAAAGCAATGGCCAATCCTAAAATATTCAAACTGCCATACAGTCTATTTTTTCTGAAATGTCTTATCGCAGATTTGGTAGCCGTTTGGAGATGTAGGAAAAATGCAATCATCGTTTTTATTTTGGTTGTACACAGGAATACTAAAATAGTTCAAATTTTAGGGAAAATTGAATGAGTTCTTAAAAAGTAATTTGAATAAAAAAGATAATTCCAGAAAAGGAAATAAGTAGGATAAAAGTTGAGGAGGAAAACCGAAGTTTGGTATTTAACTTAAGCTTCCTCCCCCCATAGAGGCTTACACAAAGTATTTTATTTAATTGAATTCAATTTTTTTAGTTTTTCATATTGGTATTTTCCACTCCTATTCAGTTCTAGGAAATAAGTACCTGATGATGGTCCAATAGCTATTTCCAATCTTAGTTAGAGTAATTTACAAAATAGAAGAGGTCTTGCCCGCTGTGAATGTATCAATAAAGCGTAGAAGTGAATGAAAGGGGGCTTTGGGCTATTGAAAAAAAAATAACATTGTTAGCAGAATGCGTTATTCAGCCTTCTAGGGGAAGAAAAGAGCGTTTTTCTTCATTTATTGAAGAACGATTTTATTAAAATAGTGTGGCTCTTTTCCTGCTTAGTCCATATTGAATTTGATGGGAAGATTGAAAATGACATTTACGGGTTTTCCATTTTGTGTACCGGGGTGCCATTGAGGCATATTTTCAACCATTGAAACACATTCATTTTTTATATCCTCACAAAGGCCACGCAAAACTTTTATATCTTCAATATCGCCTTGCTTATTGATTACAAAACTAATTTTAGCGGTACCTGTTACTTCATTTTTTCTTGCTATTTTAGGATATTTAATAGTAGCGTAAACGTATTCCAATAATTTTCTTTCTGCGCACTTTTTGTAAGTTTGGTAATCGCTATTTTTTATTTCTTCACAGCCAGGAAAAGAAGGGAACTCTTCTACTATTTTAAAAACTTCTCTTGTTGAGTCCGCTTCCATGAGTGAATCTGTATTTGCAGAAGTTTCAATAAGCTTGTTGTCCAGGTATACCTCACGTAGGGAGACCGTACCTGTAGAATCATATCGAATATATTCGCCTTCTAATTTCCCTTGTATGTAATTAAACCTTGCGCTTATATCACCTGAATCATTTTTACGAATCCATTCTCCATCTCTTTGACCTTCTTTGTAGTTTCCTTCACTTTTGTTTTCGATCCATTTTCCAGTTTTAATGCCTTCATTGTATTGGCCACTGATGAAGAGCGTGCCATCGTCATACCATTCCATATATTTTCCATGGCGGAATTTGGAAAACATTTTCTTTTTGGAAATGAAATGAGTAATTTGTTTGGTCTCTGGATAAT
Source organism: uncultured Saprospiraceae bacterium (assembly GCA_938041325.1). Classification (GTDB taxonomy): domain Bacteria; phylum Bacteroidota; class Bacteroidia; order Chitinophagales; family Saprospiraceae; genus CALIAG01. Next base: position 210 of record CALIAG010000578.1, on the reverse strand, counting down.
AATATTTTATGACAATATTTTTATCCTGAGTTTTTTCAACGGTGTTGTTATATGAAGCACTCAAAAATTTAGAGTTGGGTTCAAGTTGGTCTCTGTATTTGTTTTTGTAATTAACTATTTGGGAGAAAAGTTGAAAAGGGACTGCGAACAAAACAATTAGTAAGAGCTTATATTTCATTTTTTATAATTTTCTTAATTATTTACAATATG
>CALIAG010000577.1 GCA_938041325.1 uncultured Saprospiraceae bacterium | reverse complement strand
GGCAAATTGGTGAATGCTCCCCAAATCCCCCAAGAGATCATCGTTATATAAGCATAGATTAACCACGTTTTCTTTTGCATTGGTTTTGTTTAATTTCGTTTCTAAGACCTTGTTTTTAATTCAAAAATGTTATTTCAATTTTATTGATTTATTGATTTTGAACCACTTCTGGATTCGTCACAATTTCTATGCTTGGAATTAAGAAAATATTCCGGTCATCATTCCAAGGTATGCTTAGTCGAGTGTCTCCGTTTTCGGTGTGAATCCCTTCATAATTTCGTTCCAGATTCCGTTGGTTTCTTCTTAAGTCAAAACTACGATGCCCTTCAAAAGCCAATTCCAATCTTCGCTCTTCTAATACTGCATTCAGTACATCGCCTGCACTCATACTCCCTGCGTCATAAAGTTGGCCACCAGACAATCCTGCTCGTTCTCGGATAAGATTTACGTCGTCTATTGCACCATTTGGATTTCCTGTTTTGGCATAAGCTTCTGCTCTATTCAAATAAGTTTCTGATAATCTTAGATATTGAGGGGAAGCCAAATTTACGATTCCACCCTGACCAGAAAATTTATTAATGTAATGAATATCATATCCATTTTTTGTTCCTCCAGTTGATATTATTAATTCATTTCGAATATCATCAGGATTCGAACGGACTAAATTCAAATAAGACTGAGATGCAAAGACTTCTCCCCATCCATTATTATTGCCATCGTCATAATACATGGAACCTATTGATCCATTTTTTCCTCGGTGATCTATTTGGGTAAAATTGATCACAAAAATAGATTCAGAAGAATTTTGTGTATTGGCAAAATTATCCAGATAAGCACCGTTGGATGCTAAACTAATTCCAACAGAATTATTGATCACTTTATCGGCGTAAGTAATGGCCATTGCCTCATCTCCCATGTATAAATAAACTCGGCTAAGCAATGCTTGTGCCGCGACTTTCGAAGCGAATTCAACTCCTCTTGATTCCTCATCAGACATCAAGCTTTCAGCTTTCAATAAATCACTGATCACTTGATCGTAACTTTCGCCGACAGTTGACCGTGGCGTAATATTAGGAACATCCAAAGTGTTTCTATTTACAATTCCCAGATTGTTGGTTCCTTCTCCATAGCTTTTTGCAAAAAACCGGAGCAAGTCAAAAGAGGTCAATCCTCTTAAAAAATAATTTTCTCCAATAATTTGATCCGTCTCCGCATCTACTCCTTCCATCGCATTTTCAATAATCAAATTGGTACCCAAAATCATTCGATAAGCAATGAACCAGAAGTAAGAAGAATTCTCCATATCTGCAAAGTGCTCTCTTGTAAAAACAAGGTATAAAGGATCAGAAGAAAACTGAGTATACATCACATTGTCACTCGCAAATTCAGACATCTGATATAGGTGACGTGTATAGTCGTTATTGTCATTACCAAAGGCTTGGCCTCTAAAAGGAAGAACATCTTTAAACAAAGCATAAGTTCCGTTGGTCGCAGTGGCGATTCCTCCAGGTTCATTTAATAAAATGTCTATTGTAGAAAGATCTGTAGGTTGCACTTCAAGGTCGCAACTGAAAATAGTTACCGAAAAAAGTATAAGTAAAGTATATAATTGTTTCATCGAATTGTTGATTTAATTTTTCTTAAAATTCAAGCTGAAGTCTGACGGTGTACTGACGGTTGATAGGATATTTTAGATAAGACAATCCTGGCAACGCAAATGCTTGTACACTTAATCCGATATCTGGATCCATTCCTGAAAAACCAGTCCATGTTCGTAGGTTATCCGCAGTTAAACTAATCGCTGCTGAACCCAATTTCATTTTTGAAAGTAAACCTTTGGGTAAAGAGTAAGAGAAAGAAACATTTCGAAGTCTCAAGTAATCTCCATTTTCAATGTATCGAGAAGAAGTCTGGTGAGCACCATTCGAACCACCACGATTTAACACAGGGTGAGTTGCTATATCTCCTGGGTTTTCCCATCTATTCCATCCTTCCTCTAAACGCATTAAGTTGATACCAACATTGGCACCATCTGAATCGACAAATTCTCTGGTATAGTGGTAAATCTCATTGCCCATTTGAAAGGTAAACAGAAAGGACAATCCAAAGTCTCCATAGGTAAAGGAGTTATTGAATCCACCGGTAACCGTAGGGATTGCAGAACCGTTAGGTTGGAAAGTAGCTTCACTATAATCACCTGTAGGCATTCTGTCAATTTCAATTCCTGAATCGTCATAAATAATTTTTTCCCAAATTGGACTGCCATCATCTGGACTAACTCCCAACCATTTTGGCATATACCATTGGAAAGCTTCTTTTCCGACAACATTGATTTGCTGAATGGCTCCAGCTTGTAAAGTTTGCTGGTCTAGGACATCTGTTATTTTTGTAATCTCGTTTTTGTTGTAGGCAAAATTGAAATTAGACGAGAAGCCAAATTTTCTATATTTTTTAGCAACAGTCAATGCAACTTCGATTCCTCGGTTTCTCATGTCTCCTATATTTTCGGTACGGGATTGGTAACCGGAAGAAAAAGGAAGTGGGTTATTGAGTAACATACCTTCTACGGATTTCTGATACAAATCAATACTCAAGGCAACTGTATTTTTATAAAGATCAAGGTCTACTCCCAAGTTGCCCATCTTTGTTGTTTCCCATCCTAAGGATGGATTAGCTGGATTGTTGGGTTCACCTGCAGGTTGGCCGTTGTATTGTCTCGTTATGTCATAAGTTGCTAAATTCAGAAATGGAGGAATATTGCTATTTCCGGTCAAGCCGTAACTCAATCGAAGTTTCAAAAGATCAACAGCATTATTGTCTTCTAAAAAGGATTCTTCAGAAACTAGCCAGCCCACAGAACCGCCATAGAAATTACCGAAACGGTTGTTTTCTGCAAATAAAGAGCTTCCATCTCTACGGAAGTAGGCGGTAGCAAAATACTTACTTTCAAAACTATAATTGACTTCTGAAATGAACGAAATGCCTTTAAAACTAATGTCAGAACCGTCTCCATCTATGACGCTTGCTCCGGATGGAACATTAATGGTAGCTGAAGAGAGGTTTTGGCCTCTAAAATTTAGGAAATTTGATTCACTGTACCCGCCTTCATGTGCAATAAAAGCACCTAAATCATGTGGTCCAAAACTCTTATTAAAACGCAAAAAAGTTGTCGCTGCAACACCCCAACCTCCTGAATTACTGACTCCTACATATCCAGAAGTTGCCAAGCCTTCATCTGTACTTGGCGCATAATATTCTTTGAATTCTGAATTAAAAGTATTGAGTCTCGCTCTGGATTCTATGCTCAACCAATCTGTAAAATCATACTTCGCACGGTTACTCCATACGACGGAGTTGCCAGTGGAACCGATTTCATTAAATTGTGCAGAGAATAAGAAACTTCTTCTAAATTGTCCGATCCAATCATTGGCTGGATTAGTCACGTATTGTGGACCAAGCAGTTCTCCATCAGTACCATAAGGGTTGTCCCAAGGCATGTTCCAAAACACATCCTCGAACCAACTAAAGTATTCTGAACTGTTTTGAGAAAACTGAGCGTTTATATCTGTATGAAAGGAGAATTTTTCGGATACTTTAAATTTCAAATTCCCTCTTAAATTTAATCTTTGAAAGTCTGTATTTATAAAGGTGCCTTCTTCATCAAAATAATCTGCACTCAATCCATAACTTACATCATTGGATTTGCCTCTTATAGAAAGGTTGTAATTTTGTAGCATTGCTTGTTCAAAACCTGCATCTAACCAATCAAAATTCAAATCTTCCAAATCTTCTGGACGATTACTTAAAAAACTGACCAGATTACTGGGTCCCCACATCGCTTCTTGAGCAGCATACAATTCTTCCCCATTCATCATATTAAAGTTTCCAGTGACGGCTTCTTTTATTCCAACGGAGGATGAAAAGGAAATGACTGGTTTCTCAGTCGTTCCTTGTTTTGTATTTACTATGATAACTCCTGCAGAACCTGCTGATCCATATAAGCCAATAGCTGCTGCATCTTTAAGGACCGTCAAAGTTTCTACATCATTGGGTACAAAAGTTCCTCCGATCATCCCATCGACAACAAATAAGGGAGGTTGATCGGCATTAATTGACGTAATTCCACGAATTCTGATATCGGCTTGATTTCCAGGAGCGCCCGAAGCACTGGAAACAGTAAGTCCTGGCACTTGTCCTTGAAGCATCGTCTCTACATTAGAAGACGTCACTGTCATTAGTTTGTCTGAAGTCAAAGTTGTGACAGCAGCTGAAAGTTCTTTTTTAGTTTTAGAAGAATAACCCACAACGATAACCTCATCAAATATGTTCGCAGCCTCCTCCAAAGTCAAAAACAAAGGTTTCAAAGAATTAACAACCTCTTCTTTGGTTGTATAACCAAGGTATTGGATGAGTAAAGTATCGCCTTTTGTGATTTGAATGGAAAACTTACCATCTAGATCTGTGATGGTACCATTCGAGGTATTCTTAACAAGGACTGTAGCACCTACCAGTGGCAGTTTATCGGTACCACTAATAACCGTTCCTTCCAATTGTTGCGCTTTTGCAAAGAAGCAAGCACCTAAGAAAGTGCTAATAAGGATAATTTCCTTGAATCGTCGGGTAAAATATGTTTCCATCTTTATCAATATTTTCTTTAAAAAGAACTTAAGTACAAAACAAAGAAAACAATTAAAAGCAAGTTAAAGAAATTTCAATACATTATTTTATCTTATTTTTTGACGATTATTTGAATTTTTATCTTATTTTTACTTTTGAAAGATAAGGTTATCATAAATTAGGGTTTTTAAAATAGTATTTTCACCTAGAACTCACTATTAAAAAAGGTTATATAAGAATCATTTCCTCTTTTTCATTTAAAATGATGCCCTCGTCCTTCGTTATACAATTCTTTCACTATTTTATTAAACTTAAATTTTGCTAATTATGAAAAAGTTTATCTATAGTTTCTCACTTATTTGTGGCTTACTATTAATCGTTTCTTGTGGCAGTGATGATGACGGGCCTGTTGATCCTGTAGTTCCTGTTCCAACTTCTGACTTCTCTTTTGAAATAACTGGGAAAACAGTTGCATTTACAAGTACTTCAAGTGATGCAGCTTCTTACGAATGGGATTTTGGTGATACGAATTCCTCAACTGAGGCTTCTCCTACACACACCTATGAAGGCAACGGAAGCTACGTCGCGAAATTGACTGTAACCAATGCTACTGGTACGGACGAAAAGCAAGCTGTTTTGGAAATTATCAACATTACAATTGATGGTACATTTGACGAGTGGGATGATGTAGAAGTTGCCATCTCACCTACTGTAGGAACAATTACAAGCGTTAAATTTGAAAACCTAGAAAACAATAAACTATTCGTTTATGTTGAAGGCGTAGATACCGATTCAATAGACTTAACTCCTTTGACTCAAATGTTAATTAACGTTGACAACGACAGAACAACAGGAGCAGGTATCGACTGGTTATATTTTAATGCAGGAGAAGATGTATTGATAGAAGGTAGTGTTACTGCTGGTGATGATCAAGCTGCTGCTATTTTCCCATGCGAACCATGTGATGGTTCAAACCCAGGTAACTGGAACTGGGGAGCTCCTACGAATGAAGATGTTGCTAGTTTTATTGAAGCTTCAGAAATGAAATCTATCCCTGGTGGATTGGCTTACGAATTGTCTATTGACTTGACAGCTCTTGGGCTCACTGTAGCGGATGATGAAATCGGAATTGCAGTTTTGGACGTATCGCTTGATACTTGGGGGCCAGTTGGATATGCGCCTGCTTTATACCAAGAAAATGATAATCCAGAAGGAACTTTATTCCAATATGTTTTTAAGTAGTGGAACAACTCCATAGAACAGAATAATAGTTAACCACTAAGAAATCTGTTTTTAACATTAATTGTAAAATGGGGATATTTATTATCCCCATTTTTTTTATAATCGCTGGTCATTTCTTTTTGATTATTCTGAACAGTTATTCAAAGACCTCATTGCATATGAAATATTTCTCTCTTTTAATCTTCCTCTTTGCTTCTCACCTTCTTTTGGGTCAGCAAACGAATACTTACGAAATCAGTTCGTCTGTCATTTCAAATCCAGAAAGAGGTTTGTATCATCATACCGAGGTTCACAGTGGGAATTATAATTCTTTAAACTTAAATACTTTGATTGAGTATCGAGAAGAAGAAGCCATTACACAAATCCTCCGAGTATTTTATTTGGATGATTTTACAAATAATGTTATTTCTGAAGAATACTTGCAAAACATGCATGCAGATTTTAATACCGCAAGAGAAGCTGGCATTAAAGTAATCGCAAGATTCGCTTATACTAAAAAAGCTACAAGACCGCACGGAGATGCGACACCAAGAATTGTAAAAAATCATATTTTCCAGCTCAAAGATGTTTTGCGTTCCCACAAGGATGTCATTGCAGTTATTCAAACGGGCTTCATTGGCGCGTGGGGTGAATGGTATTACAGCGATCATTTTTCAGGAGAACAACCTTGGATAGTAACGGATCAAAATTGGGTAGATAGAGGAAAGGTAGTTGATGATTTATTGCGTGTTGTGCCAACAGACCGAATGATTCAAATTCGAACACCAGGCTATAAAATGACGCTTTTCGATACAGAAGATCCTATCGAAAGTTCTGATGCTTTCTCTGGAGAAAACATCAGTAGAGTTGGTCATCACAATGATTGTTTCGTCGCTTCTTCAACGGATTTTGGAACTTATGTAAACGAGGCTATTGAAAAACCATATTTAGAAGAAGAGACTAAATTCCTTCCTATGGGAGGAGAAACCTGCGCACTTGCTCCACCTTTTTCAGATTGCGATAATGCGTATTCGCAACTACAAAGATTCCATTGGTCTTATCTCAATATAGACTACAATACTATCGTGCTGGATGTTTGGCAAGATCAAGGATGTTTTGATGATGTTGAACGAAACTTAGGTTATCGCTATGCGCTCAATGATGCAACTTTGCAAACAGAAGTACATCCAAATGGCAGCTTCGATCTCTCTGTGAATTTAGAAAATTACGGTTTTGCAAATCCTTATAATCCACGTGATTTTGAAATTATTTTAAAATCGACAACTAGCGATCAAATCTATCGATTACAAACCAATGAAGAGATGCGATTGTGGCCAATAGGTGAAAACTTCAACGTCAATATTCAAGCGGGATTTCGGGAAGACATCATCGAAGATCAATATAGCGTTTACCTCAATTTTCCAGACAAATCCCCTTCATTAAGGGACAATCCCGCCTATTCTATCCAATTGGCTAATCAAAATACTTGGGAAGAAAATCAAGGTTGGAATGACCTGAACTTTGTATTGAATATAAACGCTTCCTTTTCATCAACGCCATATTCCGGCAGCTCTTATTTTGATTCTTTTCCTTTTACAGAAAGCCTTGTTTCCGGCCCAACATCAATTTATTCTGGTGTAAACCAAGGAGTAGCAATCCTGTTCTGGGGAAAATCTGAAGGCCATGATTACAGAAGAATCGAGCGATCAACAGATGGGACTTCTTTCGAAACCATATCAACAATTTCAGCAAGCAATGGCTTTTACAAAATCGTTGAAAACGCAAACGATTATTACTATCGATTTGCTTTGCTGGGAGACAATGGTTCCGTTACCTATTCAGATGCCATCCTTGTAAATGCAGCTACAGATCCGGAGACTAAAATATCAATTGTACTAGACGGAATGGATGAGGACTGGAAGGACGTGCAACCAACAGCTTCTTCTCTTGATGACTCAGATGAAAGCTATGTTTTGAGAACGCATTTTTCATTAGACAAGGCTAGTTTTTCTTTGTATGGAAACGTGGAGGATTATAAAATATATTTGAATACAGACCAAAGCTTAGGTACCGGATCAACAGAATCTCCTCTTCTTACTGGAATGGATTATAGGCTCGAAAATGGCTCTTTGTTTAAGTTTGAAAATGATCAATGGGCTTTGCAATCGGCAAGTGTAGATAGTGAAGTTGGTGCAATTACTGAAATAGAATTGGAACATGAATTGTTCGAAAACTTAGGTAATAATTTTCTAATTCCGATCGTCGCTTATCTTAATAATGAAAGCATTTTATTGTCGGACAGCGAAACGTACCCTTCTAATCATATTCGAAATTTACCGCCAGATATTCCAGCCAACTTTGATGTTGACAATTCCATTCCTTTTCCAGCAGAACGGCTTGAAGTGAGCTGGGAAAAGTGTTTGTATTGTGAAGGTTATAATCTCGAAAAATCAGATGATGGTGTAGATTTCTTTTTACTTGGAAGTTTTGGACCAGATGATGAAATTTACTATCATGACTTTTTACCAAACGGATATCACTATTACCGAATCCAAAGTTTCAACGCTTTGGGAGAGTCAGATTATTCGTTGGTTGAAATTGGAGTTTTAGGACCAAACAGTGTTGAAGAAGAAGATCTATCTGGTTTTAAATTATGGCCAAATCCGACTTCGGAATACATTTCAACGGACTTGGATTATGACAAACTTATCATTACCACAGTCTCCGGCCAGGTCGTTTCCACTAGAAATAATAGTCAACAATTTATCAATATCAGCAAAATTCCGACAGGCGTTTACTTTTTCACTTTTGTAAAAAAAGAGAAAGAATGGGTAAAAAAAGTAGTAAAATTCTAAGGAGTGTTTAGGAAATTTGGTATTAAAAAGTAAATAGTTGTTTTTTATTAAGCGATGATTACTTCTATGCCCTTATCGATCAATTGACTTTTAAATTCCGCGTCTATTTTATTGTCAGTGACAATGGTGTTCACTCTTTCCAAACCACAGATATAGGCGAAACTCTGTCGGTTAAATTTTGAGGAGTCCGCCAGCACAATGACTTCATTTGAGATATTGATCATTTGCTCATTCATATGCGCCTCTTCTATGTTTGGGGTATACAAACCCTTTTCTAGATCAAGGCCATCTACTCCCAAAAATAATTTATCAACGTGAAATTTTGACAGGCTTTTCTCTGCAATTGGTCCTACCAATGATTGTGCATTATGCCTCATATTTCCACCTGGAATAATCAAATTAATTCCAGGATTATTGCATAACGTATTCACGATGTTCAATGCATTAGTAATTACCATCAAACTCGACAAGTGGGTTATATTTTTTGCAAACTCACCTGTTGTTGTTCCACCATCAATTAAAATGATATCGTCGTTTTTTACAAGGTTAGCCGCTTTTTGACCAATGGCCATCTTCTCCTTTAGGTTGATTTTATCTTTTTCAGACAAACCAAAATCTACCCCTACTCCTCCTTCATACTTCATAGCACCACCTCTTGCTCTAATCAGCAATCTCTTTTTTTCTAGCTGATCCAAGTCATTTCGAATCGTGACTTCACTTACGTCAAATTCTTTGCTGAGAGCATCTACGAAGACCTCTCCATTTGCGGTAAGCTTTTGCAAAATTTGATTTCTTCTGGCTACAGTCGACTTTCTATTTTTCATTTTTTTGTTTGTTAAACTATTCAAAATTACTTTTTAAAACTTAAACAAGGCTATTTTTCCAAAAAAAATAAATAACAACGTAAAATAAGGTAAAAATAAGTTTACGAAAGTTTCATTTTATTGCCCTTATTGGATACTTTTGTTAAGGTTAATATAACAAACAAAAGATCATGTGGATAAAAGAACTCGGAAATAATCATATAAATGCCATTAATACGACTAAGGAGATCATTCATCAACCTCAGTTGTGGCAGAAAATATGGAGAAAAGTTTTTGACGAAAGAGAACAAATTACAGCCTTTTTTAATAAGGTTACAAAAGATTGTGATAGCATTGTTTTAACAGGCGCTGGAACCAGTGCTTACATAGGAATATCTGCTCAAAGATCCTTCAGAAAAAAGTTTGGGATCATTGCTGAGCCCATTTCAACTACACATATTGTATCTCACCCACAGGATTTTTTGATTCCATCCAAAAGTCTATTAATGATTTCTTTTGCTCGGTCTGGCAATAGTCCGGAAAGCTGTGCAGCAGTTAACTTAGCAAATGAAAACTCAAGAAACGCCAATCACTTTATTATTACTTGCAACCCAAATGGTCAATTGAACAAAGACAACCAATCGAAAGACAATGCTTTCGTTTTTGTGTTGCCTGAAGAAGCAAATGATAAGAGCCTCGCAATGACCAGTAGCTTTACCGGTATGATGTTGGCCTCAATTTTAATCTCTCGAATTGATGAAATTGAAACTTTAGAAGAACCAGTAAATCAATTGGCTACTTATGGGAACTATTGTTTAGAGCAAGCCGAATATCTTTGGGATATTGCTAAAAAAGATTTTAACCGAGCTATATTTTTAGGCTCCGGTCCACTATACGGAATTGCAAAAGAATCACAACTTAAAATGCAGGAACTTTCAGATGGCTTGGTCATTTGCAAGCATGATTCTTTCCTTGGATTAAGACACGGCCCCAAAGCTGTTATTGATGAAAACACATTGGTTGTTCATCATATGTCAAATGATCCACACGCAAATAAATATGCCATAGATCTTGTTAAATCTATGCGCGAGAGTTCAAAACCAATCGGTCAACTTTCAATCGGTGAAAACTTAAACTGTGAGGAATATGTTGATTGGACGATCAACTTAACACCTGATGGATCTCCGCTTGATGAAGATTTATTTTCCGTAGTAAGCGTTTTACCAACTCAATTATTAGCACTGTTCAAATCAATTCAACTTGGACTTTCACCAGACAATCCATCAAGAAATGGAGCGATCTCCCGCGTGGTTAAAGGTGTTAGCATCTATCATACCTAATTTTTTATGGAAAGGAAAGTATTAGTTATTGGCGAGTTAAACGTCGATATGATTCTTAATCGTATTGATGGTTTTCCAAAAATAGGCACAGAGATATTGGCTTCAGACTTACACCTCACCTTAGGTAGTAGTTCTGCAATTTTTGCTTCTAACTTAAGTGCTCAGGACATCAACGTTTCATTTCTTGGTATGATCGGGACCGATCAGTTTGGAAAATTAGTACTCGAAACACTACAACAAAATAAAGTCAACACCGAAAATGTCATTCAATCACAAACTCATAAAACTGGAGTTACTGTGGTCATGAATTACGACATGGATAGAGCGATGGTCACCTATCCCGGAGCTATGAATTACCTTTCATTAGAAGAGGTCAAATCCGTTGATTTAAAAAGCTATCAACACGTTCACATCTCCTCCATATTCTTACAGCCTCTAATAAAAAAAGATATTCTTCCGATTTTAGAACTCTGCAAAGCACTAGGCTTAACCACCTCGCTTGATCCTCAGTGGGATCCTGAGGAGAAATGGGATTTGGATCTAAATTCGATCCTTCCTTTGATCGATGTATTCCTGCCAAACATCACAGAATTTTTGGCCCTCACTAAATCGGATAGCATCGAACAAGGCATTAAAACTTTGAACAACAACTTCAATACCATCGCAATTAAACAAGGCGAAAAGGGAGCTGCACTTTATAAAAACGACCACACTATTATTCAAAAAGAAGCTTATCTCAATGAAAAAGTCGTGGATTGTATTGGTGCCGGTGATAGCTTTGATGCTGGTTTTGTTTACGGCTACATAAAAGGATTTCCTTTGGCAAGTTGTTTAGAAAGAGGCAATATAATGGGTGCTGTAAATACCACCGCACCTGGAGGGACCGCAGCTTTCAAAGATTTTGAAAAGACAAAAATTACCATAAAAGAACAATTTCACTACAACTTATAATTGATGCACTTATCAGAAAAACTTTACGCTAATAAGCAAGCTGGAAAGGCTTTGCTTGCTACCAACTTTTATAATTTCGAGACATTGACTGCCGTGTTGTTGGCTGCTAAAGAAAGCCAATCTTCTCTCATCTTACAATTGTCAGAAAGTTCATTGCATTACTTAGGTGTGGACATGGCTTATAAGATGGCAATTGAAGGAATAAAAAAACACAATGTCGAAGCTTGGATTCATCTCGACCATGGACAAAATCCAGACTTAGTAAAAAAATGCATTGATGTAGGATTTGATTCTGTTATGATTGATGCAAGTGAAAAACCCATTGAAGAGAACATTGCCATCACCAAAGAGATTGTTGCTTATGCGAAAAATAAAGGGGTAAATGTAGAAGCTGAACTGGGTTATATTTCTAAATTGGGTCAAGAGCAGAAAATGGTTTATACCCAACCAGAAGAAGCTCAAAACTTTGTTGAACAAACTCAAGTAAACGCTTTGGCTATTGCGGTTGGTTCGGCACATGGATTTTACAAAGAAACCCCCAACTTGCAGATTGATTTGATTGGAAGAATTAATGAAGCGACACCTGCCGCTCTCGTTTTGCATGGCAGCTCCGGAATACCGACTATTCAACTCCAACAAGCGATTTCTAAAGGAATTACTAAAATCAATTTAGCTACTGAAATCAAAAATATATTCATGCTTACTTTAAAAGAGCATATGAATACAACAGACGAAATCGACTTAAGAAAAGTATTCCCTGTTGCCACTACGGCAGCAAAAAATCTAGTAAAAGAAAAACTAGAGTACATCAACCAATCAATTACTACAAGCATATGAAAACTTCCTTTTTCATTCCTTTGTCATTCCTTTTTTCAGTACTATTTCTTTTTCCTTCTTGCGAAAAGAACGCTTCTTACACTTCTGCCAATCAAATAGAAATTGAAGCAAAAGACTTCACTTTGATTGTAGATCAAAAAATGAAAATAAGAATCACGTCTACCCTGCCTGATGCGAAAGAAATGATGACCAATTTTCAATCTGCTGACTACGTTGTGATAAACAATAAAAAAGTGGCGTCTTTTGAGTTGGAAAACATTAACACAAAGGACATCAATGACAAACGAGGAAATGGAAAAGAATGGTTGGTAACTGGCTACAATGAAGAAAACGAAATCAAAAAAATCACGACTTATCAATATTTCGAAAGCAGTCCAAATTTCATTTTTACACAAACTGATTTTGTAAATAATTCTAACGAAAAACAATTGATAAGCAGTTGGAACACCAATCACATTGCCTTAAAGAACCACAACGATTCTCCAGCCTATTACGCTTTCCAAGGCAGCTCTACAACAAACCGATCGGACTGGATTAGACCTGTGGATACTTTTTATTACGATAAAAATTTCATGGGAATGAACAACTCCGATTATGGCGGAGGAATTCCTATTGTGGATTTATGGAGACCGGATATCGGTGTTGCAATTGGGCATTTGGAGTTGACTCCTAAGCAAGTTAGTTTTCCAACAGAACTCAAAGCAGTAAATGATGATGCGAGTATAAGAATGATGCAGGACTTTGACTACCCTACTTGGTTTGAGTCTGAAGACCAATTGAGTTCACCACAAAGTTTTTACACTGTCCATGCAGGTGACTATTACAAACCGCTCAGCAGTTATTCTTCGATAATGCAAACCTTAGGAATTGACATGGTCCCTTCTGAAGAAGCGGCTTACGAACCTATTTGGTGTGCATGGGGCTATGAAAGAAATTTTACAAAAAAAGAAATCCTGGGCACTCTCCACAAGGTTAAAGAATTGGGCATAAAATGGGCAGTTGTCGATGATGGTTTTCAAATAGCAGAAGGTGATTGGAATTTAGATCCAAAGAAATTTCCGAAAGGGAATATTGAAATGAAGGAAATTGTGAATGCCATTCACAACAAAGGACTAAAAGCTAAATTATGGTGGACTCCACTAGCTGCTGATCCAGGCAGTAAAGTACTAAGAGAAAACCCTAAATCCATTATCTATACTGATGAATGGGCTCCGCAATTTATCACTTGGTGGGATTCCTACTACCTTTCTCCAACCAACCCTACTACCATAAAACATACAAAAAACACCATCAATCTTTTTATGAAAGAATGGGGATTTGATGGTCTCAAAATGGACGGACAACATATGAATGCTGTGCCCCCAGACCACAATCCAGAAGCAGGAATTGAATACCCAGAATTGGCTCCGGAAAAGCTGCCGGAATTTTTCAGAATGATTTACGATGAAGCTACAGCGCTTAAACCTAATGCTGTTATAGAAAACTGTCCTTGCGGAACCTGCATGTCTTTTTACAATATGCCGAGTATGAATCAAGCGGTTTCTTCTGATCCACTTTCTAGTTGGCAAATTCGACACAAAGGAAAAACCTACAAAGCATTGGTCCCTCACATAGCCTACTACGGCGACCATGTTGAGCTGAGTGACAATGCCAATGACTTCGCCACTTCAATGGGAATTGGAGCTGTGCTTGGCACCAAATTCACTTATCCAAAAGACAATCCAACTGCTTCCGAATCTTTTTTACTTACTCCTGAAAAAGAAAAGAAATGGAAACATTGGTTCCAACTGTACAATGAACATATGATTTCTAAGGGAAATTATTTAGGGGATTTATACGATATCGGTTATGACAAACCTGAAGCACACCTTATTGAAAAAGAAGGCAAATTGTTTTATGCCTTTTACGCAGATCAATGGAATGATAAAATAGAATTCAAAGGATTGGATCCTTCAAAATCTTATTCCATATATGATTATGTCAACGATAAAAAATTAGGAACCCTAAATGCGGGTGAAAAAGAAACACAGCTTGCTTTTACACAAAGCTTATTGGTTCAATTGATTGCTCAATAAATCACAATGCAGATACCTAGACCGTTCGCGATTGCCATCGATGACTTAGGATGGATGGATGGAGAAAACGAAGGTTATCTCGGGAAAGGCCCCTATCGTGTAGGAATCAAACGTAAAATGGATATTTCTGATTACGAAGCAGTGATATCCTTGGCAAAAAAAGTGGGCGTACGATTGCAAGGCTTGTTCATTCTGGGCGAACTTGATCGGGAAAATGTAGCCCGAAATATACCAACAATTACTCCCACACAAACCGTCTGGAAAGACACTAAATCTTCTTTACAAATTGAAGTAATGGATTTAGTAAAAAGCCACTCTGCAAATCTAGAATTTGGCTTACATGGTGTGGGGCATGAATATTGGCCAGATGATTCAGGCTTTTTCAAAAGAGCGGAATGGTACAACCTCGATGATAAAAAACCATGGCCTGAACAATCCATTAGAACTCACTTAGATTGTTTTGTCAAAATAATGGCTCAGTACGAGATGACTGCAGTCCATAATCATTCTTTTCCAAAAACTTTTGTCCCTTGCGCCTATAGTTATTATTGGAACCCATCCCCATCTTTCGGTGAATATAGTATGGGCGCAATTTTAAAAGAATATGGCGTTCGATATGCCAATACAGATTTCACTATGATCCCAGAATGTTCGCCTCCAATAGACGGTGGTTTCGATCAAGGGGTACATGTAATGAATAGGTTTAACTATGGAAACCTTTGGCATATGATTGGTCAACTGCCGATGATTCCAATTAAATATCAGAACACTGATTTCATAGAAACGCATTGGCCAAATCTCTTGGCTCAAGATACTTTTCTGCAAGAAGAGGTTACTCAAAAATGGGTTGATTATTATAGAGAAGTAAACAATCACCCCAAAAGATATTGCAGTAAAAATACGGCTCAACACCACAGTCAATTTTTATATTGTAAGTACACCAAGTTGACAAAAAAAGAACATTCAATTGTCATTGATAATACTGAAATGCCGATGGATGACCAGCATCAAACAGTAGCGCAAAATCTGGTATTAAAAATACCTATCGACAGGACTAAAAACGAACACTTCCAACAAATTTCCTTAGACGGCAAAGCTATCCCTGCTTATTTTGAATTTGATGATTATGCTTATTTGTTTCTTCCTAAGCTATCGAACCAAAAGTATACTTTGGATTACACAATCGGAAAACAATTGCCTCAAGATATTGTCTGGCACGATTCCACTTGCAACATCAATACCATTGATTTTCCCAAAGATCAAATCCGCATCAATGGCATATTTTACGGTGAACAAAGCATTCAATTTTTAACAAAAAAAGAAATCCACTCCGTAAATTCTAACAACCCATTATTAGAAATACTTTCCTGGAAAAAAACTTCAAACGGAATAGATATTTCATTTTCTGCCAAAGATATGCAAGGAGTTAAGGCTGATTTATTACTTGGTTTTCAAACAGGCTAAATTCACTTTAACTTCCCTTTTATTAATCAGATTAATTCTACGAATTCCAAGGGGATGACTTTATTATAAATGACAAATTAACTCTTCTCTAAACCCAGAATGGGTGACACTTTTACAAAAACAATCCTACCTTTTCTAAACCCAGAATGGGTGACACTTTTATAAAAACAATCC
>CALIAG010000576.1 GCA_938041325.1 uncultured Saprospiraceae bacterium | reverse complement strand
AAATTGAAAATAATTAGACATCTCTTATTAATTTCTTTTTGCAAATTGATTGTAGTTTTTCATGCAATCAATCTTTGCAAAGATTGAGCAGCTAAGAAATTATTTAGTCTACTTGCCAGTCGGCTCTTTGTAGTATTGTTTGCTGGCTGCATAAATTTATTCGCAAAGTAATCTTTGATAACGTAATTATCTGTTTGAGTTCAGAGCTGTACTAAATCAGCGTTGTGTCCATCATCAACAAATCTAACTAGGTCAAGAAGTGTGCTGCCTTCTTTTCTATATAAAGCATGGATCATATTATAAAGCATTCCATCCATCGCTCCAGATAATTTCAAGTCCATTTCTTTAAATGATTGCAACATCGCTTGATGCAAGGCTTGTGTCACTTTGTCCAGCGTTTCGGTAGATACATTTGGAATGTCCAATGGATTAATAACGGGAAATACATCGCCAAACTCAGATGGATTTACATAAAGTAATTTTCATTTTCTCTCGGGTCGATTATTTTCTTTAAACATCGCTACCTGCTCTGCAAAATCTCCATTAGGATCAAAAGCTACGATTGCAGTTTTGTTCTTCAATATGTGTTGATGGATAAGAGTTTTCATCAATTCACTTTTACCGCTTCACGTTGAACCGATTATTATGGTATGCTTTCGTCTGGCTGGTTCAGGTATTTTATATTTGAATCGGTAGAAAATTAAAATAATCAAGCGATATAATTTTCTTCAACAAAAACTTATCCCCCTGCCTATTTTTTGAAGAAAGGAAAGTATAAAATCTGTGGTCGTTTTTATGGTCTTATACCAAGTCTTTTTACGGGTCACAGTCATAGGTTTAAAGAATATAGTTACCTACTGGTTTACGGAAGCTTTTTTGTAAGTCAATGTCTTTCAAAAACATTAATTATTTTTTCCTGCCAAATGAGACCTTGTCAAAAGAGGGAGCTTGTAGGATGGACTTGCAATTTTGAATACGAATTGTAAGCTGATTGTAAGTTTACAATTTACAAAACCCAATGGAGTACAAAACTCCCAACGAATTATCTAAGCAATATTGAAAGTCTTTGAAGACGATTTACAATCGGTTACAAAAGTATGCCGATAAAATCCGTACTAAAAAGGAATTTTGAAAGACAATTGTAAATTGTAAGGACTTTGAAAGCCTGTTTCAAAAATACAATCCTAATTACAAAAGCGTTACAAACATAACAGAACAAAAGCCGCAACAAAAAGATAGTTTTGAAACGAATCCTAATTTTGAAAAGCTACAAACCAATTACAATTCGTCCTTACAAAGGATTCAAAATTTGGAAAAGCACAACTCGACTCTTTCCAATCAAGCTAAGGAGTATGCACTTCTCTATACAGAAGAAAAAAAGGAAAAAAGGGAATATCAGGACAAACTTGATTCTACAAATCAAAAACTCAATGATAAGGTGGAAACCTTCGCTTTGGAAAAAATACGTTTAGAAAGAAAGTACTATATCCTATTCTCTTTTTTTACCATTACAGGAGTTGCCATAATTCGGATGCAGTTGCCAGCGATTTTGGAAGCTGTTACTTATTTTTCAAGAGGGTAGGTTTTATTGGACGTGAAATGCTTTGAAAGGGCGCATGTTTCTTTTCGATAAAAAGCGATTTGGTCAAAACTTATTCTCCAATGGAATAACTATCCACCTGAATAGTTTCGGCTCTGTAATTTTCAAAATCATGATATTTATTAGGGAGAAGTTTCTTAATAAGAAATCCATTCCACATTCATTTGATGACTTGGTGGTCAAACCCTTTTGCGTAAGCAATAGATAAAGCTGCGTTTGATTGCATCTTTTTTTCAAACTCCTCTTTCAATTCTTCAAGTTCATCATTTGATAAAGCTTGTTTTGCTTTGGATAAGACTGCTCTTTTCTCTTCATCAAAGGTTCATTTTAGAATAGCAAGTTCAAGTTCTGATTTTAGCTCCTTCTCTGAATGTTCCAATTTTTTTTGTTCTTCCACGACTTTTATTTTTTCGTACTCCGTTTCCTTTTTTCTAAAATCTCTGGTAAAAGCGGCTCTTAGGTAGTTCTTTGGATTTTCGATAGACTCTCCTTTTTTCAACCTTTCTTCTACAACAAGAATATTTGCAAGCAAATATTGGCTATGATGGTTTGCAAGGTATTGTCTAATTTCTTTATCAGAAAAGTTGAATGCCTTTAACTTTTCACCTATCCCCTTAGCATCAGGTGAAAGAAGCAATCCTTTTTTGTTTAGCTTCATTCTGAACTGAATACAATGCGGTTTATTCCCGATTTTTTCTACTCCGAAACTTACGTTCAAATCCGTCTTCTCATTGATTTCTTCGATTGAATTTTCAATAACCCTTTTGGTCAACATCGAAAAGCTTTTGTAATTATCTTCACCAAGTCACATGAGTTTTCTAAAATCTGGAATTGAAAAACGAATTTTTCATAGCCCTGCATAATCCTTTAGCCCTTCATATAAAGTAAGAGAATGCTTGCTATCTAAAAGCAACAAGATCAAAAGATTTAACGTCACCCACATACTCGGGTCTCTAATCTCTTTCAAGACTCTTTCAGGATACTCCCAAGTAACCATCGCTGTTTTCCCTCTACCACCCGATTTTATTTGTACGTCAGAGAAGAAAGAAAAATTTCATCGCTCCTCCTCTCCTTTAAATTTGTTCAAAATATTATACTCAAATTCAAAC
>CALIAG010000575.1 GCA_938041325.1 uncultured Saprospiraceae bacterium | reverse complement strand
CATGTTCCAGAACTAGAAGCGAAAATGGATCAGGAAATGAAACCCTTTTTATCCAAAGATGATCAGACTTATTTGATTCCAAAGAAGAATAAAGCAACTCATCTTTTGGCCTTACAATCCAAAGATTTGAAAAGACTTTATAGCCAAAAAATAATCGAAGATTTTCGACACATGGAAATGGTTGGAATGTTGCAAGATCTTTTTACCCAACAAGGCAAATGTGAGCGGATCAAAAATTTTCCTTATCCTCGACAGTTTGCAACATTGAGTTTATTTTTTATCTGGATTTTCGTGGCTTTGGTTCCTTTTGGAATGTTAGAAGAGTTTGAAAAATTAGGTGAAAATTTTGTCTGGCTAACCATTCCGTTTTCCGTTTTGGTTTCTTGGATATTTCACACCATGGAGAAAATAGGAGAAGCAACAGAAAATCCTTTCGAAGGTGGCGCGAATGATATTCCAATGGCAGCTTTGAGTAGAACAATTGAAATTGATTTAAGACAAATGTTGGAAGAAACAGAATTACCAGAACCTGTGCAGGCAGTGAATGATATTTTAATGTAAATCTAAAATTGAAATTATGCGATATAAACTATTAGGAAAAAGCGGCCTCCGCGTTTCTGAATTAGCATTGGGGACAATGACCTTTGGAGATGATTGGGGCTGGGGAGCAGGCAAAGAAGCTTGCCAAAAGATATTTGATAGCTATGCAGAAGCTGGTGGTAACTTTATAGACACTGCAAATTATTACACCAACGGTACCAGTGAAAAAATAGTAGGAGAACTCATTGCAAGCAACAGAGATTATTTTGTTTTAGCTACAAAATATACGCTAAGCATGAATCCAAACGATCCCAATGCAGGAGGGAATCACCGCAAAAATATTTTGCAATCGGTAAATGCGAGTTTGAAAAGATTGAAGACTGAATACATCGACGTGCTTTGGTTACATGCTTGGGATTTTACAACTCCAGCAGAAGAAATCATGCGCACACTTGATGATTTGGTGCGAGAAGGTAAAGTGCATTACCTGGGCATTTCGGATGCACCTGCTTGGGTAATTGCCAAGTGCAATACGATAGCTCGGATGAGGGGATGGACACCTTTCGTTGCCATTCAAATGCAATACAATTTGATTGAAAGAACGATAGAAAGAGACTTGGTTCCGATGGCAAAAGAAGAAGAAATGAGTATTCTTGCTTGGGGCCCATTGGCCAGTGGAATTCTTACAGGAAAATACAATCAGACAGATGCTGTAAAGTCAACTCGCTTGAAATCCAATAACCCTCGTTTGACAGAGCACAATTTAAAGATAGCACAAAAGGTAGTTGATATAGCCGCCGCATTGGGGCAATCCCCTGCGCAAGTAGGCTTGAATTGGGTGAGGCAACAAGGAAGTAATTTTATTCCATTAATTGGTTCTCGAAAGCCGCATCAATTGCAAGATAATTTGGATTGTTTGAATTTTGAAATTCCTGATAAATTCCTAGCAGAACTCAGTGAGATCAGTAAAATCAAAATGGGTTTTCCGCATGAATTTTTGGCTTCGGAATCTGTAAAAGAAATCATTTTTGGAAACTTTGCAAATGACTTTGGGTAGCGTAGCATGAAGATTGCAAGAGGAAAAGGTTTGCTTAATTTTTTAAATTGAGCAAACTTTTTCATCAAAAAGAAATTACTGCTTCTCTACAAATTCCTTAAACTGCCTCAACCATTTTTGAGGAGGTTTCCGAAACATACTCGGAAAAAGAATCGCCATCAATCGAGGCATGATCCAATTGATTCGAGTGTAAACATATTCGTATTCATATCGAGTCGTATTGCTGTCCAATTCAATAAAACGAACTTTCATTGTATTGTCCATGTGCTCATGGTGAATGTTTGATTCATACAAATCTGGCAGTTGATTATTGGTAATGGTTTCTGTTAACTCCATATCTCGTCCACTTTGTTTGTACAGGATTTGATAGACCGCACCTATGGCGCCTTCTTCTCCTTCTACCAATTCTTTTTTAACGAAACCATCTTGGTATTCTCCATTGTATTTGGGATTCGAAAATACTGCAACGACTTCTGCTCTAGGTTTGTTAATATCAATCGATCCTTTAATTATCATCAATATTTGGTTTTTTATAATTGGAAAAGAACCTCAAATTGAAATTTTTTATTTGGTACCTCTTTTAAGAGCATACAATTTATCAATTTTTTAGGATAACGTTAATTTTTTTAATCACCATAAATAATTTCAATGTTTGGATTACGAACGACAATTTACCGCTAAAAGTAGAGCTACTCAAAAATGAATGAAAATAACGAATACGTAAATGTTTTTTCGAATGTTTGAATAAATTTTATTCCGAAATATTATTTTCAACACAGAGAACACTATGTTTTCTGTGGTGTTTTTTATATAATACACTGCGTGTTCGCAAACCCAAAGCATAGAAGCTATTTTTACAACTAAGCCAGCATTTAAAATTGAAAAATAAAATACTTTGAGTAACACTATAGCAGTCGAGAAACAGACCATTAAATATCGAGATGGTGTTGAAAATGTATTGAACATTTTTCAAAGTACCCAACCGGACGCTCCGCTTATCCTATGCATGCCTGCAATGGGCATCCGTGCTTCTTATTACAATTTATTCGCAGAGCGATTGGCGAAAAAAGGGAAGACCGTTGTGCTATCTGATTACAGAGGGCATGGAGAATACGCTATCCGACCTTCTCGAAAAGTAGATTTTGGTTACTACCATTTGATAGAAGACATCAAAACGAATCTTGAATGGATCAAAACAAGATATCCCAACAATAAAGTTTTTATGCTAGGACATAGTCTTTGCGGACAATTGGGCGGCCTATGTGCTGCTCAATATCCGGGCTTGATTGACGGACTGATTATGATTACTTCTTGTTCGGTGTATTACAAAGGTTGGGAAGGCAGGGGAAGTATGGGTGTGTGGTTGGTCTCGAAATTCTTTCATCCTATTAGCAAAATGAGAGGCTTTTTTCCAGGCAATACCATTGGCTTTGGAGGAAAGGAAGCGCGTACCGTTATGAAAGATTGGGGCTACAACGGTCTTACTGGAAATTATCGAATCACTGGAACCACAAATGATTACGATGCTGCAATGAAAAAGTCCGATTTTCCCATTCTTGCGGTTTCAATTAAAGGCGATAATTACGCTCCGCAGAAAGCTGTTGATTTGTTATTGAATAAGTTTAATGAAACAATTGAAAAAACGCATTTGCATATTTCTAAAGAAGATGCAGGAATGAAAAGCCTCAACCATTTTAATTGGACGAAAGAACCTGATTATATGGTTGGTATAGTAGACAATTGGATAGGGGAGCATTGAGAAATTATTTTACTGTTTTTTTTTGTTATTTTTAGGGAGAAGCATTGTTTCGTGCAGTGTTGGAAAATGAAATTTTCGATTTTAATTTTAGTATCAACTGACTTTGCGAAAAATTTATAATAAATAGATTGAAGAATCATGCAAATTAATCATTCCGCAAGTCGATTGGAATCCATCAGTGATGCGATATTTGGTTTTGCGGCAACACTTGTTGTCGTTTCCTTAGATGTCCCCAAAGATTTTGGAGATTTGAAAAATAATCTAGGGAATATTTTTAGTTTCGGAGTCAGTTTTTTAGGCTTGATTTTAATATGGAAAGTGCATTATAATTTTTTTAGGAGAACAAAAATCGTTGACAATTGGGTTGTAGGCTTGAACATGATTTTAATGTTTTTTGTTCTTCTGTTTGTATATCCATTAAAGTTTCTGGCCAACTTGTCCATCGGACAAGGTTCCATTAAAAACCTGGAAGAGATAGGTGAATTGTTTCAATTGTATAGTCTAGGATTTACCTTGATTTTTCTTTTTGTCTCGTTGATGTACAGACATGCTTCAAAAATAAAAGATGATGACGAAAATGGAAGAATGATGAGTTATTATTGTCGACACTTTTTCATATTCGTTGCTGTAGGAGCCCTTTCCATTTTGATTGCAAAACTCCAATTAGGCCTGAAATTCGGATTGCCTGGCTTTATGTATGCTCTTTTGGGACCATTGTGTTATTGGCACGGAAAAAAATACGGAGTTTAGAAATTAGATCAATAATTCAAAGCAATTAAAAACTAAATGGAAAACTCCATAAAGAACAAACCCTGAAGGGGTGGTATGATTATAAAAAGAACAGATGAATGAAGTCGTTTCAAACCCTGAAAGGGTGACACAGTTATCACATTGTTTTGTAGTTTAAAAACAAACAAATGAAAATCGGAATCTTTACCGACATCCACGCCAACCTCCCAGCCCTAAAAAAAGCCTTAGATTTTTTCAATAAAGAAAATTGCGACCGCATCATCCACACCGGTGATTTAATTGCAATTGGTCCATATCCCAAAGAGTGTATGGACTTAGCACTCCGTCAAAAGAATTTGGAATTCATTATGGGCAACCATGATTATTGGTATGCCTACGGTGTTCCCAATCCACTTCCCAAGCTAATGAATCAAGAGGAAGCTGATCATCAAGCCTGGACCCGAAAGACAATCGGACCTGCATACTATGATACCGTTAAAACTTGGCCTTTCTCTATGGATATCAAGCTCAACGATTCTGTTACGCTAAACTTTAGACATTATGGTTTAAACGAAAAGCAAACGTGGTTTGGAACCTACTATAAAAATCCTTCGAAACAAGATTTGGATCAACTCTTTCACGATGTAAATGCGACAATGATTTTCTATGGACACGATCATCATCCAATCGATCTTCAAGGAAGATGCAGATATATCAATTTAGGATCTGCAGGTTGTTATGATAGGGCAGAAGTGAGGCTTGGAATTCTGGAGCAAACTGGAGACGAAACTAATTTTAAATCTTATTCAATTCCCTATGAAGACAATGGTTTAATGGAAGCCTTTGAAGAACGAGCGGTTCCAGCAAGAGACTTTATCACCAAAGCTTTTCTGACTAGGAAATAATTGAAACCAAAAATAAAATCCATGGACAAAGATTTTTATCAAGACCATACTTTTGAGAATGAAGATTATTCTGAAATGGCCATTCATAAGATAGAGTTTGATCAATGCACTTTTGCGAATTGTCTATTCTCAGAAGCAAATTTAAAAAATAGTTTATTTGTAGATTGTGTTTTTGAAAATTGTGATTTGAGCAATGTCAAAGTTCCTGAAACCGCCTTCCGAAATGCTCAATTCATTAATTGTAAAATACTAGGCGTTGATTTCGAAGCTTGTCGGGATTTATTGCTGTCTTTCGCTTTTCAAAATTGCCAACTCGATTACTCCAACTTTTCCAATAAAAAAATACCCAATACAAAATTTCAAAACAGCAGCCTTCTCCAGGTCGATTTTACCAATACAGATGTCTCTCAAAGTGAATTTAAAGATTGCAATTTGAGCGATTCCGTTTTTTACAATACCAACCTTTCAAAATCGGATTTCCGTGGAGCAGTCCATTTCAACATAGATCCTGATTCGAATCAGATCAAAGGCTCAAAATTTTCATCAGATAACTTAATTGGACTTTTGCACAAACATAATTTAGACCTAGATTAGCTCAGAACTCTTGTAAAAGCTTGTTCTACAAGTAATTGGCACACTTTTGAATGCTTATAGTAGATTAGTCTATTTTAAGTAAAAAGAGAGCTCATGACTTGGTTCAAAGATTTAATGTCAATAGGGAAAGACGTATTTTCAAAAGAAAATATTGATGCAAAAAGGAATAAGGAGGATATTCAAAAAAAGGAAGAATCCGAAACCAAGGCGCAAGCCGAGGACGACCAATCCGAAGACCTTGGTTCTCTAAACATTGACACCCTAGATGATCTTCCACAGGTTGAAGAAATAACAGAAGATCTTATCAATGTTAATATCAAGAATATTTTCCCTCGGCTTAAAACGGGGCATTTGGACAAAGATTATTCAATGTCTGCCACTGCAATCATAGAAGGTAAGGTTGAAGAAATTAAATTGCCAAAGCATTCCTTGTTAGAAGGGCTTGACCTGGGACCAGATTTTACCTGTTGCTTTGCATTAGATCTTGGGGATTCTTATCAGCTATTGACCAAAGAACATTTCAAAAATTCGATTCATACTCCAGAAGAATTGTACAAGATTTCTTTGCAAAATTTCCTGAATGTATATGGGAAAAAATTACAATTGCACAATACGAAATTCGAAGGTGTACGCATGGTTCGAACGGATGGTAATACAGAAGCAAATACTTTTTTGTTAAACAGCGTTTGGCAAAAAGTCTGTGATAAATTAAATTCCAAAAGCATTTATGTGACTGTACCTCTTCAGGATATAGTTTTATGTTGGGAAGATATTCCAGAAACAACTTTGAAGGATGTTATTGAGAATGTTGAGCAACTAATAGAGAGTGAACCAGATACAAGAAAAGTATCTAAATATCTTTTTGAATTTAAGGAAGGTTCGTTTCGGAAGGTGGAGCAGATATTTACTTGGTAGAATTGTTTAGTTGTATTGAGATCAATTCACCAACAAAACAGAATTATAATTTCCGCGACCATCACCCTGAATCAATTCATTGTTTGGATCCTTGACCCATTTTCCATCCACTATAAATTTGTAATAATGCTTGCCGGGAGGCAATTTTATTTCTGTATACCAACCAATTTCATTGCGCTTCAGTTCAATGGCTTCTTTATTCCAATTGTTGAAACTACCAGCCAGAAAAACTTTTTTAGCATCAGGAAATTCAGTGAGCGTGAATGTTGCCAAATCGCCAACCAGTAAAATGGAATTCAAAGTTTTGTGTTCGTTAAGAATGGTTAAGTCATTTTTAAGATCATGGGTCCAATTGCCATCAACAATAAATTTGTATTCATATATTCCCGGAACTAAATCTAGACGTAATTCCCAGCCGTCAGCAATTTTATACATTTCCATTTTATGTTCAGACCAGTGATTAAAAGTACCGGAAAGAATAACTTTTTCTGCTTTTAGGTCTCCGTAATGAGTGAAAACGATTTTCCCTTTTTCCGAAAGAATAGCCTGCTTTTGGTTTTCATCAAAAATCTCTTGCGCATTGTTTTTATCCGGTGGGAGATACTCTGAAAGAGGTTCTAACCAATAGCCTCGATCGATCTGATATTTCATCTCATTCACAAAAGCATCAGTGAAGTCATCGAGTTTTTTTCTGCATTGATAATTTTTATCATCAAGCTTTTTGATGTGCCAGCCATTCTCAGTCCAATTTTTACCATCCCCTGAAGCAATTATTTTGCGCAAAGCAACATCATCGAAATCAAAGGTTTTACTACTATCTGAAAAATCGTTTTTGGAAAGTTTATCTATATTGAATTGATAGACTACTTCTTCACCATCAATAAAATAGTGGTTGGCAGAATCGGGTGGATTCATTTGCCCAAAAACTGGACCCATTATTAAAAAAGACAATATCAAAAGAAGGTACTTCATTCTAACTACTTGGTCATAAAAGATAATGAATATTTTGAGTAAAAGACATAGTAAAAATGATTAGATTTTTTATCTTAAATACTAAATACTAAATACTAAATACTAAATACTAAATACTAAATACTAAATACTAAGGTTTGTAATACTTCAATTTATGCAAAAACAATTTCTTTTTCTTGTAATTAATACTAAAAATCCATGGTGCAAGGAATTCATACCCTAAAACGCCATCTAATCTGGTATCGTATATTTTGTTGAGGTAATCCATGTTGGTCAAAACAGTTGCCATCGAAGCACATTTGTACTTTGTCCCAAGAACGATTCTCGACATTCTTCCGGCTAAAACTTCTGTACTTCCCCCATTGGCTCCTAATATTTTTACTTTTTTGAGAATCTTAAAATTTTTCAGCCACTTCCTTCTGCCTTTGATATTTAAGAGGTTGACTTCTGAACCAGAATCTATACCCATTTTGTACGAATTCCCTTCTATAGTAACCTTTATGATCGGAATGCCCTTTCCTAGTTGAAACGCAAAACTATCCACTTTTTCCATGGTATGCGGCAAGGGATCCATGATTTGTCCGGCCTCCGTCACGCGAGATAAAGTCAAATACCTCATTTTATATTGAATCATGATCTCAAAGTCTTTTAGGATATCAAACCCGATCAATCCTGATATCTTATCTTTTTTATCACTTTCTAGTTGACTTAAGTCTATGGTCTGAGCTTTTATTTTTTGAAAATACAATTCGTCCAAAAGCATGGTATCGACACCGTATTCTCCAACCTTAGAAACAGCACCTCCAACGCCGAAAGCGTTGGAATTTGCGATCAAGGATTCTGGACTAAAATAATTAGAATTCAAAACCAATCCTTCCGCACCGGTATCCAAAATGAAGACTCCGGGAATTCCATTTACATTGGCTTGCACCAATATTAAACCGCCATTGGCATCAAAAGGAATAATGACAGAGTTAGGAGCGATGAAAGAAGATTCAGGGAAGGAGAGCGTACAAAACGTTGTATTCGCATTCACAAGGGAGGATGAAAATGCACAATAAAATAAAAACAGCACAAGGACAGGAATTCTAAAAATAGAAATACCAGTTTTCAATAGCTTGGTTTTTTACAATTCTATAATTCAGTTTGTTCTACGGAACGAATTTGTTTTCGTTAAGCTACTAAGGTAAGCCGAATTTTCGTAAACTATTTATATTTAACTTCTGTTAAAAAGATCAATAACAACTTTGATTTTTCCAATCCGTTAATTTTTATAAAACCATAAACCTTCCAATGTGTTTTTTTCCATCAAGTATGCATTCAATAGTATACTGTCCTTTTGAAAAATTATCGAGATCAATCTCATATAGCTTAAGCGTTGAGTCCACAGCAATCTCATTTACCAATTGCCCAATTGAATTGTAGATAAAAATGGTTTTGCTACTTTGTCCAGATTGAGGCAAGGTTACTTTGAGGAAATTTCTTGCAGGGTTTGGAAAAACCTCCAATTCATTGACTTCAAGAT
>CALIAG010000574.1 GCA_938041325.1 uncultured Saprospiraceae bacterium | reverse complement strand
GGATATTTCTTAGTAATGTCCAATAAAGTCTCTCTTCTTCTCAATTGGTAATATACCTTTTTATCTTTTTTATTCGACTTAAAGAACGAAAATTTTATGGGTTCTGGCTGAGGCAAAAGTTGAATGTCTTTTTCTTCTATTGATTCAAACTCTGGTTGTGAAATGGTGAAATTCTTGCTAGGCAATGATGCCACCTCAGTCCATTTGTCTCTAGATTTTGGCATATATACGATAAGCTTTAAGCCCGGAGCCAAAGTTGGAGAAGTTAGGTAGTTCCAGTTTTTAATATCATTTGGTTCACATTTGAACATGTCAGCCACTTTAATGATATCATCTCCTGGCGCAACCATATAGGTTGTTTTGAAATAATTAGGATTATTGGCAACGGCTGTACCTACAATAGGAGGTGTCACCGTGATTCGAGTCAGTTCTGTATCAGGTCTTCCTAAGAATTGAAGGAATGAACCCATTGCGAATTGAGGCAAGATTACATAATTGCCTTCTCTACTATGCGGAATGTTTTGAAAAGCATATGCAGGATTCAGGACCTCAATCAATCTTATTGGAACTCCAGTAACATCAGAAATTTGTTGAAAAGAAACCGACTGATAAATTTTAGTTGCTTCCGTTAGTTGCAAATCTGGTTCTGGATAAACTGGGGTCAATTGATGCTTGTCATAATTTTTCATGATATATGTTGCACCAATAAATGCCGGGATATAGTTTCTAGTTTCTTTTGGTAAATATTTTTTTATCGTCCAGAAGTTTTTACTTCGTCCTCTTTTAATCGCACGATTCACTCTTCCCGGCCCACCATTATAAGCGGCCAAAGCCAATTCCCAACTGCCAAATCGTTTATACAACCTAGCCAAATAAGTCAATGCTGCTTGAGTTGATTTATGTGGATCTTTTCTTTCGTCCATAAGACTAGAAATTGAAAGACCATATTCTTTGCCTGTAGGTGGCATGAATTGCCAAAGTCCAACAGCTCCACTACGGGAAACAGCTGAAGGGTTTAAGGCTGATTCCACAACCGATAAATATTTTAAGTCATTAGGAAGCCCTCTTTCTTTCAAGTATTTTTCAAAAATAGGAAAGTACATCACTGTTCTGCCCAACATCCATTCCGTTCGATCTCTTTTTAATAAAGAATACGTTTTTACATAACTCGAAACCACTGGAGTATACTTCATGGTTACGATGGGAGATTTCATTTTTGTAATTCTTTCCTTTACCTCTGTTTCTGTATAAGAATGACTAACAGGACTTTCAACGTAGGCTAAAGTCTGGGAATCATCGTAAGGATATTGTGGGACGCTAGTCTGAGCGAATGAAGATAGGTTTATAAAAAATACAGTGATTAATAGTGTTACAATAGTCAACCTCATGATATCTAAATCTTTTGTTCGAAGAGCTTCTTTTTAGGGTTTAGGAAATTAATTGTACACAATTAATTTTACCTGCAATCTCCATGTGAACGAAGTAAATTAAAATTTTAGTAAATAACAAAAAAGAACGAAACTTTAAGCTTTGGAAAGGTCATTAATCCTTGGATATACATAACTCACACGTGATCATAAAGTTACACAAGGGAATAACGTATTTTGATATATAGAATTGTTGCAATAACTATTCCATTCAAAGTTTAACAATTCTGAAAGGTTTTACGCGCTATTGCACTAAAGGTTCGCAAATAAATTTAAACCTTCTCCTTTTCGATAATATTCTCCATTAAATATTGGCTAAACGAAAAAAGGAGAGATTCCTGAAATTGGCTTGCCATCAGTTGAACGCCAAAAGGCATTCCATTGGAATGTGTTGCTAGAGGAAGCGAAATCGCAGGAATTCCCGCCATATTCGCCTGAACAGTAAAAATATCTGCCAAATACATTTGAACCGGATCATCTGCCATTTCTCCAATATTCCACGCTGGAGCAGGACTGGTAGGCATAAGAATAAAGTCGTATTTTTTTAAAATCTCTTCTGTTCTTTCTTTGATCAGTCTTCTGACTTTTTGTGCTTTGGTATAATAAGCATCATAGTATCCGGAGCTGAGGACAAAAGTCCCAAGCATAATTCTTTTTTTAACCTCTTCGCTAAATCCCTCTGTTCTGGATTTTTTATAAGTATCCTCCAGGCTTGTCACCTTTTCACTTCTATATCCAAAGCGGATTCCATCGAATCGAGAAAGGTTAGAAGATGCTTCAGCCGTGGTTAGCACGTAATAAGCGGGAATGATGTAGTCGAGGTATTCAAAGTCTACGGCTTCCACGGTATGTCCATCTGCTTTAAGGTTTTCAATGAGTGTTGTGGAGGACTTTTTGATTTCAGGATCTATGCTTGAATGATTTAAAGCAGTATCGAAATAGGCGATTTTTGCTTTGCCATCAAATTCTAATTTTTTGGAATAGTAGCTAGGTGGATTATGGCTGACCGTTGCATCAAATTCGTCTGGGCCAGCCATGACTTCAATCAACAAGGCTGCATCAGATACACTGCGCGTTAGTACACCGATTTGGTCAAAAGAGGAAGCGTAAGCGAGAAGCCCATATCTGGAAATTCGCCCGTAGGTGGGCTTCATGCCGATGATGCCACAAAATGCTGCAGGTTGTCTGACCGAGCCACCCGTATCCGAGCCAATACTCGCAAGGCAAGTATCTGTTTGAACCGCTACGGCGGAGCCTCCCGACGAACCACCAGGTACCTTCTCTTTATTCAAGGCATTTTTTACTGGACCGTAAATAGAATTTTCGTTAGAAGAACCCATGGCAAACTGATCACAGTTTACTCGACCAATAATAATCGCATCTTCATCCAATAATCTTTGAACAGCAGTCGCTGTATATAAGGAAGAAAAATTTTCTAATATTTTTGAAGCCGCAGTAACCTTGTGGTCTTTGTAACATAAGACGTCTTTAATAGAGACAACCATTCCGAATAGCCTGCCGCAAGTATCTGGCTTGCTTTTGAATTTAGCATCCAATTCTATTGCTCTTGCAATTGCTTTTTCTTCGAATACTTCGATGTATGCGTTGAGGTCGTCTGTTGCTTGAATTTTTCTTAAGTAATATTCCACGAGCTGACTACAAGTCAACTCCTCATTCCTCAATGCTTTTTTTATTGCTACTAATGAATTGTAATTGGGCATATTTCTAAGTTACTTCAGCTTTTCAATGATTGATTCTAAATTCAATTTTTCTTGATCCCCAGTTTCCATGTTTTTAAAAGACAAAATACCCGAATCTATTTCTTCTTGACCAATTAAAATTACAAAAGGGGCTTTGCGTGCATTGGCATATTTCATTTGCTTTTTGAGCTTAGCAGGTTCTGGATAAAGCTCAGATGCAATTCCTGCACTTCTCAAATCATTCAAAGCCTTGAACGCATAATTGTGAGCAGTGTCGTCAAAGGCGATCAACAAAACTTTCAATTGAGTTTGCAAGCCTTCCGGATAAGCATTTAGCTCTTCCATGACATCAAATATTCTAGCGGCTCCGAAAGAAACTCCGACGCCAGAAACACCTTTTAAACCAAATACACCAGTTAGATCATCATAGCGTCCGCCGCCGCCAATGCTTCCGATTTCTACATCCTTCGCTTTGACTTCAAAGATACATCCTGTATAATAATTCAAACCACGTGCTAAGGTGATGTCAAAGACCACTTCATTAGTCGGTGTTTTTAAATCAAAATATTTGTGGAAACTTTCTAACTCTTCAATTCCTTTTAGCCCGGTCTCTGAACTACTGAAAACTTCTTTCAGTTCGGAAAGCGATTTTATTTTAAGGATGGATTCTATTTTATCAATTGCAGAAGTTGGAATTTCTTTTTTCTCCATTTGCTCACGCACACCACTAAATCCAATTTTATCTAACTTGTCAATGGCGATGGTCATGTCCATAAACTGGTCGGGGATGCCGGCAGCTTCTGCTATTCCAACCAATACTTTTCTATTATTGACTTTGATCTCTGTTCTGACCTTTAGTGCAGCAAATACTTCGTCATAGATCTGAACCAACTCTGCTTCGTACATCAAAGAATCAGAACCAACCACATCAACATCACATTGATAGAATTCTTGGTAACGCCCTTTCTGCGGACGATCCGCTCTCCAGACCGGCTGGATTTGATAACGCTTGAATGGAAAGGCAATGTCATTTTGGTGCATGACTACATATCTTGCAAAAGGAACGGTCAGGTCGTATCGCATACCTCTTTTAGAAATAGAGGCAGTCAATTTTGTTGAATTCTTTTCAGCTAGTGCGTCTGGATTTGCTTTCGCTAAATAGTCTCCGTTATTCAATACTTTGAAAAGCAGCTTGTCTCCTTCTTCTCCATACTTCCCCGTTAGAGTAGAAAGGTTTTCCATAGTCGGAGTCTCAATAGGCAGGTAGCCATATTTTACAAATACCTTTTTTATGGTATCGAAAATATAATTTCTTTTAATGACCTGTTGTGGTGAAAAATCGCGGGTACCTTTAGGTATGCTGGGCTTCATAGAATAGCTTTTGAAAAAGGAATCTATTGAGAAATTATAACGAAGTGGTTTTCTTTATGACTGTTGAAAAACAACAGTTGATGAGAATCAATTTTTCTCGTTAAACCACTTCGTTATTAGAAATATGATAATAGATCGATGACCTGATTAAATTACAATGCTGAGGTAAATTGCTTGAGGAAACGAACATCGTTTTCAAACAAAAGACGGATGTCATTGATGCCATATAAAAGCATGGCTTGGCGTTCTACTCCCATTCCGAAAGCAAACCCTGTATATTTTTTAGAATCAATTCCACATCTGTCGAGAACTTCCGGATCAACCATTCCACAGCCTAAAATTTCTACCCATCCGGTATATTTACAAACATTGCAACCTTCTGCATTGCAAATGAAACAAGAAACATCCATTTCTGCACTCGGTTCCGTAAACGGGAAATAAGAGGGACGCAAACGAATCTTGGTTCCTTGACCAAACATTTCCTGAGCAAAGTAAAGAAGCGTTTGTTTCATGTCCGCAAAAGAAACATTCTCATCTACGTACAAGCCTTCCACTTGATGAAACTGACAATGTGCTCTAGCAGAAATTGTTTCATTTCTATATACACGACCTGGAGCAATAATTCGAATTGGTGGTTGCGTTTTGGTCATCACTCTTGCCTGAACGGAAGAGGTATGTGTACGCAAAAGCATCTCGGTACTATTCTGCAAATAGAAAGTATCCTGCATATCTCTGGCGGGATGATCTTCCGGCGTATTCATTGCCGTAAAGTTGTGCCAGTCGTCTTCAATCTCTCTGTTTTCACTAACGGTGAATCCAATTCTTGAAAATATATCTACAATTCTGTTTTGAGTAATTGAAATAGGGTGTCGGCTTCCTAAGGCGAAAGGCTCTGCTGGAGCGGACAAATCTAAATCTGAAGCAGAAGCACTTTCTGATTGAGATTCAAGCGCATCTTGAGCGGAACTGAATTTTTGTTCAGCGGCTTGCTTTACAGCGTTGACCAGTTGACCAAACTCTTTTTTTCGCTCGTTTTCAATATTTCTGATTTCTCCGAAAAGAGGTTTGATTGAATTTTTAGAACCGAGGTATTTGATTCGAAATGCCTCCAATTCTTCTGTGTTTGAAGGACTGGATATTTCAATATCCTGGAGAACCTGATTTACCTTTTCAAATATTTCCGCTGACATTTATATTTTACTTTATTGTGTTCAGAATTATCGACTCTTGTTCTTTTTTTCCTGAAAAGTTAAAAACAAGGGCAATTAAGCGCTCAAAGGTAAGGTTTTACCCTGATTTATACCATTATTAAGAATAGCATTTATATTACAAGGGTAACAGCTTTGATTTATTTTTCGTTCTTTAAATGGAGAGATTGTTTACTAAAGAAATTGAATAGCTACATCTAGGTGTTTGAGTTCGTTATGTAAACGTGATTTAAGCACTTGCGAATAAAAAAATACCAGAACTCTTTCGAGAGCAAAATAGGAATGAATCAACTTTTACGAAACATAAAGCGCAGCCAAATTGCCTTCTTTTTTTGCGCGCTATTTCTCTTTTCTTTGATTTTTTCGAAGTTTCTCCTTTCTGTATCCATGATTGGTCTAGTATTGATTGTATTGTTAGAGGTAGAGACCAATCCGTCTTGGAAAATTCGCTTCAATTCTTCATTAAAATCCAATGTCTCTTATTTCTTCAGTCAGAAAGTCTATCTAGCTGTTACATTGATTTTTTGGATCGTTTTGCTTAGTGGGTTGGCTTCAGCGGATCAAGGGTATTGGTTGGAACGATTGAGAATAAAATTGCCCTTTCTGATTTTACCTTTTGTCTTTGCTAGTTTACCCAGATTTACGAAAGAAGATTTAAATAAGTTATTATTGGTATTGTTGGCTTTGGCAACAATTGGTTCGGTAGGAGTAGGTGTGAATTATCTTTTGAATTATGAAGAATTGAATCTATTGATCAGCAGAGGACAAGCCATCCCAACACCAACGAATCACATCCGCTTTAGCTTGATACTGACTCTAGCAGTTGTAGGAGGTTGGCTATTGTATCGGGAAGATTCTTATTGGAGCAACAAGAGTGCAAAAATTGCTGTTCTGTCCGCCACGATTTTTTTAGTTTTATTCATTCATGTCCTTTCGGTTAGAAGTGGTTTGTTGGCCCTTTATGCCTCTGTATTTATCTTGGCAATTTGGGAAATAGTTAAAGCGAAAAAAATCCTCTTGGGAGTTGGTGTTTTGATAGGTCTTTTTGTATTACCCGTGATTGCTGTAAAAACGATTCCAAGCCTTCAAGCAAAATGGCGTTTTGTATCCTATGATTTGCATCGAATGAGAGTTGACAATGACTTTAGACATTCAGATTCGGGAAGGGTTCTTTCTTTGAAAGTTGGATGGTCATTGTTTTTGGAAAACCCA
>CALIAG010000573.1 GCA_938041325.1 uncultured Saprospiraceae bacterium | reverse complement strand
CATTCCTTTATCTAAATGTATGTCATTCACTCCCGTAGTACCAACACCATTGATTACGATATCCCAAGTTCCTTCCATTTTGCCGTCTGCATTCTCAATTAAAGGGATGATCCTATGCCTCGCATCGTACTCTCCACTTGTGACCGAAGCTGCAGAATCCGCAGGTATTGAAGTATCTCCTTCGAAATACAATTGCGTGGTTAATTCTGGAAAATTAGGTGGAGTAATTTTAAAGTGAATATGCGATGGTCGAAACTGACCAGCATTTAAATATTTACCCGGCAAAATGGTTTCAAACATATAAAAACCTTGCGCATTAGTACGGGTGTATCCTCTGAGGTTGAAGCCTGAATTGTCATAGGCTCCACTGTCATCTGCATGCCAAATATCGATCAAAGTATCTGGAATAAATTCCGAACAATCCAAATTGAAAACCCGACCACTAATGATCATTCGGGTACCGGGCTCATCAGCTGTTGCTAATAAATTATCGACAACCAAAGGAGGGTTTTCTGTATAAAAAGGTCCCTGTCCGTAAAGATCTAAAGTCGTTTTGTCGCACATCAAGGCAGCTTCTTCTTTGGTTGCTTTTAAGGTTTTAGCCTGCCCTAAATTTGGTAAAACACCTATAGCTAAACTTGCAAGAGAAACATTTTTGAGGAACTGTCTTCTGTCTTTTTTAATGCTCATATAATTCTAGTTTTGAATACTAATTATGTTGAAAAGGGAATATAAAAGTTGCTAGCTATTTAACGAAATAATAAAGTCGTTCTTATCCCAAATCGCTGGTACATTTGATTCTTATTTTCGCTTAAGTTAATTCTTAACCAAGGCTCTACTTGAAAGGTACAATGGTCATTTATTTGATAATTGATTCCAAGTCCTGGCACAATTGAATTTATGCGAAATGATTTATCTAAAGCCATTTCGGTAAGCGTATCTTGAACATATGCTGCTTCAAAAGAACGACTGATCAATTGACTTAAATTGGATTGAGTTTCTATTTGGGCAGATAAATAAACACTTGCTTTATTTTTTACAAAGACCTTATAATTTCCGCCAATCAGATACTGCCACCTTTTTTGTTTTACGAATGCTGAAGAACTTTCGATTCCATATCGATCTTCAAGAGGAGGAGTACCAGTAAACATTCCTCCCTTTGGCATTGTATAATTCAGCCATTCGTGAGCAATTTGACCTGTGATCGAAAAGCGTTTATTGACCGCAAAACTAACTTTGAGTCCTGTTGAATGAGCGCTCTTGCTAATACTGTCTGTCAAGGTTGAATAATTTTCTGGGCTGGAATAGCTATAAGTTGGGCCTAATAAAAAATGCGGTTTGAACTTTGGAAGATCGTTTTGGTTTTTTGAAAAGTCAGATACTAGTTTAAAATCTTGAGTACGGATATATTGCAGTAGTATTTCTTTTGACTTTACTTTTTCAAATAGTTGTAGCTGGGGAGTTTTTGAAATAGGATAGTTTGATTTTTCGACGGGTTCGTTTAAACGTTCACTGGGTGAAATATCGTAGACCAAATTCTTGGCTGCTTGCTGAAGAGGATTACTATTTGTTGAAGTGCTTGATTTCGGAAAGTTATAAGTGGATTCTGATTCAGAATAAATATTTTCGATAGCAGGTTTAAATGTACTATTAGTAGAAGAGTAGGTTGATTGGAGTTTTGAAATTATTGAAGAGGAACTTGAATCGTCCTCACCTTCTGTAATGTATTTAATAATGGTGTCACGGACAATTATTGTACGGTCAACGAATACAGTATCTTTTTGTAGACTATTTTTTTCAATTTTAAAATTCTCTTGTAAAGCTTCGATTTTATGTTTTTGAACGTTTTGTTGTTTTAATAAATATACACCAGATAAAAGAATACCCAAGCAAATACTCCCAAGAGCAAGCCAGAAAAACAAAGGTCTGTTTTTCTTTTGTGGTTTTCGAACTCGATCTTCAATGGCTTTCCAATCTTCTTCTTGAAAATTGAAGTCCATCTCATTGTTGAGCTCTTCCTTGAATTTATTATCGAAATCCCTGTTATCCATACTTCGATTTTTTATCTCCCAAAGAATGTATTAAAGTTCTTAGTTTCATTCTGGCTTTAGCCAAATTTGACTTTGATGTTCCTGGAGATATTTCCAATTGTTGTGCAATTTCTGCGTGTTTGAATCCTTCGATTACGTACAAACTAAAAACCATGCGATAAGCTGGACTTAATTTTTGGACCAACTTCAAGAGTTCCTTTGCAGATAACTCGTCTACGATTCCTTCTGATGTTTCTACAAATTGGGCATGGATCAAGTCGACAGTTTGGGGTACCGTTTGGTTTTTTCTGAAATAATCAATTGCGGTATTTACCAAAATCTTATTGATCCATGCTTTAAAAGAGAGAGTGTTATTGTACTTTTCTAATTTGGTGAAGACTTTCACAAAAGCATCATTCATGATTTCTTTTGCTTCTTCTTCATCCTTTGAATACCTCGAACAGACTGTCATGCTATAATTATAGAAATGTCTATAGATTATTTTTTGACTTGCCGAATCGTAGGAACGGCATTTCTTAATATGATATTTTAGGTCTTCGTTCGTCATTCAAGCCTGAACTTGGCTTTTGTATTAATTGATTCGTTCAAAATACAAATTTGTATTTAAGGGGTTGTTATGGTTCTCTGTTAAAAGTTTCATTCTTATTGCATCGGCTGAAATAAACTCAAATTCTAATTTACGAGCGTTATATGATCCTTCATTAAAATGGATAAAACCATCACTTATATTATAGGTTTTAGGTACTTCATAAGCACTGTAGAAAGGAACAATTTCACCTGTTTCCGAAAATCGAAAGGGGATAAATTCTCCATTTTCTAAGAATTCAAAGCCATGTTCCATATAATAATAGAATAGGATATTACTGCCTTGCCTGTTTTCTGCATCGATTATAGTAACTGCTCCATCGGCTGTTTTTATTATTTTTAATTCCCATTGGCCAACAATGCCAGGGGAGATTTTCTCTTTGGTGCAACTAGAAAATACAAAGAGGCTTGATAAGAAAAGGAATATTAAATTTTTCATAGCTATATACTTTTTATAAGGTTTTAGATTCTACTACTTAACACGAAGTAAATTGGAAAAGGGTTGCCTGAGGTTCATGGAAGCAGAAAAATATGTGATAGGTAAGATCTTCGGTGTTTACAAAATCGAATTAGAAAATGGTATTAATCAATTCGTTCAAAATACAAATTTGTCATTAAGGGATAGTTACCATCCTCATTTAAAAATTTCATTCTTATAGCATCGGCTGAAATAAACTCAAATGCTAATTTAAGATCATTAAACCTTCCTTCATTAAAATGGATATGACCATCACTTATTTCATAGGTTTTAGCTTCTTCATAATAACTGCTGTATGGAATAACTTCGCCCGCTTCCGAAATTTGAAAGGCAGTGAATTCGCCATTTTCATAGAATTCAAAACCATGTTCTACATAATAATAGAATAGGATATTGCTGCCTTGTCTGTTTTCTACATCGATTACGTTAACTGCTCCATCGGCTGTTTTTACTACTTTTAATTCCCATTGCCCAGCAATGCTAGGGGAGATTTTCTCTTTGGTGCAACTGGTAAACAGAAAGAGGCTTGATAAGAATAGGAATATTAAATTTTTCATAGCTATATATTCTTTATAAGGTTTTAGATTATTGACTCTACTACTTAACACGAAGGAATTGAGAAAAGGGTTGCCTGAGGTGTTTAACATAGAGAAGATTTTTACAAAAGCTTCTTCTCAATGTATCAATTGATTCGTTCGAAATATAAATTTGTGTTCATGGAATAGGTGCCATCTACTGCGATTAAATACATTCTTAAAACATCGGCAGAAATAAACTCCAATTCTAATTTTCGTTCACCAAAATTTCCCTGGTCAAAATTAATGTAACCATCACTTATTTCATAGTGAAAGGTTTGATAGCCAGTAGGAGTAACTTCGCCCGTTCTAGAAATTTTTAAAACTTTGCATTCGCCGTTCTCAAGGAATTCAAAACCTTCTTCGAAGGAATAAACACCAAGGATGCTGCTGCCTATTCGGTCTCCGTCTTTCTTTACCGTAACTGTTCCATCATCCATCTTAATGATTTTCAATTCCCATTGACCGATAATACTGTGGGTTTTCTCTTTGGCGCAGCTGGTAAATAGAAACAGGCTTGTTAAGAATAAGAAGATTAAATTTTTCATAGCTGAATATCGTTTATAAGGTTTTAGATTATTGACTCTACTACCTGACACGAAGGAAAAGGGAAAAGGGTTGCTTGAGGTGAATGGAGGCAGCAAAGAGAAGGCTGGTTTTTGATGGAAAGAAATGGGAAAGGAGTATACTTCCAAAGGATCAAAGTAGAGGATTCACTTTGAGGCTTGTCTTTTTCTATTAGTAGAAGGGTTTAAAATTCTTAG
>CALIAG010000572.1 GCA_938041325.1 uncultured Saprospiraceae bacterium | reverse complement strand
GATGTAATTTTTGATATACTTATCGGGTGTCATTATAGTATCTTTTCGTTTCGTTCAAATATTCAACAGCTGATATGAGCTATTAAACTAAGCAAAATTGAACGAAAACAGACTACCAAAGTATTTTAAGAAGCGGTATTTTTTTTAATAAATTGATGAAAAAAGAGCATTGTCGAGCAAAATGATGTTTAAAACTTGCCGTTTGATTCATTGTACAGGACTGCAAGGACAGTTTGTCCGACGGCTCGCAATGTGTTTTTATCTATTACTCCAATACCATCTTTGTGGGTATGCCAATGAGATCCAAACCTGTTTTTAGCACCAGCAGGAAGATTGATAATGTCAATGGTTGGTATTTTGGCGATTCGATTTACGAACAAGTGGTCATCGGTTACTCCTTGTACTAGATCGTTGGTGAAGTAATTACCAAAACCCATATTGTTGGCCAACTTCCAAACTTTATTCGTGACATTCGGTGCATAGCTCATGGAGATTTCCTCTTTTGGGAAACGTGCTCCTTTCGAACCTACCATATCTAATAAAATTCCATACTTTGCTTTGTATCCACCTACGTGTGGATTTTTGCTCCAATGCTGAGAGCCTAAGCACCAAGAAAGTTCATTGCCTTTACTGTCCCCATGATCTTCTGCGTCAAAAAAGATAAGGTCTACTCCAATATCGATTGGCGTTTTATTTAACTCTGTAGCTAATCCTAAAAGTACCGCCACTCCACTTCCTCCATCATCTGCGCCTGGTACTGGGTCCCCTTTTTTGGTGGCATCCGGATCGTAATCAGAGATGTGTCGTGTATCCCAATGTGCAGCAACAAAGACTCTTTTCTTTGCTTCTGGGTTAAAGCTGGCGATGATATTGGTAGCGTTTAGAACGGTGCCAGTATATGCTTTTGCTTGAAAATCTTGTTGGTATATTTTAGCGCCACTTTTGTTTAGTTCTTCTAGTATCCATTCTTTACAAGCTTTATGTCCGTCTGTATTTGGAACTCTGGGGCCGAATGCTACTTGCTTGACAACAGCATTGTAAGCAGCCTCTTTGTCAAATTTTGGAATTGGGATTTGTTTTTTTGCGACAGGTGGTTTTGCGGCAGGTGTGTCTACCGTTGTGTCGCTTTTGCAAGTAGGAAATAAAATTAAACCAAGGACCAGTACAAATAGAAATTTAATATTCGGCATAGTTGTTTTTGTTTTTGAATGAGGACCTTTTAATCTGCAGTCCAGCTGGTTCCATCTTTTCCGTCTTTCAATTGAATTTTTAATTCATTTAAAGAATCGCGAATTTTGTCAGAGGTTCCCCAGTCTTTATTTTCTCTTGCACTTTTGCGAATATCAATGATCAAACTCATCAAGCCGTCTAGGACTCCATTTCCGTTGCCACTGTCTGAAGTAGAGTCAAGTAAACCAAAAACATCAAAAATGTAATCGTTGAAAAGTGATTTCAAACCATCTAAAGCAGAAGTGGAAACATGAGCAATGTCTAAATGTCCATCTTTCAATCCATTGATCTTATTGACCAATTCGAAAAGACGGGCCAATGCTTTAGGTGTATTGAAGTCGTCATTCATATCTGCGTGCGTAGCTTCAATAAGAGTTATTATTTCTTTTTCCAAATCAGAGTCAGAAGAAGTTGCTGTAGCGGTCAATCCATTTAAGTTTTTGAAGGCTTCCATCAATCTTTTATATCCTTTTTCCGCAGCTATTAAACCTTCGTCCGTCAAATCCAAAGTACTTCTATAGTGAGATTGCAACATGAAAAAGCGGACAACCATTGGACTATAAGCTTTACTTGTATGTTCACTTTCACCGGTGAAAAGTTCCTGCGGAGTGATGCTGTTGTTGTCACTCTTGGACATTTTCTTGCCATTCATTAATAGCATGTTGGTGTGCAGCCAATAGTTGGCAGGTTGGCAATCACAAGAACCTACATTTTGGGCGATTTCATTTTCGTGGTGAGGAAATTTCAAATCATTTCCACCTCCATGAATATCGAATGTTTTACCGAGATATTTCGTACTCATTACGGAGCATTCAAGGTGCCATCCTGGGAATCCTACAGACCATGGCGAATTCCATCTCATGATGTGTTCTGGAGCAGCTTTGATCCAAATTGCAAAATCAGATGGATGGTTTTTCTCACTCTGGTTTTTTAAATTGTCTCTTGATTCAGAAATCAAATCTTCAATGACTCTTCCAGAGAGTTTTCCATATCCTTTTCCAGATTGAGCCAATTTTAAAGTATCAAAATAAACGGATCCATTTTTTTCATAAGCGTAGCCATTGTCCAAGATTTCCTGGACCATTTCTATTTGCTCAACGATATGACCAGTAGCTCTGGGTTCAATGTTTGGACGTTTAGCATTTAGGATATCCATGATTTGGTGAAATCCATTGGTATAGGTTTGGACAATCTCCATAGGCTCTAATTGTTCAAGCCTTGCTTTCTTAGATATTTTATCTTCTGCACCAGAATCAGCATCTCCTTCCAGGTGGCCGACATCGGTAATATTTCTTACATAGCGGACCTTGTATCCAAGATAAGTCAGATGCCTATAAATGACATCAAAACTGACGAAAGTCCGGCAATTCCCTAAATGGACGTTACTATATACAGTAGGACCACAAACATACAGGCCAATATGGCCTTCATTTATAGGGGTGAAAATTTCTTTTTTTCTATTTAAACTATTGTATAACTCAAGCTGTCTCATCATGCGGCAAAATTACATAAATTCTAGTAAGAAATATAAGCATTGATTATTACGGATTAAACGGCAAATGTTTGCAAATCAT
>CALIAG010000571.1 GCA_938041325.1 uncultured Saprospiraceae bacterium | reverse complement strand
TTTTATTAACGGTGTTTCAAAAGACAAACGGTTGATGAAAGGATTTATGGAGCCACTGAAACTGGCTTTGTTTAAATTTCCATCTCTTGTCCTAATGCTTACAATTGAAGAAAGTCGATCACCCATAGATGCCGGCATATCACTTTTGTAAACTTTAATGCTTTTGGTAAATTCAGGAATGACCAAAGAATGAAAACCCAATAAATGAGAAGGATTAAAAATGGGTGCATCATCGATGATGATCACATTCTGATCGCGTTCTCCTCCCCTTGCATAAAAAAAAGCGGAACCATCTCCATGCATTTTTAAACCGGGGAAACTGTGCAAGCCGTTTATCAAACCAGCTTCGCCCGCAAATTCGGGAAGACTGTTCAGTTCATCAGGAGATAATTCTAGTTCTCCCAATTGCTTTTTGTTCATGACTTCCTCTTGGGATAAACTTACGATCACTTGTGGTAAGTCGATGGCTTGAGGCTTTAATGAAATATCTTGAAGCAAATTCTTTGCTATGTCAAGCTCCATTTCTTTTTCTTCAAATCCAACATAGGAATAGACAAGGGTATGTTGCCCCGCAGAAAGAGGAAAAGCATAATATCCAAACTCATTGGTAACCATGCCTTTTGAGCTTCCTTTTAAAGCGACCGATGCACTGATAAGAATTTCGCCTGAAGACCGATCCGATAAGAATCCACTAAGAATGTATTTATCCACTTTTTGCGAACGCGTTAAAATGATTTGATCTTCAATAATGGAAAAGGAAATGTTTAGTTGATCACTTAGCTTAGTCAATGTTTCGGAAAGGCTTGCATTCTCTATTCCAAAAGAAATAACCTCTTGGCGTTTAAGAACTTTAGAATTAAAAGAGAAATCATATTCCGTCAGCTGAGTTATAGCTTTTAATATTTCATCGACAGTTGACTTAGATTCTATTATTGTAATGGAAAAAGAATCTCCCTTATCTTGAGCAGACAGGGGCATATTCCAGAATAGTAAAAAGAGGAAGGCTATTTTTCGCATGGACGAAAAAGTCTTTAAGGGTTTTTGTTCTATTGGTTACAGGTTCCAGTCAATTTGATTTGTTGACCACTTTGTTTAAATTGAACGCCAAGCGAACTTTCAATGATTTTTAGAATAGTATTCAGCGATTTGTTTTTGAAAGTGGAATCCAATTCACAATCTTTTAATTCCTGGTTCTCGATTACAATGTTAGCATTGAACTGCCGGTTCAGTGCAAAGACCACTTCTTCAAGTCTAGCGTTTTCAAATAAAAGTGTTTGGCTTTTAAACGAAAGAAAGTTTTTATCTTCATTCGTCTCTTTAATCAGTTCTTTGCTATCTTTTTGGAAAATGGCTTTTTCATTGGCGACCAAAATGGTCTTCGCGTTTCCAGAACGGACTTCCACTTTTCCTGATGTAACAATAACTTGTATCTGTGATTGATCTGGACGTGAATCGATATAAAAAGAAGTTCCTAAAACTTCAATTTCTACATTTTGAGTTTCTATAATAAAAGGACGCTTTTCATCTCTTGCAACATCAAAAAAAGCATCTCCGTCTAATTTTACTTTTCTAGCATTGGTTTCTTTATCTAATTCATATTTCAAGGAAGAAGATTGGTTGAGGGTGATTTCACTGCCATCCGAAAGATCAAAAGTATTGCTTTCTAATTGTGTTTGAACAAAAGTTGCACCCGAAGACCGTGTATTTTGAAAAAGTAAAAAAGAAACCACTGCCAATAATGCTATGCCCGCAGCGATAGACAACCATTTACGTCGATTAACACTTGAGTTTAGTTGGACGACTTTTGGTTCTTTGAAAATCTGCGCGGAAGTTTTAACCCAGTTTTCTTCAATATCTACAGTTTGTTTTTCTTCTTTTATACCGGACAAAATCCATGCTTTTTTTGAATCCTTAAAAATGGCTTTGTTTTTAGAAGACTCCATAACCCAAGCCTCCAATTGTTGAACTTCTTCAGCATTGGTATTTCCACTCAAATACTTTGAGATTAAATCGGAAAATTGCTTTTGGTTTTCTTCTTTTTGCATTTTTATAACTTCAATTACTTAGACTACACTTGAATTTAGATTTACCCTTAGTGAAATTCAGATTTTTTATAATAAATCAACCAATACAGCGATTAACAGCCAAAAATCCTTCAATTCTGTTCTCAGTATTTTCAATGCTTTAGACATATGTGCCTCCACTGTTTTTTGAGAGATATCCAATTCCTCAGCGATCTCTTTGTATTTCATACCCTGATTTCTACTCATTTCAAAAACTTGTCGACATTTTCCTGGGAGAGTCGAAAGTGCCCTATCAATCTTTTCTTTCAGTTCTTGTTGACTAAAATTATCCTCAATTTCTTCAGCAATATCTATATCACCACAGTCAAGATCTAAGACAGTACTCCTGAACTTTTTATTGTCCCTGATATGGTTCAAAGAACGATTTTTAACAGCAGTAAATAAATAGGACTTTATGGATTGATTGGGGTCAATTTCTGTTCTTTT
Organism: uncultured Saprospiraceae bacterium; assembly: GCA_938041325.1. Lineage (GTDB taxonomy): Bacteria > Bacteroidota > Bacteroidia > Chitinophagales > Saprospiraceae > CALIAG01. Next base: position 1,788 of record CALIAG010000571.1, on the reverse strand, counting down.
CTCCCATAGATTGATAAATACCTTCTGACAAATGTCTTGTGCGATATCCATATCCTGAACATACTGCTTTGCGAAATTGCACAAGTAGCTAAACTGTGATTTAAACAATTGTTCAAATTGGTTTTTGTCAAAACTTTTATGGAGATCGTGATCGGACATCTGTGGGACTAAGTACTTTGTAAAAAAAGCATAGTCAAAATGTTTAGAAATTTATCTTACAAAATACTAAGGTAAAGAAGGTTTTTTGAAAACAGGAATCCATGCAAAAAAAATGACTTGCAGAGAACAACTTCTCTTTTTAAACAAAAATATATAGAACAAAGGGGCCCTTAAATTCGTCCTGTATACGTACCGATTTTTCCTTCAACTAGTATTCTGAGTAGGCCCTTAATCTCCGGCACTCCATTTGCATATTGTAGGATAAATCATCATATTAGATGCAACAACACACAAATTTTCGTTTATTTAGAACAAACGCCATGCAAGAAAAGGCCTTTAATCGCCAACTATTCGAGTCCCATAAGTTAGCGAGACACTCCCTGTCTCCGGATTCCGTTTGTCAATTAATTAATCATCTCCTTCAATTATTGTTTCCTGCATTAGCAGAAAAAAGGTACAATTCTTTAAGAGAATTCCAGCAAGACATGGATAACTTTCAAATGAAGCTATTCACTGTATTAGACAGTTTATCAGACATTATGGAGCCTTCAGCTCAAGCGATTGAGAAAGCCTTTATGCAGGACTTGCCTAAAATACATCGATTGTTGGATCAAGATGCAGATGCGATATTAGCAGGAGATCCGGCAGCAACGATCAAAACGGAAGTCATTAGGACTTACCCGGGATTTTATGCTTTGGCTATTTTTAGAATAGCGCATAAACTTTGGAACCTCAACGTACCACTGATGCCTAGAATTCTAACTGAATATGCACATGCACATACCGGGATAGACATTCATCCTGGGGCAACTATTGGAGAACGATTTTGCATTGATCATGGCACGGGGGTAGTTATAGGAGAAACAGTAAATATAGGGGATGATGTAAAATTGTATCAAGGAGTAACCCTTGGAGCATTAAGTGTTAGTAAAGATTTTGCGCAGACGAAAAGACATCCAACTCTTGAAGATAGAGTAGTCATATATTCAGGTGCTACCATTTTAGGTGGAGAAACAATTATAGGACATGACAGTACAATAGGTGGTAATGTTTGGTTGACGAAAAGTGTAAAACCTTTTTCTAGAATTTATTATAAAGCCAGCAATTATGATCATTCCGAAAATGTATCTCCAAAAACGGACGACACTTCTCCACAAGAACAATAAGTAGACTATGGACTCTATAATCGATTTAGTTGGAAAAACCCCTTTGGTCAAAATCCAAAATATTATTCGGAAAGACGGCATAGAAGTCTACGCAAAACTAGAAGGCCAAAACCCGGGAGGAAGTGTCAAAGATCGTGCAGCTTACGGAATGATAAGCGAAGCATTAAAGCGCGGTGACATTAATCAAAGCACAAGATTGGTAGAAGCAACTTCAGGAAATACTGGAATTGCCTTGGCCATGATTGCACGTAAGTTCGATCTCGATATAACGCTCGTTATGCCTGAAAATGCAACGCAGGAACGGGTAGGTACTATGAGGGCTTATGGCGCAGAAGTCATTCTTACGCCTGCTGAAAAAACCATAGAATATTCTAGAGAATATGCGGAGCAGCTACAAAGCGAAAAAGGATATTTTATGCTCAATCAATTTGCCAATCCCGATAATTGGGGCGCACATTATAAA
>CALIAG010000570.1 GCA_938041325.1 uncultured Saprospiraceae bacterium | reverse complement strand
CCATCTGGAAACGGAACTCCGCCACTAACATCAGTGTCAACACTTCCAGTACAGGTGGTACTACAAGCTGCTTTTATGGTCAAATCACAGTTAATTTGCGGGCTGTCGATTATCCAAATTTCTTGACTCCAATCTTCACATTGGGTATTGTTATTTACTCCATGAACCTGGTAAACAGCAGGATCTGTTGCTAAGAAAAAACTATCTTCTGCCTCTAGGATTTCTACTCCATCTTTGTACCATTGAAACAACATGGGTTGATCAATACTCGTCTCGAATCGTATCGTATCTGGGCCACAAAGGTAAATAGTATCTGGTTGCAGAATGGTGACGGTAGGATTGTCGACGCTGTAAATACTCACAGAAGGAGTAAACGCATCATCACAAGAATTTTCTAAATAAGCTCTATAAACCCCTTGTGCATTTGTAGTATAACTTGAAGCGTTTGCACCAATAATACTATCGTTATTTCTAAACCATTGGTACGTAAATGATGGACTTGAAGGAACTACGTTTATGGTAACGTTATCTGTACCTGCTCCATCACAAAAATAAATATTAGAGGAAGGGCTCAACCCTGCTCCTGCTACACTTCGTTGGACTTCAACATAATCAGAACAGGAGCTCTTGCAACCACTTATCGTATCTTCTAATATCGCATAATAGTATCCTGGAGAGTTTGCTATTATATCAGGACCGCCATTTAATAAATATCGGTAAGAGGCACTTGTATAACAATTTGCTCGGCTATTCAAATACCAATGAACAACAATCGAGCTATCCGGATTAGGAAAATCAACACTTAAATTTGCTGGTAAACAAACTGGGCCCGCAGGGCTTATCATTGCGGGTTCTAAATTTCCTTTTAATTCTATTGTATCTGAATCAAAACTTCCACATACGTTTTTAACTCTAAGAACATACTTCCCTGCTTCCCTAGCCGTAAAACTCCCGTCATAAGCATACGCTGCAAGCATACTATCTTCTTTAAACCAAAAAACAGAATCTAGATTACAAGAACTAATTCCTTCTGATCGCAGCGTTACAGGAATACAATATGCACCATTAATTTCTATTTTTGCAGTCAAGGTATCGTGCAATTCGATGGATTCAGATCTTGATTGACAGCCTTGTTTTGTGGTGAAGCGAACTTGCATACAACCGCTTTCTAGATCATATGCCATTACCGTTGAATCCAAACCAGAAATATCTGATGCAGGATAAGGCATGTCAAAACGGATGGTTGCACTGTCGTTTGCAGCTGGGTGAGTAATGCTCAATTCCAAACTATCCAAACCATAGATACATACTGCGGAACTCGTTGGGCTAACCCATAGCGGAGGCTCTGTTGGTCTTATGATAACTTCTATATCGTTTGAAATACTTGTACAAGTCCCATTGTCAACTTCAACATGATAGGTTCCTTCTTGTGTTGTTGTAATATATCCATAAGTGTTTGAACTCTGTTCTATTCCATCTCTATAAAAAGTATAAGTTACACCAGAAAGGCTTTGCGAGCAAGAAGCACAATTCGGAATTCTTGCTCTGATTCTAACATTCGTACAGCCATAGACGGTGTCTTGAATTTGACAGGCAGCATCTCCATTTAAATCATAATCATTCAACTTAACGCTATCTAATTCAATGAATTTCTTAGTCTTTGAATATACCGTACAACCTGTAAATTCATTCTGGATGGCTATCCGGTAACAGCCTAATTCAGTTACATTTAAATTGGCGCTGGTTTCTCCCGGAATGTCTTCAAAGTCTTTCTGCCATTGAAAAATAGCACCACAAAACCCATCTGAACTCAGGGAATAATTGATGCTCTCTCCTGGGCATATAACTTCATTATCTACTCCTTCTAAAATATTAGAGATATGAGGCATTTCATTTTCATCATACGAAGAACCAAAACCACACATCGGTCTTAGCCAATCGATTGCTTGAGGTACAGACGTTGATGTTGAAGCACAATTATTTCCCCCCTCGATAAGTACGGTATATTCTGGTAAATTATCTCGTGGATTTGGAACACTTAACATTTGACCGATTTCAGAACTGACGGTAGATCCATTTCGTTCCCAACTATAAGAAGAATAACCAGGAGGAGCTATTAATACAACGGCGCAACTGTCTTGAGAAAAGTTTTCTATCCTATCAGAGGTATATCTGTTGCACCAAAATTGATCATAATATATCGCATTTTCAGTACTGTGGATTAGGATTGGCACAGAAGGACAAGCAATTTCAAAGCTGCTCAAAAAAGCATTTAAACCCGTCACTGCAGGGATAACTAAATGAGCATCCGGAGTAACTGGTAAGTCCGTACTTTCTGTTTTTCCTGCTACAAAAACCTGCCCTGCATTATTTACAGCAATTGCATGTGGATGATCCGCACGCCAACCTCCATAATAACTTGCCCAGTCTCTGGTTCCATCACTGTTAAATTTGAAAATAAAACCATCTTGCTCACAGTTCAAAGTATTATACGTCTCTTGAACCGTACGGTCAACGGGAAAATTATCACTGGAAGTAAAACCTGCAACGTAGACATTCCCTGATGCGTCTAATTCAATTCCATTTGCTCCTTCGTTTTGACCAGCACCTAGAAAGGTACTCCAAACCAAGGCTCCACTATTATTTAGTTTGGAAACAAATGCTTCTTGGCCACCTTGGTAAAAATTTTGAAAAGCATTCTGTACCGGAAAATCATTGGTACTAAAGGTGTTTCCACAAACATGAATATTTCCAGAGGCATCACATTGGATACTCGATATTTCATCATCAAATTGACCTCCCAAAAAGGTACCACTTGACAATTGACTCAGATCATTATTGAATGCTAAAATTAAACCATCTAATTCTCCGTTGGTAGTACCTTGTTGACCAGGTAAACTCAAAGAACTTTCATCGGTATATCCTGCCGCCCAAATATTATCGTTTTGATCAATCGTCAATTCGCGTATAACATCGTTTGATTCATCTCCCCAAAAGGTACCCGTCACAGCACTAAAATCCGAAGCTATTTTAACTATAAACGCATCGCTTTCTGTACCTGTACTATGGCTGCTTTGATAAGCTCCAGATGAGTTGAAAAAACTATTGCTCAGCGTTGAGCCACCAACAAAGATATTTCCGTTTGAATCAACAACGATTCCTCCTCCTCCACCCAAATTTTCATCTTGCGCTCCTCCTAAGTAAGAACTTAAAAGTAAATTGCCATCGGGATCGTATTTGGAGACAAAGGCATCGAAGCCTCCCGCTCTGGTATTTTGAAAAGCAGAATTGGTTGGAAAATTATCACTATTGGTTACACCGGTTATGTATACATTTCCACTGTTGTCCAACGCTATTTTCCCATAATCATATGAATCGTTTGGATTGAAATTTTCTGTATTGGATCCTCCTATATTTTTGGTCCAAACCAAGGTACCATCTGCATCGAATTTGGATAACATGGCATCAAAACCTTGATTGATCGTTCTACCAAAAGCATAAGCAGACCCATCCGTATGGACGACTACATCGTTGAATGAATTGTTGATGGAATTTCCAAAATAGGTGCCGAATCTAAAACTCAGCGGACCTGTGGTGCTTAGTGCGTCTGGAGTTTCCGGAATTTTAAATGGATCAAAATTTGAATTTGGATTGTTAAGTTTAGCTTGAATAGCTGTACTATCCGAATCGATTTGATTGGTAATTGAATTATCCAAAAAGGGGATAAATGCTAAAAAGAAGAATAAAGTGCTCCACAAGGAAGCGCTTGAAAATTTACTTAATTCTTTTGTACTCAGGACAATACGAGAAATTGCATTGTTGTTCTCTAGAAAGTTAGGCGATCTCATATTACAGAAAATGCAAATATTAGACCAAAAACTATAAGTCAAAAGGAGTAGTCAACCTCGGAAATAAGGTCGTTAAAAATGAAACTTTTTTTAAGCGTTATTTGAGTGGTAAAAAATTGGGTATTGTATGTTAAACATCAATGTATACGATCTCCACGAACGTCTAGTTCTTCCATAATTCCAGCTTCAAATTCAAGGTATTCCTGCCAACGTTTTGTTACTTTTTCAGGATCTCCATATTTCTTTGCAAGATCTATAAACAAAACATAATGTCCGGCTTCAGAGACCATGAATTTGTGATAGAATTTTTTCAAACTATCTTCTGCAATATGAAGAGAAAGCAAACGAAATCGTTCGCAACTTCTCGCTTCTATTAAGGCAAAGGTTAATAATTTTTCAACCAAACGATCGTCTCTATGTCCATCTTTTTTCATGAACTTCATGAGTTTGTTGACGTATTCGTCTTTTCGTTGCGCACCTAATTGTAGACCTCTTTTTTCTAACTCCGCTAGAACCATTCTAAAGTGTCCCCACTCTTCTGTAACGATTGGAGCCAAAGCTTTTACCATTTCAGTACGCTCCGGATATTGTTGAATTAGAGAAATGCAAGAGGTTGTTGCTTTTTGTTCGCAATAAGCATGATCCGTCAATATTTCTGCAAGGTCCATTTCTGCCAAATTCACCCATCTAGGATCGGTGGGCAATTTGAGACCAAGCATTTGAACAACTTCTAACTCTTTCATATTTTTATTTGTCCTGTAAACAATTCAATTGATTGATTAGAAAATCTACTTCATAGATTTCGTAGTCTTCATATCCAGTACTCCAAACCACACGAACTTTATCCAACTCTGATTTCATTAAATCCTTTTGTTGAGAACTGGTCATTGCAAATTGTGCTTTATAGCTTGTCGTACTGTCCAAAGTGTTTAAAACTCCAGTATCTGTTTTGTTGTTATAAAGTCTAACAGTAGACCCGTTTATCATTTTCAAAGTCAATAAACTTCCTTTCTCTAATACGCCAAATTCTCTTTGTGCAAATTCGGAAGAGATTACAAATTTCAAAGTTAAGTAAACAAGACCTCCTTTTCCCGCAGACAAGTTTCCATTACAAGTGATGTAATCTCCACCTTTAATATAAGTCGCCAATTGATCATTGGTATAGGTAAAAAACTGTTCTGGTTTTAGATCTTTGCGTCTGATGCCACTGAACTCATCAAGTCCTTCAAAAGCAACATTACAAGGGCGGGCAGGTGGATTAACCATAACATCACTAACAAGCATTGCATTGCCTTTCTTTTTATTGGTTTTACTAGAAGCAACGTTTTCTCTTTTACTTGATCTAGAAGTATTTTCATTGATTGCATCATTCAGGCCAACCGTTTCCTCCACTTCATTCGGATCAAATTGGTTGCTTTTCATTCTTTGTGCAGCAACCAATTTATCTCTTTTATCCATGGACATATCAATTAGCTTCTCAGAAAACTTCGCATTCTTCTGAGCTTCTTTGTAATTTCTTTTTGCAGCGTTTTCTTCAGCCTTCACATTTGCCAACTTCAATTCCAAGTTTTCTACTTTTGAAAGATTCATGGGTACTTCTTCTAGTGATTTACTCAATTCTTCTTCAACGAATAACAAATTAAAACCTGCATCTTCATAAATTTTCCGTGCTTTACTTTCCTCTACTGCTGCACGCTCTGCTCGAATTATTGCTGCATCTCTGGAAGCTGCTTCCGCTACCGGATCAAATTCTCCTTTTATTGGTTTTGATTTTACAACCTTGCCTCGTTTACCGCCTTTCTTTTTATTGGATTTCGTTTTCGTTTTTGCAAGCTTCGATTTATTGCCTTTTACTTTTGGTTGCTTCGGT
>CALIAG010000569.1 GCA_938041325.1 uncultured Saprospiraceae bacterium | reverse complement strand
TAAAGGGTAATCTGTATATTGTATTCCTTCTTTGCTTTGGGCAACACGAATTTGATAGGCCGTTTGGACAACTGCGTTTTGTTCTGCTTGAAGCATCCAACTCATCCTGGGATTCAAGTCATCAATACCAATTGGATTCGTTTTGTATTCACATGTTGGATTAACAACCATTAACTTATTTGCAAAAGTAGTGCTGCAAAAGGAAACTATAAAAACAAGGGTAAGCAAAATATTGGCGTGTAAAATCTTCATATGGCATTCATTTAATAAAGAAGTAATCAAATGGTCCAAAAAATGACAACAATTTAAGTTGATGATGGACGAATATTCCAATTATCGATTTCATTTGACTATCTAATTTATAAAAAGAACTCGACTAATTTTTTTGCTGAATTCAAACACCTTTTCTAGAGTATTAATTTTCTTTAAAAGAATACGGAAAATAAATTATAATAATTTATATACGAACTTGAGTTTAACATTTTCTTCATGTATATTTGCTTAATAAACAGACAAGTAATCTTGTCCGAAGAATTAACGCACGCATGAACACTATCAAAACAACCCTGACGGTACTTTCCGTCTTTTCCTACTGTATTGCCTTTGCACAGACGCACAGTGTACAAATCGCGGTTTATCAGAAACCCGTGGCGTCTAATTTTTTCCAGAGTGCAGGTCTTTCTCAAACAGTTTATTTTCATTTGGATAGAAATAGCTTTTACCGTTATTATTTAGGCCCATTCCAAAGCTTGGAAGAAGCTGAGCAAATATCTATGGATCTGAAGGATAAAGGCTTTGAATATGCCAAAATTGCAGAACCCAAGGAGGTCAATAAATATTGTGGTATAAAGGAATTATCGGAATTGAAAAAAGCACCTAAACTAGAAATTCCAATAGAGGAATTACTGGCTAGTGTAAACTTCGATTCTGGTCAATCAGATTTAAATCAAGATTCCAAAGCAGTGCTGAGCAAAGTGGCTTTTCAATTAAAAAGATATCCAAAGTTAAATTTAGAACTGGCTGGTCATTGCGATTCTAAAGGCAATCCAGCATTCAATGTTGTTTTATCAAAAAGAAGAATAAGAAGTTGTAGGAATTATTTAGTTAGGCATGGGATTGCCATCCACAGATTGAAAACTGTTGCATACGGAGAATCAAAACCTATTGCAATTAATAAGTCCGCTGACGGTACTGAATCGAAAAGAGGAATGGCTTATAACCGTAGAGTGGTCATGACTTTAATGGAAGGAGATGAATATTTAGTAGATGGTAATTTGGAGCGATTCAGACTACCGACTCAGTTGGTGTTTAATTCAAATAATTCACCCGAACAGACAATTCATGTTCAGCTGAAAAAGTAATTGCTTGCTTATTTTTTATAAAATAGCCTTTGCCAGGAGTATAGGTCAAAGCTTGATAGGAATCTGCAATTGCAGTATCTGATTCTTTTTCAATTTCAATTTTAGAAACTTCTCCGGATAAAAACTCAATACTTATTTTTTTCACACTCAACTTGTCTTCTAAACTAGTGTGCACAATTTTTCCAATCGATTTACCGCTTGTATAAATAGTGTCAACTTGGTATTTGTCTGCCCAATTCGGATTGTTGATATTGGATTCTGAAAAAAGGCTCAGCTCCTCTTTCAGATTGAAATCAGTGATAACTTTTTGCTCTTCTTTCCCATCGTATGTAACTGTTTTTTCAAGCTTTGCAACTTCACTTAATCGATCAATTTCCTCAGAAAAATATTCTTCTAAATCAAAAAAACTCCTTAAACCAACTACTGATTCAGATTGCTGACTTTGGCAAGAAATGAAAAGTGTAAAAACACAGAGTATAATAATACGCATTCGATTATTTTTAGTCACAGAAATTAAACTGCAGATTTAGTTTTGACAATTAAGCTTTCTCCATCCATGAGACTGGATTTTTCAAGTCCAAGGATTTCTAAAATTGTTGGAGCAACATCTGCCAACTTACCATCTTTCAATTTTATCTCCTCTTGATTATTACTAATGTAAAAACAGGGAACTAAGTTCACCGTATGTGCGGTATGTGGCGTTCCATCGTCATTTATCATATAATCAGAGTTCCCGTGATCTGCAATAATGATAGCATCATAATTGTGTTCTAATGCTACTTCCATCAATTCCTTCAAGCAAGAATCCACCATTTCTGCTGCGACTTGAGCTGCTTTGAAATCACCGGTATGACCGACCATATCTGTGTTAGCGTAATTCAAGCAAATGAAATTGGGCGTATTTTCTTTGATGTCAGAAATTATAGTATTGGTTATTTCTTTTGCACTCATTTCTGGTTGAAGATCATAGGTCGCTACTTTAGGAGAAGGAATCAAAAGCCTTCGCTCTTGTTCAAATTCTTTCTCTCGTCCACCAGAGAAAAAGAAAGTTACGTGCGGGTACTTTTCTGTTTCTGCAATTCTTACTTGAGTTCTTCCGTTTTTTGCAAGAACTTCTCCCAAGGTTTCTTTTAAGTCATCTTTTGTAAAAAGTACTCGAACGTTTTCGAATTTATTATCATAACGCGTCATGGTAGCGAAGCGAAGGTTTAATTTCGTCATACCAAATTCAGGCCTATCTTTTTGGGTCAAAACTTCCGTTATTTCGCGTGGCCGATCTGTTCTGAAATTAAAAAACAAAACAGAATCTCCATCTTCCATTTTTGCAATTGGGACATTATTTTTTGTTAGAACAAGAGGTTGAATAAATTCATCTGTCGTGTCTGATTCGTAAGACTTCCTGATTGTCTCACATACATCATCCGTTGCTTCTCCCTTTCCATTCACCAAAAGGTCGTAAGCCAGTTTAATTCGTTCCCATCTGTTGTCTCTATCCATTGCATAATATCTACCAATAACAGAGGCTATTTGAACTGGTGAATTTTCAATATGTTTTTGCACTTTTTTTAGATAATCAATCCCTCCTTTAGGAGAAGTGTCTCGACCATCCATAAATGCATGGATATAAATTTTGGATAAACCGCTGGCAACTGCAATATCACATAATGATAAAAGGTGATTGATGTGAGAGTGAACTCCTCCATCAGAAAGCAATCCCATCAAATGCAATGCTTGACCACTTTCTTTGGTGTCATTTATCAATTGTTTTAAAACAATATTTTCTTCGAGTGTCTTCTCTTTAATTGCTTTATTTATCCTCGCCAATTCTTGATAAACAACTCTCCCTGCTCCTATATTCAAATGCCCTACTTCCGAATTCCCCATTTGCCCTTCCGGCAAACCTACTTCTTCCCCAAAAGTTACCAATTCTGAATTGGGATAATTTTTATACAGGCTATCTACATAAGGAGTGTTTGCTTGTGCTATTGCAGAAACTTTAGGATCTGTACCGTGACCCCAACCATCTAATATTACTAGGATTGCATTTTTCATGTATTTGTATTTCTACTTTTGTATTCCCTATCATTTACGTTCAGCGCAAAATTAATCTTTTTAGGAAGAAGTTCTTTTAAATTGAGGAGAAGGATTATAATCATTTTTTAAAGTGCCTTACTTTCTGTTTTAAGGCTTTTCTTAAAGGAATTATCTATTATTCTGCGTTTGAGACTTGCTTCTTAGCTTATAAAAGCAGAACTTTTCAAAGTCAAAGAATGACAGTTTTAGGTTATTTTGGCAGATTTTGAAGGAATAAACCAAAAGAAATTCCTTTAATTAGTTCTCAATATATAATTTAACAATTCTTTAATCCGTTATATATTCCGGATGAAATGAACTAATATTACAACCAAAAAAAGAAGTTAAACGTTTCATTTACAGCAACTTAAACCAATGTACGGATTGAATCCACTATACCCACTTCATGTATTTCTATTACAAAGATGATTGTTACCAGATGGAGGCACCTTACGTCTACATTTGTAAGCGTTATTAATGTTAGAAATCCATTTGGTACGAATTTGGATTTATTCTAGTAACAAAACTAATTTACCATGAAAAACCTGTTTTTCATTTTGATGTTGGCAACACCTTTCCTTGCCATTGGAAATCCTCCACAAGATTTGGATGAGATTACCAAAGCCATAGGAAATGGAGATATTGCAACTTTAACTAAATATCTTGATGAGAGTGTAGAAATTGCTATTCTCGAAGAAGAAGATATTTATGAAAAATCTGATGCGGTAAACATTCTGACGGACTTTTTTACAAAGTATAAACCGTCGTCTTACAGCCAGGTCCACAAAGGAACCTCAAAAGGCAAAGATTCTAAGTACCTCATAGGCAATTACCTAAGTGGAGGAAAATCTTACAGAGTCTATCTTTACCTGAGTGTTGCAGATGGAGGCTATCGCATTCAAGAGTTAAGATTCGATAAAGAATAAAATTTAATCCATAATCCAAAAAAGGGAACGCTCAGTGAGTGTTCCCTTTTTTTATTTTATTCCGTTAGGATTATTTTGTTCCAGTACTCCTAATCCAAAAAGAGCGAAGTCATATTTGACAGGATCTTTGGGGTCGTATTTTTTTAAATTTTGAGTAAGTTCTACTACCGTTTTCCAATCTCGTTGTTTCCTAGTAATCAATTTATATCTTCTTGCAACTCGTTCGACATGCACATCTAGCGGTATACAGAGTTGTGAAGGTTTGATGGTATCCCACAAACCAAAATCTACTCCCTTATTGTCTTTTCTTACCATCCATCTCAAAAACATATTTAATCTTTTACAAGAAGAATTTCTTGCGGGACTTGCGATATGCTTGGTCGTTCGTTTTGGGAAATCAGGCAAAGAGAAAAAGCTATTCCGAAATCCAATCAATGCATTTTCAATATTTTCATCTTTCTTTCCTAGATGCTTCGAAAAGGCGGTTTCTAATGAATCATGTGAGTTATAATACTGTTGCAACCATTCCAGAAAGTATAAGGTATCAGTGGCGTTAAAAGTCCTGTGCTTGAAGCTTTCGAAGGCTTTTCGGTCTTCTTCTTTATGATTGAGAATAAACTCATAAGGTTTGCCATCCATCAATTGAACCAACTCTTCTGCTTTGTTGATAATGGTCTGTCTTCTTCCCCAAGCAAGAATGGACACCCAAAATGCTACAATCTCAATGTCTTGGCGTTTGGTAAATCGATGCGGAATTTTAATTGGATCATCTGCTATGAAATCAGGTTGATTAAATTGTTTGACACATTTATTGAGGTGTTTTTTTAAATCCTGATCCATAGAGGAATTTGTCTAATATTGGCGAAATGAAAAATAAACGATGTTAAAGCGCAGCGATAAAAATAATGTAATCGTTATAAAATAGGAAAGTAAAGGGATGAATTCCCGAAATAACCTATATTTGCCCCACAACTATGACGACCACGCTTGCATATACCCTAATATTAGTGGCCATCTTCATTGGCCGAAAAGCTGTTTTGACTTTCAAAAGTCAGGAAAGTAAATAATACCTTTTGTTCTGGAAGGTATGGGATTTTTCAATTTAAAATTTTTGGACTAGCAGAAAGCATGAACTCGAATCATGCTTTATAATTTCAATGAGAGATTGTAGCAGTTGATCTTTTTAAAGAAATAAACAAATAACCTGTACGCTGATTCCTCTTTTTGTATTTGTCAAAGTTATTAGCCATGGCGAGTAGCATTGCAATCCAGGGGAATAAATTCCCCTGATACGAGGGGGTATTAAAATTCCTTGATTTTTTTTCAACTAAAACGGTGAAAATTATTTTGGCTTTTTATACATCGCCAGATTGGCCAAGCCTATTCTTTGAAAAAAATGTCCAACAGAAACTCTTAAAACGCCTAATCCATATTTCGAACTTCTTGCAAAATTTATAGAAGAAGCTTCTTCAAAATATTTGGTAGGACACGTTACTTCGGCGATATCAAAGCCTGCATATACAATTTGCGAAAGCATTTCATTGTCAAAAACGAAATCATCCGAATTTGTATTAAAACTAATGTTTGTCAACACTTCTCTACTAAAAGCCCGGTATCCAGTATGGTATTCTGAAAGTTTGTAATTGATTAGAAGGTTTTGACTAAATGTCAGAAAACGATTGGCAAAGTATTTATAAAGCGGCATTCCTCCTTTCAAAGCACCTTTTCCTAGGATTCTTGAACCAAGCACCACCGGATACAACTCATCTCCAATGATATTGACCATTGCAGGAATTAGCTTCGGTGTGTATTGATAATCCGGATGAAGCATAATCACGATATCGCCGCCTAGTTCCAGTGATTTGTTATACAAGGACTTCTGGTTTCCACCATAGCCTTTGTTCTTCTGATGAACGATAACGTGCTTTATTCCAATTTGAGCAGCTAGCTTAGAAGTATTATCACTACTTGCATCATCGCACAGAATGACTTCATCAACTAAATCCATTGGTATTTCATTGTAGGTCCTTTCCAGGGTTAATTCTGCATTATATGCTGGAAGAACAACAATAACTTTTTTACCTTTGTACATGTTTGTAATCAGTTTTTGACACTTCAAATATAGAAGTATTCTTTAGAAGCTTTCAATGTCATAATGCGAAAAGCCTGAGCTATTGTTTATTGACACTTAGAATATTCTTCTACATGCTTCATAATTTCAATTTTAATGCCTAATATTCCATCTCAAAGTAGTTGGACGGAAACAAATTCATCATTTTTTTAGGATTTTGGTAAATTTATTTTTTATCCGTCCCTAAAACACCAACTATGAAAAAACTCCTCAAGTGGCTAGGGATTATCTTAATGGTAATCATCGCTGGAATCTTTATCTTATTCCTTGTATTTAATGAAAGTAAGCCTGAAAGTGTGAAAGGTGCAGAAGCGGAAGCTTTGGCTGAAAAAATGCTTGTGGCTATTGATAAAAAAGGATGGGACACCACAGGAGTAGTTCAATGGAATTTTGGTGGAAGACAAAAATATGTTTGGGACAAGCAAAGAAACCTTGCTAAGGTTGAATGGGGAGACCACATGGTGCTTCTTAATCCTGATCAAGTAGATGGAAAGGCATATCAAAATGGTCAGGAATTAACCGATGAAAAAGCGAATAAAGCCGTTCAAACTGCCTGGTCTCATTGGTGCAATGATTCTTTCTGGCTTAACGCTCCTGCCAAATGCATGGATCCTGGAACCAGTCGCGGAATCGTAAAATTGGAAAATGGGGCCAAAGCTTTAATGGTCACCTATGATTCTGGAGGAGTAACACCTGGAGATTCTTATCTTTGGATTCTTGACGAAAATGGGCTTCCTAGGGCTTGGAAAATGTGGGTAAAAATTATACCTATGGGTGGAATCGGCTCAAGTTGGGAAAACTATGAAACGCTTTATTCTGGAGCAAAAATCTCCGGAATGCATAAAATGAAAGCCTTCGACCTCATTATCTCGGATATAAAAGCCGGCAAGACTTTTCAAGATATAGGAATCGAAGATCCATTCGTCGCATTGACCAACTAATATTTAGATGCAAAAAGTTACCTTCCAATTGCGTTCAAAACTAAAAGAAGGAGATATCGGATATCTTACTTTTTTACACGGAATGATTTATTCGGAAGAATTGAATCTGGATATGTCTGTGGAATCTTCTATGGTCAATGAATTATTGGAATTCCTTCAAAATTATGATGAGCAAAAAGATTCTATTTGGCTTTTAGAACAAGGGGATCGTGTATTGGGCTCTATTGCAATTGTTGGGGAAAAGAATAAAGTCGCAAGACTGCGTTGGTTTGCTTTACATAAATCCGCAAGAGGCCTTGGACTCGGTAAATTTATGATCCGAAAAGCCATTGCCTTTTGTAGTGCAAAAAACTATGAGAAAGTATATCTTTGGACCTTCTCGGAATTGGAAAGTGCAAAAAAATTATACCAAAACAATGGCTTCCAATTCGTTTCTTCAGAAACACACGACATGGCTTCTGGAAAAATAGAAGAGCAAAAATTTGTTCTTCAGTTATAAGTACAAGACCAAGTTAGACCGCAAACTTTTTGGAATGATGAATGAATGGAAGAATAATACCACCTATTATTCCTTGTTTGCTGCGGCATTAATTTTTACTGGAGCTGTTCTTTTTTCAGCAAAAGCGATCATGGTAAAATTAGCTTACCGTTTTGAAATTGACAGTGTTTCTCTTCTCGCATTAAGAATGCTTTTTGCTCTTCCCTTCTTTTTATTAATCGCTTTTTTCAATAACCGGAATTCAAATAAATCGGACAAACCAATCAGTAACAAAGATTGGTTTTTAATTTTTCTTATGGGAAGTGCAGGTTACTATCTTGCCTCACTCTTTGACTTTATTGGTCTCCAATATATTACTGCAAGTTTAGAACGGTTGGTTCTGTTCATGTATCCAACTCTTGTCGTTTTGATCAACGCTTTATTTTTTAAAAAGAAAATTAAAAAGATACATTTGATTGCATTGCTGCTAACTTATATCGGAATTGGCTTGGCCTTCTGGCAAGAAAACATGTTTGGTAGAAACGAAGATCTTGTGCTCGGTGCATCGATGATTTTCATTAGTGCACTTACTTATGCTATTTATCTCGTAGGTAGCGGAGAAATTTTGCCGAGAGTTGGTACAGTCCGCTTTACGTCATATGCAATGACCGTTTCTGCTTTGATGATCTTGATTCATCACGCCATTACCAACGGCTTGGATCTTTTTGGTTTTGATATTGGCGTTTATAAACTTGCGATTCTCATGGCTACTTTTGCAACTGTGATTCCTTCCTTTTTGGTATCGGAAGGCATTCGAATCATTGGCTCCAATAAAGCTGCAATTATCGGAAGTATAGGACCTATTTCAACAATAATCCTAGCGAATATTTTCTTAGATGAGCAATTTGGTTCTCTCCAAATTATTGGGACAATGTTAGTTATAGTCGGTGTTTTATTGATCTCTTTAAACAAAGATGGTAAATAAAAGTCCAAACTAAAAGACGCTGCATTGAGTAAAATCAAGCATTTTATTTAGGTCAGAAGTCAAGAAATCGTTAAATTCTAGTCTTATTGCCAATAAACAATCCTAAAAGTGCAACGCTGATCCATTTCAATGCGTTTTAGGTTTATACAAGTAACAGTTTAAAACAATTGAAAGAAATGAAATTTTATACACAATTATTTACTTTGATCTTTGTATTGGCCTTTAGTCAGACGGTATTGGCTCAAAGCAAAACGGATTTGAAAAAAGCGAGCCCTTCTGAAGAGATTTCTGCAAAGAAAATGTCTCCCGAAGATAGAGATGCACAGGCGCTCATTCAGTTTCTCAAAAAAGTCAATGGATTTAATGCAGCGTTTGATGCCAAGGACGAACAGAAATGTGCTTACTTCAAAAAAGCATTGGTCAATGATATGGAAAATGTTGTCAAACGAAATACTTTAAAGATCAACCAATCTGGCTACGCCGCCAAAAAGAAAGCGTTGATTCAAGAAAGCGATGAGGACAACCCAGCTCCTGCAACAGGAATTAATGAAGTAAAAATGAGTGTTGGAGAAAAAGCCGTTCCTGCAAAACCTCAACCAAGCATGCAAAGAAGTTTGCAAAGTCATATTTCTAAAACCGCTAAGCAAAAACAAATCTTGACGCTTTTCAAACAGACCAATTTTAACTTTGATGCAAAAAATGAAAAGGCTGCCCAAGAAGGTAGAGTTCTATTGCAAGATTTTGTGGCAAGTATGAAAATGGACGTTCCTAATTATAAAGCGAAAGCTGCTAGGAATTAAGATTAGTTTTTTAGCATGAAAAAGCGCGACCGTATTCAATAATACAGTCGCGCTTTTTTTTATTTATTTTTTTTTTGAAATTAAACTCTTCGAAAAACTAGTTGTATAAAGTCTCCACCTCTTTTTCCAATACGGCTCCTAGCTTTTGAATATATTCTTTGTCAAAGTTAAATTCGATCCCTGCTGCTTGATAAGTATCTTGGATTGATTGCGTATAGCCTTGCTTCAATGCATTCATATAATCTTTTACTGATTCAACAGGATCTTCTTTGTATTTGTCCCAGATTGCTAATGCACCCAATTGTGCAAAACCATATTCGATATAATAAAAAGGAACTTCAAATATATGCAATTGTCTTTGCCAAAGGTTTTCTAACTGTTCTTCGAATCCTGTTCGGTCTACTTTTGAAGAATTGAATTCATTGTATATACTTGTCCAAGCTTCCTCTCTTTGCTCTGCAGTATGACCAACATTGGTATAAAGCCAGTGTTGAAATTTATCAATAGTAACAATCCAAAGCAAAGTATGAACAATGCCCGCGAAATAATTTATTTTAGCTTCGACTGGAACTGTGTTTTCTTCAAAGAAAATCTGCCACTTATCAATGGTCAATAATTCCATGCTCATTGCAGCGAGTTCCGCAATTTCAGAAGGGATGCTCATGCTTCCTACTAAGTCCAAATCGTTCATCAAGCAAGATTGGACCGCATGTCCAGTCTCATGCATAAGTACTTTTATATCTCGGAAAGAGGAATTCGCATTCATAAAAATGAAAGGCATTCCAGTCATTGGCAGAGGCATGTTGTAGCCTCCTGGTCGTTTGTTTTCTCTTGATTCCAAATCCAAATGACCATTGTCTTTAAGCAAGGTAAGTGTCTCTCCAAAAAATGGATGGGTATTGGTTAGGCATGTTTTTGATTTCTCTACCAAATCTTTCATTCCATCATATACTTTGATAGGAACATTTCCTTTGCCAAATTTACTGCCGTCCCAAAGCTTGAGTTGATCGTATTGTAAACTATCTAGTCTATAATTATCCAACTTTTCAGCAATCGGTAAAATCACCGCTTTTACAGATTCATGAAATTGCATACAATCATCTGGAGTATAATCAAATCTGCCTAAGGCTTTAAATTTGTAGTCTCGGTAATTGTCAAAACCTGCATTCTTTGCAATGGAGTCTCGAATTTCTAAAAGCTTATCTAGGACTTCATTTACCTCTTTTTTAACTGCAAGAAAGGATTTTCCAATTGCGCGATAAACTTTTTCTCGATGAGACCTGTCTTCTGATTCCAACCCCGAACGAGCTTTTTGATAAGTCATTTCCTCCCCATCGATGTTGACCATTATTTTAGAAATGATCACTCCATATTCACTTGCCAAAATTTTTTCTTGGGTAAAAAGTGGGATGTTTTTTTCGTTGTAAAGGGAAAGGCTATTTTTGATTCTTTTGAGGTAAATACCGTATTTAGAAGGGTTTAAGGAATCCAAGAATCTGGAAGTCATTAGTTTTTCCTTTAACTCCTTTCGAATTGGATAAAGCTTTGGAGAAATCTCTTCGATAAAGTATTTGTAGGATTCATCTGCCTTCTCATCACTCGTGTCTACTGAAACCTTTATGTACCTGTAGTGAAAATCTTCATTTACAATCGCATCCAGTTCATCCATATTCTGAATCCATTCTTCCAAGTGGGAAAGCGAATTCAATGGCCTTTTAAGTAACTCCGAATAATAAGGTTTGATTTTTGACCAAACTGAAATTTTTAATTCATTAGGAATAAACTTCCTTTTTCGAGTAGTACTTTTTACAAGGCTATCCATTCAAGATACGTTTTCAACTATTAATTAAAAAAAAGAAACTGTGTATAAAAAGGCAAGATTCGAGCCATATCTCCGCTTGAATTGGTGAATGGTAGGAACACAGCATGCCGACTACAGAAGTGTATCATGGCTTTTCTACGAACTACTTTTTAGCCGTTTTCTTTGCTTTCTTAGGCTTCTCTGCTTTAACTTCCTCTTTCTTTTTCTCTACTTTAGCTGTTGCTTCTTCTTCCTTTGTCTCCTCTTCCGTTGTTTCTTCCTCTTCGGAAAAATCGAGCAAATCTCTTTCATTTAAAAAAGTAAACCATTTAATGACTTTCTTGATATCACTCAAGTGTACCCGATCGCGATCATATTCCGGAAGGATTGCACCAAAATATTCTACTAATTCCGGAGTAGGTGCAGTACTTTTAACAAGCGGTGTTGTTTCCATTTTTTCTGACATAGACTTGAATACTTCTTTCAATTCAGTCGTATCATCGTCTGTATATATTCCTATGGATGCTAAAGGAGTAAATTGGTGTTTTCTCGCGGAAGCAAATCGTCTTTTGCCCGTGTCCAAATCTTCTACTATCAAACCATTGCTGCGATTAGCAACCATTTTATATATTCCTGGTAAAGCACTTACTGCTACAAAATCTTCAATCTTCATATTGTTATTTTTAAACTATTCTAAAGCGGCACGAAATTACGAAAATCATTGAATTGAGCACTTAATAAACAAAAGTTTGTGAAAAGGCTGACTAAAATGATTGGTAAAGGCTAATATTCTAAAAGCTGTGCTATTTTTTCTTTTAACCTGTTAACGGGTAAAAAATTATTCTCTAAAGGTTTTGCAAATGGAATTGGAGTATCCATACTTGCACACCTCAGTACTGGAGCATCCAAATCTTCAAATAAATGCTCAGAAATATAGGCTGAAATCTCACCCCCGACCCCTCCTGTCAAAGTATCTTCGTGTAAAACCAATACTTTGTTGGTTTTGCGGACAGCTGCATCTATAGCATCATAATCCAGAGGAGATAGCGTTCGCAAGTCTATTATTTCAGCATCTACTGCCAACTCTTCACAGGTCTCTAAAGCCCAACTCACGCCCATACCATAAGTGATGATTGTTAAATCATTCCCTTCTCTTGCGATTGCAGCCTTGCCGATTTCGATTGTATAATATCCATCAGGCACCTCGGCAGTCATAGAACGGTACAGTGCTTTGTGTTCAAAAAACAATACTGGATTAGGGTCTTCAAAACTTGCTAACAGTAAACCTTTTGCATCAGTAGGATTAGAAGGATAGACCAATTTTAATCCAGGAACATGGAAAAACCAAGCTTCATTGGTTTGTGAATGAAACGGACCTGCTCCTACTCCGCCGCCTGAAGGCATGCGTATCACTACGTCCGCGTTTTGGCCCCATCTGTAGTGAAGTTTTGCAAGATTGTTAACGATCTGATTGAAGCCGCAGGTAACGAAATCTGCGAACTGCATTTCGACCATTGCTTTGTATCCTTTTATAGAAAGGCCCAAACCAATTCCAATTATTGCGGATTCGCACAAAGGAGTATTCCGTACTCGGGCATGACCGAATTTTTCGGTGAATCCATTTGTTATTTTAAATACTCCGCCATAGTCTGCGATATCTTGTCCCATCAAAACCAGTTCAGGATATTTTTCCATTGCTAGATCGAGTCCGTCCGAGATAGCATCTATAAATCGTTTACTTGTTGATGTCTTAGCTGGCGCAACAACCTCTTGCGTATGTGCTGCATACAGGTCTTGTAATTCCTGTTCTGTATTAGCCGTCACGATAGGTTCTTCAAAAGCAATCTTCAGTCCGTTTTCAATTTCTTTTTTGAAATTTACTTTATAAGTATCGATTTCTTTTTGAGTAATTATTTTCTCTTGCAAAAGAAAAGCTTCATAGTTGGAGATTGGATCTTTTTTAGCCCAATTGTCCATAAGCTCTTGCGGAACATATTTGGTTCCAGAAGCTTCTTCGTGGCCACGCATCCGGAAGGTTTTGCATTCCACTAGGATTGGTTCCGGATTCTCCCGCAGCTCTGCAGCTAATTTGCTGAAAGCATTGTATACTTCAATTATATTATTTCCGTCAAGGATAACAGAACGCATTCCATACCCTTTTGCTTTGTCTGCTAAATGTTCGCAACGGTATTGCTCTGAAGCAGGGGTTGATAATCCATAGCCATTATTTTCAATTACAAATATAACTGGCAATTGCCAGACGGCGGCCACATTCAAGGCTTCATGAAACTCCCCTTCGCTTGTTCCTCCTTCACCTGTAAACGCTACAGAAATCCTTTTTTCATCGCCTAATTTATTGGCGAGCGCTACACCACTTGCTAAAGAAAGTTGCGGCCCCAAATGGGAAATCATTCCTACGATATTATAATCGGGGGCTCCAAAATGGAAGGAGCGATCACGTCCCTTGGTGAAGCCGGGCATTTTACCTTGCCATTGGCAAAATAATTTTTCCAAAGGAACATTTCTACTTGTGAAAACACCCAAGTTTCTATGCATTGGAAAAATGTATTCGTCTTCAAGTAGAGCCAAAGTTGCACCTACGGATATGGCTTCTTGTCCAATACCAGAAAACCATTTGCTTATCCTGCCTTGTCGTAAGAGGATCAACATTTTCTCCTCAATCATTCGAGGGCGGACTAATCCGTGATATAGTTCTATTAATTTCTTTTTGGAAAGGCGGCCTTTTCTATAGACCATCGGAGCATTCTCTATTGTCTGCATGACTCTATTCTTGGTATTAGCTAAAGTAACTTCGGGTTCAAAAACTATACGATAAGCTCATTAAAGTGTTTTGGATAATTGAAGGTTTTTAAGTCGCGATAGAGCTTACTGTGTGTTTTAACTATATAACATAGCTTTTCACCCTTATTTAACCCAAAGGTATAGTAAAAAACACAATGCTGCTTAGTGAAAAACTGTCAAAAGGAGGTTTTATGCTTAATTCTTCTTTTTGAACAAATCATCCCATTGTTTCTTTTTCTTCTTCTTCTTTTGTTCTTTTTTCTTTCGTTTTGCGTTTTTCTTCTTGATTCGCTCTTTTTCCTTTTTTTGTTCTTTCGTATCAGGTTTCCTTTTTTTCTTGGTTGGACGTTCATTCACTCTTGGGTCCATTTCTGTTTTAGGTTTCTTTTTTAAACTTCCGAGTAAATCATCAAACTTTTCAAAAAATCCATCGCCTCCTTCTTCTTCCTCTGGCTCTATTTCTTCATCTACAAAAACAGGAGCTTCTGTTAAATACGCTTCACAATTCATTGCTTCTTGAACGAGCTCTGAAGGTTCGGCGAATTGGGAAAACTTCATTTTTTTAAACTCCTTATCCGCATGTACTTTTTTCATAAAACGGGCCCAGATAGGAAGTGCGGTATTTGCTCCTTGCCCAAGTCGGATACTTCTGAATCGTACTCTTGGCGATTCGCCCCCGACCCAGGCTCCTGCCACCATATCCGAAGTATACCCCATAAACCATCCATCAGCATGGGACTGCGTAGTCCCTGTTTTGCCAGCAATGTCATTTTTAAAATTGTATACAAATCTTAATCTTCTTGCGGTACCACTATCAACCACTCCTTGCATCATCTTTGTCATTATATCCGCATTATCCTGAGACAAGACCCTTTCTCTTTTTTTAGTCTGTTTAAACTCAGTGATTACCTCTCCTTTGCTGTTTTCAATTTTGATCAAATATTGGGGATGAGTTTGAACACCACGGTTTGCCAAAGTCCCATATACTTTTACCATTTCAAATAAAGACAAATCTACTGCACCTAGCGCGATTGCTGGAGCATTCGGGATATCGCTCGTCACTCCCATTTCTTTTGCTAACTGACGAACAGAATCAACACCTGATCGCATAATCAAGTTTACTGCCACAGAGTTTACTGAATTCCTCAGGGCACCAGCCATAGAATAAACGCCACCATATTTGCCGTCCGAATTTTCTGGTTTCCAATCCTCATAGTCTGAATAAATCACTAAATTATTGTCGATGTAGTTACAAGGTTGAACCCCATTTCTCAAAGCATTTGCATACACTATTGGCTTGAACGTAGAGCCTACCTGACGTTTGGATTTTACGTGATCGTATTTGAAATATTTATGATCTATGCCTCCGACCCAAGCTTTGATATCCCCTGTTTTGGGATCCATGGCTAAAAAGCCAGCATTCAATCTGGTGAAATAATAGCGTATAGAATCCAATGGGCTTTTCTTTTCTTGTATTTCTCCTTTCCAGGAAAAGAGGGTCATGTTTCTAGGTGTTTCGAAGTTCTTTTTTATTTGAGCAGAAGTATAACCTTTGTCTTTTAGTCGTTTGTACCGATTGGATTTTTCGACTTCTTTTTGAATTACATTATCACTGCCCCAAGGTTTTTGGCCTTTCCAATGTTCGTCGAAGTCTTTCTGTAATTTAGCCAGATGCTCAGTGACAGCAGCTTCTGCATAAGATTGCATTCTTGAGTCTACGGAAGTGTAGATTTTCAATCCGTCTGTATAGAGATTGTAAGGTGTGCCATCTTCTTTTTCATAATTCTTAACTAATTCTCCCAGTTCCTGTCGAAGGTGTTCTCTGAAATAGGTAGCGAGTCCTTCGTTATTGTCTTCTCTGTTGTATTCTACAATTAAGTCTAACTTTTGAAGCGAATCCAATTGGGATTTTGGCAGGTGCTTGTATTTTGCCATTTGCGATAAAACCACGTTTCGTCTCGCCTTAGCTCTTTCTGGGTTTCGCACAGGGTGATAATAAGTATTGGCTTTAAGCATGCCTACTAATACAGCAGCTTCTTCGATTTTAATATCTTCAAGTGTTGAATTAAAAAACTGCTTGGAAGCAACTTTAACTCCGAAAATATTTCCACCAAAAGGTACCGTATTGAGATAAATATTCAATAGTTCTTCTTTGGTATAAGCCCGTTCTAATCTTTTTGCTAAAAACATCTCTTTTAGCTTAGCGATTGGAATAGTAAAAAATCGATACCTTTTTCGAGGGTAAAGATTTTTGGCCAATTGCTGACTCAAAGTACTTCCTCCTCCTCCAGAATCGTCTTGGAGAATAACGGTTTTAATTAAAACTCTGAACCAAGCCCTTACATCGATTCCTTTGTGGTTAAAAAACCGAGCATCTTCAGTGGCAACCAAAGCATTCGTGATATGTGGGGATATTTCGCCAAGCTCAGCTATGGTCCGGTTTTCAATAAAATACTTTCCAATTACTTTTCCATCAGAAGAGTAAACTTCGGAAGCTGTATGATTTTGAATATCCTTTAATTGAGCAGCGGAAGGCAATTGACCAAAAGCGCCAAATCTTACGGATAGAATCAAGCCTATTAAAAAGACAAAACCGGCTACACCTATTAATGCACCAATACCCGTTATTTTGGCTAAAATGGGGTAGTTCTTGTAAAAACTTTTCCATTTTTTAACCATTCTACTCTTAAAACCTGCTTGACTTTGGTTGTTTGAATTCTTCATGTCGTTTGCTTTGAAAAGCAATTATTTTCTATTTCCTGTTATCCTACTCCTCTGATGCAAGAAAAAACGCTGTGCCAGAGGTATATATTACATTAAAGGCACAAAGATAAGGGAGAAGTTGTTTAAAAACGAAGAGGAATAACTGCATCTAAACAAAGATCCGCCAGCTTTATATTTTCCAATTGAGGTCACTCATTCACTTAAAATCCTTTCCAAAATAGAATGGGTATTCAAATCCTTGAAGTTTTCTAAATGCAATTTATAATAGGTGATCATATTCTCTAACAACGATTTTCGCTCTGCTCTACTCATTTTGATGTTATGACAATCTTCAACAGATGTGTGAAGGAATTTTTTAAAAAAAGTATTGTTTTCTTGCTCTAAGAAATGATGGTGGGTGGGTTCATCATCTCCGAAGACTCCTTCTTGCAGGTCAAAAAATGAATTTTCTCCAAAATCATTGAGTGTTGGCTGAAAACCTAGAAAAGCACTTAATCCAATCATAAAAGTCAAGTGAATATTATTGATTGGAAATTCACTCTGATCTAAAACAACCAAAGTATTGTAGAGATATAGAAAAAGATCTTCATTCTCTTCGGACTCCCTTATGGTTTTTCGGGTTAACTCAATGATAAACATTCCTACTGCAGAACGAAAAACATCAAAAGGAACTTTTTCATAAATATGAGCGGCTTTTATCTCCTTGATTCGGTTCATACTCTTGCCTTCTCTAAAATAGACCACTAAGTCCACCAAGGACAAAACTTGCAATAAACCTGCTGGAACTTGCGAATTCCTTTTTCTGACACCACTTATAATATAAGTACGCAATCCTTTCAACTCTGTGTAGACATCGACGATAATACTCGTTTCCGAGTATTTCATAGACCTCAAAACAATACCACGGGTTTTAATAATCATATAAAGAAAGGTGCGTTTCGTCGGTTAAATATTAATTAAAAATTCTATTTCGTTTCATTGATCGAATAAAAACAACGGCTTGTCGAGTCCTGTTGTTTTAACATACGATCTGCTGTTACCTTTAAGTTATAATGAAGTAGATAATAACGTAGGTTAAAATTCTACATCAATATAAAGCTAAAGTTCAACAAAAAATTTATTGAAAACTAAAAAGAAATCCGTAATGAAAAATTATCTTTTAATCACCGCAATTTTTTTATTGGGAATTTCCAATCCCATTACTGCAAATGTTATTTCCGAAATTAGTACCGACTGTAACAAATACGATTCTACCCCTGAGCGCTTAGACCAAGATCTTGTAGATGGAAATTGGATTGTACTTAGAAATAACCAAAAAGAAAAATTTGATTTTCATGCAATGGGCCTTGTTGATGTTATCCCATTTGCGACCAATGAAGGCTTAAACAAAAGCTATATTTGGAGAGTTGAAAATAAAGATTCTGACCAAATTTTGGTCATCACTAATCCGGGCAATCATGAAGAATCTTTTTATTTAGTAAAAGGCCATTGCAATGGCATCCAATTGAATAAAATTGATTCTGATGAAAGCTTAATACTTGAATTCAATACTGGTTTACCAAAGGATGAAATTTCAAAAATCAAAAACAATATTGTTGGTGACTGGATCACCAATGTTGATCAAAATGTAATCGTTCATTTCCTTTTTCGCGAAGATGGATCTTATACTAGATTCCTTGGAAACAATGACAGCAAGATTATAGAACATGGTTTTTGGAATGTAAGTGAGGATGGAGATTACTTGGTGTTTGAAGTGACAGACAACAAAACAAAAACTGGTGTATTCAAAACGAAGTTTGCAAAATTAATTCCTACTAACAATGGGAAGTTGAATATAAAATCTTCTTTGAGCGTGGCTGGATTGGAAAGTGTTTTTGAAGCGAAGGAGCAAGTTTATTCTTTCAACAGAATTACACCCTAGTAAATAAGGTTTTTATAAAAAAGTTCTTGCATAACCATTTCGAATCGCGGCTCCAGAGTCGCGATTTTTTTTTACATCGCCAAATCTTCATTCTCATCCAGAGGAGCTTGTTTGTATAATTTTTTTGTGATAATTCTTTGTTTTTGCCTTTCTAATATAAGTTTTGCCAAACCAATATTAGGCGGATCTACCGCAACTGGAGACAAAGCATGTTGAATATGTGGTTCAAGGACATCCAAGCGATACAACAAACTCATCAATGTTTCAATACGGTATTCGATCATATAAGCAACCTCATTGGCCAACAAGTTGAATAGCTCCTCCTCTGTCATAGGTTCGGTGCCAATGTCTAAGCCAAAGTCTCTAGCTATCAATGCAGCAGTCTCTGCGGTTGAGAGGTTTTTATTTTCCATCAAGGAAATTTAAGTAATTGGACAAATTAAAAAACAAAGATGAGTTTTTAATTTGAAAGTTATTTAAAAAAATTATGCACTCTAGTTTTAGATTAAGTTCGTAATCTATTCTATTGGGTATTGTGATAAGTACAAAGCCGCTTAGCGTTCATTCATTTTGCATATATGTCTTTTTAGTGTTATATTGAGCCGAACTTTACTACTTCAATAAACTTCTATCTAATTTTTAAAATATATTTTGCTTCGGCATCTTGTTTGCAACAGTATTCACACTTGCTAGAACAGATGCTAATCTAATTAAATTTAGACGCATATGCCTATTGGCTTTACCAGTCGATCTAGGTTTATTTTGTTTTTTAAAACTTGACCTTATTTTAAAACGTATACGATGAAAAAATCGATCCTTCTAACATTGGTTATTTTTATGGCCATCAACTACAGCTTTGCACAAAAAAAGTTTATTAAATGGGGTAAAGTTAGCCCTGAGGAATTAGCAATGACGACTTATGAAAAAGATTCTTCAGCAAGTGCTGTTATCCTTGCAGACTTTGGTCAAACAAGTATCGAATATATTGGAGAAGATTTCAAAACCATTTTCAAACACCATAGAAGAATAAAAATTCTCAACGAAGCTGGTTTTGAATATGGCGATATAGAAATTCCTTTTTACTCCAAAAGAAAAGTAGAAAAAGTTATCAAATTTGAAGCTCAGGTAATTGCCCCTGATGGTACTGTTTCAAAAATTTCCAAAGCAGATGTTTTTGAAGAAAAAGTCAACGATTATTGGTCCCAGAAAAAAGCGTCTTTACCTAACTTGGCTCCAGGCTCTATAATCGAATACAAATATGAAGTTCACTCTGAAAGAATTTTTGAATTAAGAGAATGGTATTTCCAAGAAGAGATTCCAATCGCACATAGTCAATTGAACGTGACCATACCTGAATGGTTTGACTATATTTATTTATTTCAAGGGAACAACAGTTTTACAAAAAAGGAATCAACAACACTTCAGGGCGCTTTGGCAGGAAGAACTATCCAATTCACTAAAACAGAATATATCATTAAGGATGTACCGGCCTTAAAACAAGAAAGGTACATTACAACCATGGATGATTATTTAGCAAGGGTTAGGTTTCAATTGAATGCTACTAATTTTCCTGGATCATTTTATAAAGCATATTTAAGTACTTGGGAAGAGCTTGCTGAAAATTTGATGGAGGACACAGATTTTGCGCTACAATACACCAAGAAGAAAAACTATTCTTCGCTTGCAAAGGATGCAGAAGGATTATTACAAAAAGATTGGACACAAGAACAGAAAACATATGCGCTATCAAATTTCATAATGAGCAATATGGAATGGAATGGACGTTATTCGGCCTATGCGCGAGGAAACTTAAATGCCTTTTATGCAGACAAGGTAGGATATAGTGCTACCCTTAATCTTGCACTTATTGCCTTACTAAGAGATGCAGGAATTAAGGCTGACCCAGTAATGATTAGCACCAGAGAAAACGGAAAAATGGTTCCTTTGTATCCGATCATTGATCAATTTAACCATACGCTAGTACAAGCAGAATTAGATGGTGAAATAAAATTCATTGACCTCTCTAATAAGTTTCGGCCAATCGGTTATCCCAAAGTTTCATCACTAAACGGCATGGGTTGGCTGGTCAAAGAAACAGGTAGTCAATGGATCGAACTTAAAGCACCGGGAGGCAATGAAGCATTTATGATGAGTTTTGATCTTACAGAAGAAGGAGATTTGGTTGGAAAAATGACCGGCTCTTACTCTGGTTATAGCGCTGTATCTGAAAGACGATCCTATTTTGAAGATAAAAATGCTAAACACTGGAAAGAGCGTTTTTCAGAAAATTATCCTGATGTTGAAGTCACTGCGAAAGAGACGGAAAACTTAACTGACCTTTCACAAAAATTCAAAGATAATATTGATATCACATTGCCAGAAGCAGCGCAAACCAATGGCGACTTCATTTATCTATCACCTGTCGTTTATACCAAGTTTGATGAAAATTTTTTTAAACTTGAAAAAAGAAGCTATCCAGTTGATATTCCCTATCCATTCAAAGAACAGTATGTGCTTTCGTTGACCATTCCTGATGGCTATCAAGTAGAGGAACTTCCTGAAGCTGTGAATGTAGCTTTGCCTAATAAAGCTGGTCGATTCCAATTTAGCGCAACAGCGATGAATAAAAATCAAATCCAATTATTAAGTAAAATAACGGTATCGCAGACAAAATATGAAGTAGAAGAATATCCTTTTATTAAAGAATTTTTCGATCTTATTGTTGAAAAACACGCAGAGCAAATTGTACTTAAAAAATCTTAATATCGATGAATATAATCCTTAAGCATACTAAGCTGGTTTTCTTACTTTTTATTGGTTTTTTATCCGTGAATTCCGTGAAGGCCGACATGCCTTACGCCATTAGCAATATTCCTGATTCTTTGTCCCAAAATGCAAATAGCGTCATTCGAAAAGACATCAATTACATTGATATAAAATCTAAAAAAGAATATACGCATGAGCGAGAATTAGCCGTCAGTATTTTTAATCGGAAATCTTCGTACGATGTTTATTTCCAACATTACCATCAACAATATGGCAAAATCATTTCTCTAACGGCTAGCATATATGATGCAAAAGGAAATCTAGTTCGAAAGATTGATAAAAAAGAAATCAAAGATGAGAGTGCGGTAAGTAGTTTTTCTATTTATGAAGACTCAAGAGTCAAGTATATTGAAATTAATTATGGTACTTACCCCTACACCGTTGTTTATAATTGCAAATACAGCTCAAGCAATTACATTCACTTGCCGGGATGGCGTCCAAGAGAAATCAATACTGCGGTTGAAGAAGCTTATTTCAATGTTAAAATCCACAAAGACAATTCAAGCAAGTCGATACAGGATCTCCGCTACAGTACCAATAAAATTGATCAAAAACCAAAAGTAAGTGATTCATCGATTTATAAGTCTTGGGAATGGAAAATCAACCAACTACAAGCAGACCAAAAAGAATCTTTGGGACCAAACTTATACAAAATATTGCCCTCCATTTCTATTGCACCCAATGATGTTCAGTTAGACAATTGGAAAGGATCATTGGCTACCTGGAAATCCTTCGGAAAATTCATTTATGATTTAAATGAAGGAAAAGGAAAACTTTCAAGTGAAATGAAATCCAAAGTAAAATCATTGACGGCATCGGCCAGTAATGATGAAGAAAAAATCCAAGCGCTCTACAAATACTTGCAAGAAAATATGCGCTACGTAAGTGTTCAATTGGGCATTGGTGGTTACCAAACTTTTGACGCATCCTACGTTGAAAAAAACAAATATGGTGATTGTAAAGCACTGACTTATTTCATGAGGTCTATTTTGGAAGAAGCTGGTATTAAAGCTTATCCCGCACTCATAGATCTTTCCGGCAAAAGACGTTTTTATGATGAAGACTTTTCCTATGCAGCATTTAATCACGTTATTCTCAATGTCCCTTCAGAAGAATGTTGGTTGGAATGTACCTCCAACCATAATCCTGTAAATTATATCGGTGAGGGCAACTATAACCGCAATGCCCTTTTAATCACAGAAGAAGGAGGAAAATTAGTTAAGACACCAACTCTAGACACCAAAGACAATCAGAAAATTACCAATTCAAAAGTCACTGTAAGCGCAGATGGCCACGCAGAAATTGTAAGCGAAAGTGTTGTAAGCGGAACCTTGCAAGAGATTTTTAGGCACCTCGAATTCAATTATTCTAAACAAGAACAAACTGATTGGTTTTTGAAATCTAATAAAATAAACTCCGCCAAAGTAAATGCATTGGTTATCAAAACAAATAAAGACAAACCGGAAGGTATTTTCAATTTCAAAGCATCTTCCTCTAAATATGCTAGCAAAGCGGGTAAACGGCTCTTCGTACCACTCAATAAAATAAATACTTTTGAATACGTTCCTCCTAAACTTAAGGACAGGAATTTAGCGGTTCACTTGAATAGAAATTACTCAAAAATTGATACCATCTCCATTACATTGCCAGAAGGTTATAAGGTTGAAAGTCTCCCAGAAAAGCAAAGTAAGCTCGAATCATCATTTGGAGAATACTCTTTTGATGTTGAACTTAAGGACAGAACCTTAATTTACACCCGGAAATTGGTGGAAAAACCTGCTATTCTGCCTGCAGAAAAATTTGAAGAGGTTCGAAATTTCTATAAACAAATTGCAAAAGCGGACGGAATGAAAGTCGTTTTAGTTCAAACAGAACGACCTTAATACAGCCATATTAAAGGGTTTAGAACTCCACAGACCAATTCTCATACATTAACTTAGGATCAATTTCATTAATGGGATTAGGCCTAAGCTTATATTTATATGTTTATATTACTGCCTCCTTTGAGCCCAGAACAAGGATTGTTATTACATTAAGGAAATCCTTCGTAATTTGCAGCAGTTTGACAACGAAGGTCAAACAACATACATATGACATCAAACATCTATCAAAGTTTAGTGGAGGCTCGGGCCAATGGTGAAAAAAAATTCGTAGTCTTAATAGATCCGGATAAAGTTCGACTGGGAAATATGGATAAAGTCCTTGAATATGCTGCTAAAGCAAAAGTGGACTATTTCTTCATCGGTGGCAGTTTAATCGTCAATAATATGCTCGATAAGTGCCTAGTTTCTATTCGAGAACGTTGCGACATTCCAATGATTCTTTTTCCAGGCAATTCTTTTCAATTGAGCTATCGCGCAGATGGTTTACTTTTTCTTTCCTTAATATCAGGTCGAAATGCTGAATTATTAATAGGTAACCATGTCATTGCTGCTCCTTACATACGAGTCAGTGGCTTGGAAGTATTGCCAACTGGCTATATGCTTGTCGATGGCGGAGTGCCGACTACCGTTTCTTACATTTCCAATACACAACCTATTCCCGCTAATAAAGACGACGTTGCCTTATGCACAGCTGTGGCAGGTGAAATGTTGGGTTTGAAAATGATGTATATGGACGCTGGAAGTGGCGCTAAAAATCCTGTATCAGAAAGTATGATCAGTACCGTTAGCAGCGGTATCAACGTGCCATTGATAATAGGTGGTGGTATTCGGACTCCTGAAAAAGCGATGGCCAATGCAAAAGCCGGTGCAGATGTAATTGTTGTAGGCAATGCGATTGAAAAAGATCCTGAGCTTATTTTAGAAATTGCAGAGGCCGTGCATTCTGTCGGTGCGAAAGTATCCTAAGATTCCAAGCTTTATTATTTTATGTTGATTCCATAAAGGGAACTGTTTTGCTGAATATCTCGTTCAGAAAGAAATAGTATATTTTCTTCTAAACCATAATTGATTTTGAAAAAAGGGAAAGTAATTAAATCTACAGGAAGTTGGTATCAGATTTTATCTGAGGAAGGAGAGACGGTAGATTGTCGAATTATAGGAAAATTCCGTTTAAACGGTTTGAAATTAACCAATCCTGTCGCAGTTGGCGATGATGTAGAATATGTAGATGAAGGAGAAGAAGAAGGTTTAATAAAAAAAATCTTGCCCCGCCAAAACTATGTTGTTCGCCAATCTCCTCGCAAAAAACACAACCTGCATTTAATCGCAAGTAACGTTGATCAAGCAGTGCTCGTCATTACCATTGTCAACCCAAACCTCAAGCAAGGATTCATTGACCGTTTCCTAATGATGACTGAACCTCATGACATTCCTGCCATCATCGTATTTAACAAGTCTGATTTATTTGGCGAAGAAGAGGAAATGATTTTAGCAGGTTTGATCGCCATCTATGAGTCTATCGGCTATGTCGCAATGGCGGCCTCTTCTGTAAGCGGAGAAGGTATTGCTGAACTAAAGGCAAAGCTGGAAGGCAAAGTAACGCTCATTAGCGGCCAGTCGGGTGTCGGTAAGTCTACTCTAATCAATGCCATTGATAGTGGCTTGGAGTTGAGGACGGAAGAAATTTCTGACTCTTCAGGAAAAGGACAGCATACAACCACTTTTGCAGAAATGTTTAAAGTTGATGGCTTAGAAAACACCTTTATTATTGATACTCCGGGAATCAAAACCTTGGCTTTTAATAACCTAGAGCCAATGGATGTTGCCCATAATTTCAGAGAGTTTTTTATGGAGTCTGAAAATTGTAAATTTGGAAATTGTAGCCATCGCAACGAACCTAAGTGTGCAGTAAAAGAAGCGGTTGAAAAAGGAGAAATAAGCGAACTTCGCTATCACAATTATCTCCAAATAGTTGAGGAAATTGAAGATCAAAATTATTGGGAAAGACATACGGATATGTAGTTGCATGTGAATTTTCAAAACCAAATAAAAATTAATCTCGACGTTTTTACGTATATTATATGGAATGTTTAAAGAATGGAAAAACTATCAAAATGGATTTTAATAAAACCTTTAAACTTAACTTTTTTCTACTCTGGTTTCTGTTTTTCACTTCATGTTCTGATTCGAATAAAAACTGCTCAGAAAACTGTAAAATACAATTATCAGGGAAGGTTGTAGACCAGATTACAAAGACACCGATTGAGGAAGTAGAATTCAGAATCTCTTCATTTTACATATATAGGGATCCAAAGTATCTAAGCATAAAGAAATTTACTGCTCATAATGGAAACTTTGATACAGAATTTAACTTTGATATGGAAACCATAGTTTCTGTTACAAATACTTCCGAAACTGGCTATTACTACACTTCAACGAAGCTTTTTTTAGATAAATATAATTTTTTTGAAGAGATTGAATTATGTCCACAATCAATTGTAAAATTTGACCTAACTAAAACAACTGACGCAGATAGTCTTGTATTTCGTGTTGATGGTAATCAATGCAATGATGTAAACAAATCTATTGGTTATTATCAAACGAGAAATATAACTGCCGACTCTACTAACATTTCAAAGTTTTTCAAATTACCTGTGACTTCAGATCTTCAAATTAAGGTAACAGGTTTTAAAGAAGAGATACTTTTGTCTGACACTATAATCATATTGGATACTCATAGGCTAGACACCATCGAAATGAGTATTGAATATTAATAGCTACACTCAATAAAACAATAACAGTCATAGCTGTAATTAAACTATAGCTATTTCTACTCCTTTTTCAATTCCA
Organism: uncultured Saprospiraceae bacterium; assembly: GCA_938041325.1. Lineage (GTDB taxonomy): Bacteria > Bacteroidota > Bacteroidia > Chitinophagales > Saprospiraceae > CALIAG01. The sequence continues at coordinate 11,213 of CALIAG010000569.1, read as the reverse complement.
ATATTATCTTACCTTTGTAAAAAAAATCTATTAAATGTCTTATACAGGCCGGACCAGATATAAAAATCGTAGAGAAAAATTAGAGCAAAACAACCGCAACTTGAAAATATTTTTCATCATTTTTGCACTTGCTCTTTTGGTCTTGTTGTGGAAAAACAGGATCTACATTTACGATGTTATTCGAACTTCTTTTTAATTGATAAGTCTGCAATTCTGCTTAATTCTTTCGTATTCCAAAATCCACATGATAATGATCATCATGCCTAATGATGACCCGCTTTTTTGTAAACGGTAAACTCTTTATTTTATCTCCACCAGGTTTTTCTAATAATATCTTTCGCAATACTGGATCAAATATTACCTTTTGAATAACCAAGCCATTTTTTTTCGCAGCTTGATCTAGTGCCAGTAAATGCTTGGCAATGGCTTCATAATCAATTTCATATTTTCCTTTTTTTCCACGATTATCAAATTCTCTTCCGTATCCCCAAATATTAAAAATCCAGTTAAAACGGTAAGGTTTATTTTTTTTCAAAACCGGAACCATGAAGTCTACACTCATCCCATTTTGATGGGTGCGATGAGGCATAAAGCGCCCTCCTTTACATCTTCCTGTTTCTCCCAATACAAAGGTCTTTCCACTACAAGTCTTTTCACAACTTGAATAGGCATCCAATATGGTAGCCTTCACTTTATCATGAACATAAGTCCGTCCAGCTAAATAGCATAGAAAAGAATAGGTGGTAAAATTATCTCCTCGAAAGTCCACTCTTTTGGCATTTTGAATTGATCCATTACCTACGTGTCCAACCGATTCCGATCTTTTATCGTTTTCAGTTAATTGTAAAAGACTGGGAAAACAAAATAACATCAAAAGTGCGACGGCAAAAGCCAACAAGAAATACCTCAAATACTTCCAGGTCTTTTTGATAAAAAAATACAAACTCAGAAAGAGGATTAAATAAAATGGGAAGACTAAAATCGCTCGCCATTTTGCACTTAAAAATTTTCCTAAAGGAAAAACCAAATACTTCTGAACCGTCAGAGCTATTCGTTCGGCATCATGAATCGCATAACTCGCAAAGGTTGGATCAGAAGCTATATTTTTTGATAAAGTCGGAATATAAAAATACAATGCAGTCAGGGCGAACGCACATAGGACGGGAACAATAAAAGGCTTTATTCGCCTCATTTCAGTTTTTGGTTTTATTCAATATCTGTGAAAACAAATAATTGTAGTAGACCTTACTTCTATCTATTTCGATAAAGAAACAGTTTATATTACTTAAGAAGTTGCCTAATATTACGGCCATCTATAAGATACACAAAAAACAAAAATCCAGCCAGTAAAATTGTTTTTAACACCAGATTCCAAAGCAGTTTTCCTTCAAAATAGATATTTACGAAAGTACTAATCCAATAAATAAACACTGCTGCTAAAATGTACAAGATGATTCGCTTGATATCGTACGGAATTGGATAGTATTTTCTTCCCAATAAATAACCCGCAAATGCCATAAAACCATAACAAGCCAATGCAGACCAAGCTGCACCAAAGTAGCCAATTTTAGGAATGAGAAGAAGATTTAAACCAATGGTTATTGCTGCGCCAACAACAGATATATAAGCACCAAAATTAGTCTTGTCTTTTAATTTATACCAAATCGAAAAATTATAATACAAACCTAGAAACCAAAAAGCCAACAACAAGACTGGTACGACATCCAGTGCAGAACGGAAATTTGGACCAACAAAATATTTTATCAAATCGATGTAAAACAATATTCCTAAAAACACTAAGCTCGCCACCATATTAAACGCTAAAGCAACTTTAGCATAAATCTCCTTGGCATCTTTACGGTCTGCCTCTCTAAAGAAAAAAGGCTCTGCAGCATAGTTAAATGCTTGTATGAAAAGACTCATTAGAATGGCCAGTTTATAACTCGCACTATAGACTCCGATCGTTTTTAAATTTTCACTCAGGTCTCCTGGCAAGTAGGCTTTCATCATTGGAATGTTGATCAACTGGTTGATAATCGCAGCAAAACCAACAACCAATAAGGGCAAAGCATACCAAAGCATTTTCTTCCATAAGTCTATATCAAAGTTGAGTTTTTGTTTAAAATAACTCGGAAGTAAAATCAGAAGTACTGTTGCGCTCGCCAAAAAATTCGCGATAAAGACATATTTTATTTTGTCATTTTCATCGTAAATATTTTCTACTGCCCCCCACCCTGCTTCCAACATTCTCGGTGCAATCTCCAGGAAGAAAAAAATGAAAAAGATATTTACCAGAACATTCAGCAACTTGATCGCTGCAAACTTCAACGGCTTATTTTCCAACCTCAATCTGGCAAAAGGGATCGCCGCCAATGCATCGGCAGCTACTATAAAGACAAACCAAAAAACATAATTAACTTGTTCTGGATATTGCAAATAATTAGCAATAGCCTGTGCATTGAGCAACAATACACTTGTAAACATCAATGTTAATCCAAGGATAAAGATACTTGCTGTAGAAAAAGCTTTATTCCCTTCTTTCTCCTTACTGGCAAAACGAAAAAATGTAGTTTCCATTCTGAAGGTAAAAAAGACCATCAACAAAGCGATGTAAACATAAAATTCGGAAACTATTCCGTATTCCTGTTGTTCAAAAATTCGGGTTAGATAGAAGGTTAGAAATACGAAATTCAATAAGCGACTAAGTATGTTACTTAGTCCATAGATAACCGTTTCCCCAGCAAGTTTTTTAATTAATGACATGCATTTGCTTCAGTAAGCCTCAAATATCGAACATCTAAAGCTTTTTTTCGTACACACAGCATTATATTATAATATATTAATCGCTTTATATAATTTAACGCTGGGCATTCTCCAAAACGGAAAAGCCAAAAGAATGTTATAATTTGAACTTCTTTTCTGAAGACCGTGAAAAATAGTATTTTCACCACTCAATCGTCCCAAAAGTTTCCCAAAACCGCCAAATGGCTTAAAAAGATTGATTTAGAATGAATATTGATTTACTCAAGAAAATATGCAGAACTCCGGGAGCCCCCGGTTTCGAACAAAGAATCCGTCAATTAATTATTGAAATTGTAACGCCCATCGTTGACGAAGTCTCCATAGATGCCATGGGAAATATCCTGGCTATAAAAAAAGGAACTTCCAAAGCCGCCAATCGAAAAAAAGCAATGGTGGCTGCTCACATGGATGAAATTGGCTTTATTGTTACCCATATTGATGATGATGGCTTTATCAGGTTCCACACGCTTGGAGGTTTTGACCCCAAGACTTTGACCGCTCAAAGAGTGATCGTTCATGGTAAAAAAGATATTATCGGTGTAATGGGTTGCAAGCCTATTCATATCATGAAACCGGAAGAACGGAACAAAGTGATGCCCACTGAGGAATATTTTATCGATACCGGAATTCCTAAAAATAAATTGGAAAAGATAGTCTCTATTGGTGATTCAATTACGCGGGAACGGGAGTTGATTGAAATGGGTGACTGTATAAATGGAAAATCTTTGGACAATAGAATTTCTGTTTACATCTTAATAGAGACCTTAAGAGCCTTGAAAAATAAAAAAGTGCCTTACGATATTTACGGAGTGTTTACAGTACAAGAGGAAGTTGGATTGCGCGGTGCAATATCTTCAGCTGGCCACATCAATCCAGATTTTGGATTTGGTTTAGATGTAACCATCGCCTTCGATGTACCAGGTGCACAAGCACATGAAATGGTCACACGACTAGGAAAAGGTGCTGCGATTAAAGTAATGGACGGTATGACTATATGCGATTACCGAATGGTCAATTACATGAAAGAGGTTGCCAAGAAGAAAAAGATTAAATGGCAGACTGAAATATTACCCAAAGGAGGAACGGATACTGCAGGAATTCAACGATACGGTAAAGACGGATCAATTGCTGGAGCAATTTCAATTCCTTTGAGAAATATGCATCAAACTATTGAGATGGTAAACAAGCAAGACGTCAGCGCATGCATTGAATTACTAAAAGCATGTTTGACCAGCTTAGATAAATTTGATTGGAGTTTTAAATAAATAAAGCAAAAAAACAGAAGGAATGTGGGAAGAGAAAAACGATAGGCTTTGCGCCACTTTTAAATTCAAAAATTTTACGGAGGCTTTTGCTTTTATGACAGAGGTCGCTTTTATAGCGGAGAAACAAAACCATCATCCGAATTGGAGCAATGTATGGAATACGGTTTCCTTTGAATTAAACACGCATGATGCAGGTGATAAAGTGACAGAAAAAGACAAAGATTTAGCCAAAGCTATTGATAAAGTAGCAAGCAAATACGCTCAATCAAACTGATGCCTTTATTTACGTCAAACTTTTAATACGCTCTTTTATTTTTACCTTCCATGTAGTTTATAAAAGCACGATTTGCTACTCGATTTCCTCCGGGAGTAGGATATTTTCCTGAGAAATACCAATCTCCTTTGTGATTCGGACAAGCTTTATGCAATCCTTCAATAGTCTGATAGATTACTTCTACCTCTGGTTTAATTCCTTCAGGTGTTACGATCTCTGCTATTTTTTTAGAAATCTCTTCATACTCGAACTCTTCATACAATTCAATCACCATATTCTTAACCTTCTTTTTTGGAAGGCCTTCCTGTGATTTGCACTTTTCATAAGTCTTTTTCAAAAGATGCTCTTTCTTGTTTTCTTTCAATAAAGCAACCAAGGCTTTGAAAGCGACAAACTCGCCCATCTTTGACATATCTATGCCGTAGCAATCCGGAAACCGGATCTGAGGCGCAGAAGAAACAATAACAATTTTCTTCGGACGAAGACGCGAAACTATTTTAATAATACTATCCTTCAAGGTTGTTCCTCTTACTATCGAATCATCAAGCAGGACCAAAGTATCTTTATTGTTTTGAACGATACCATAGGTGACATCATATACATGTGATACTAGTTCAATACGAGAAGCACCATCTGCAATAAAAGTCCGAAGCTTAGCATCCTTGACCGCAATTTTTTCTACTCTTGGAGTCAAAGACATTATTTTTTCCAATTTCTTCTCTTTCAAATCCCCCTTCAAGTTCATTATCTTTTCCATCTTATATTGGTTCAGGCATTTACCAACACCTTCCATCAATCCATAAAATGCCGATTCTGCCGTATTGGGAACAAAGCTGAAAACTGTATTTTTAAAATCTCCATTCACTGAATCCAAAACAGTTTTTGCCAATAATTCTCCAAGCTTTTTTCGTTCAATATAAATGTCTGTATCCGTTCCTCTGGAAAAATAGATTCGTTCGAAAGAACAAGGCGTTTTCTTCTGAGCTTTTATAAACTTCTCCTCACTAACACGGCCATCTTTTTTTATAATCAATGCGTGTCCCGGTTTGATTTCTTTGATTTTGGAAACATGCACATCCATAGCTGTTTGGATGGCAGGTCGCTCTGATGCAACTGCTACAATTTCATCATTCTGAAAATAAAAGGCCGGTCTTATTCCTCCTGGATCTCGCATAACAAAAGCATCGCCATGGCCTATTAATCCCGCCATTACATAACCTCCATCAAATTTTTTGCTGGCTCTTCTTAATAAGCGCTGTACATCAAGGTGTTCAAAAATCAACTCGTTTAGTTGTTCTGCATTATAACCATCTGGTTTAAACCATGAATGCAAACGTTGGACCTCATCATCCAAAAAATGTCCTATCTTTTCAAGCACAGTTACTGTATCTGATTTCTCTTTTGGGTATTGTCCAAAATCTATAAGGTCCCCAAAAAGCTCATCAACATTTGTCATATTGAAGTTGCCAGCAAGAATCAGGTTCCGACTTATCCAATTGTTTTTTCTTAAAAAAGGATGACAAGTTTCAATGCTATTTTTACCATGCGTTCCATAACGCAAATGACCGAGCAACAACTCGCCTGTAAATGGGTAATTCTTTTTGAGCCATGCCGCATCTTGAAACTTCTCCTCAGGAACGTCCTGAAAGTTTTTATACACCTTATCAAAAAGGTCTTTTAAGTAATTTGGAGAGTTCGTACGTTTCCGACTGATATACCGACTTCCAGGTAAAGGGTCCAATTTAATGGTCGCGAGTCCAGCACCGTCTTGTCCACGGTTTCTTTGCTTTTGGAGGAGCAGCTGAAGTTTGTTTAAACCGTAGAGTGCGGTACCATATTTCTCAACGTAATAATCTAAAGGCTTAAGAAGTCGAATTACAGCAACACCGCATTCATGCTTTATTTGATCACTCATCAGAATTTTTATAGGGAATTTTCAAAGTGCAAATATAGCCGCTTTATTCAACGGCCACAAGAAGCATCTAATATTGTTTAATAAAATCTTGGCAATTGGTATAATCAAATTTCTTCTTCTAGTTAAAAAAATTAGAATTGGTCTAAATCTTTCTTTTTTTTCGTAATATGGTCAACTTACTCTATTATTTATTGAGCTTCGTGGAAGCACCAATTTCTCGTACAAGAGCATCTTTAAAATAAACCAACACTTGTAGTAGTTAATTAAGTCGAAAACCTGCAAATCTTATCATTATGGGAATATTTAAAACACCCTCTCCACAAAAATTTGAGTACAATCCGCGATTCTGGAATCCAAAAAGAGAAGAAATGGAGGAAAGAATGAAAGAACTTGACCAGTTGAAGTCAAATGACGTTGAAGCAACTAAATCAAGGATTTCCAGAGGACTTCGCCAAGGTTTCAGAATGGACCAGGAACTCAAAACGAAGTATATGAGACAATCCAACTATAGGTTACTTCTTATTATCCTTGCCCTTTTAGCTTTTAGCTTGGCCTTTATATATGTATATTTGCCTAAAATCGAGGATTACATATACGGCGGTCCCCTTTAGTCAGAATATGGTAAGCCGTCTTTTTCGATTCATTTAGTAAAATACTATCAGGAAACACTTAAAATATACACGCTATGGCTGATATTATTCAGCTCCTTCCAGACTCAATCGCCAATCAAATCGCTGCAGGAGAGGTCATACAAAGACCTGCTTCAGTCGTTAAAGAATTGGTAGAAAATGCAGTGGACGCAGGAAGTACGGAAATCAAAGTTATATTGAAAGACGGAGGAAAAGCGCTTATCCAGATCATTGACAATGGTTGTGGGATGTCAGAGACAGATGCCAGAATGGCTTTTGAAAGACACGCAACTTCTAAAATCAGAAAAGCCAAAGATCTTTTTGCCATTCGAACTATGGGCTTTCGAGGAGAAGCTCTCGCTTCCATCGCAGCAATCGCGCATGTAGAATTAAAAACACGTAGACAAAGCGATGACTTAGGAACCAAAATAATCATGGAAGGTTCGGCTATCGTGACCCAAGAACCTTGTCAATGCTCTGCAGGGACCAGTTTTGCCATAAAGAATCTTTTTTATAACGTTCCTGCCAGACGAAATTTCTTGAAATCTCATACTGTTGAAATGAGACATATTTTGGAGGAGTTTCAAAGAATTGCTTTAGCCAATCCAGATATTTTCTTTTCCTTGCACCACAACGGTTCTGAGCTTTTTCATTTAACAAAAGGTAACCTCAGACAAAGAATCGTCGGAATTTATGGAAATACCGTAAATAAGAAATTGGTTCCAGTTGAAGAAGACACCGATATCATTAAAATCAATGGTTACATTGGCAAGCCCGAGTTTTCTAAAAAAACAAGAGGTGAGCAACTCTTTTTTGTAAACCATCGATTCATTAAAAGTCCTTACCTCAATCATGCTGTCGTAGGTGCTTTTGATGATTTATTGCCAAAAGATACTTATCCCTTTTATATTATTTTTATCGAAATAGATCCTTCTAAAATTGATATAAATGTTCATCCTACCAAACAAGAAATTAAATTTGAGGATGAACGCCTTTTATACAATTACATGAAAGTTGCGATCAAGCATGCATTGGGTCAATACAGCATTACGCCATCTTTAGATTTTGAACAAGAAAATAGTTTTTCTAATTATACCGGCTCAGGTCCTAAAATCAAAACTGGAAACCAAAGTGATTTTTCACAATCCAAAAATGTTTCAGGCTCCAATGCAAGACCAGCACCAGCAGAAGATGCAGGAAGACATTCTTCTAATCTGAAAAATTGGGAAAAAATTTATAAAGGTTTAGATGAATTTGATAGCGAAGAAACAACTACCACAGAGAATTCTGTTACCATTAAAAGTAAATGGTCAGATGATCAATCACTGGACGACGAGACAGGAAGTTTTTCAAAACAACACAAACCTCCTTATCAACTGCATGCAACTTATATTGTCTCTCAAATTAAATCTGGCTTTTTATTGATTGACCAGCAAGCCGCTCATGAAAGAATTCTTTATGAGCAGTATCTGGACGTTTTAAAAGACAAAAAAAACTATACCCAAAAAGAATTATTTCCAAAAACCATAAATGTATCTACCAGTGATGCTTTGGTGATTAAGGCTATTTTACCCCAAATAAATTCTCTGGGTTTTGATATTCAAGAATTCGGAGCTGACACTTTTGTAATCCATGGTGTTCCGGCAGACTTACCCTCAAAAAAAGATCCACAGGAATTGGTTGAGTCGCTTTTAAGTCAATACAAAAACAATCTTGACCTCAAACTGGATATCAATGAAAACTTAGCGAGATCTATGGCCGGTAGCTCCGCCATCAAAAAAGGTCAAAACCTCAATCCAGCTGAGATGAAGGAGTTAATTGACAAATTATTTGCCTGTTCTACTCCATACAAAAGCCCTTCTGGCAAAAATTGCTTCGTTACTTATGAACTCGATGAATTGGCCAGACGTTTTAATGCAGAATAACGAATTTTGCAATTTTCAGGCGGAATCATTTAGATTAAAGTCTAATAGAGATTCACTTGTCGTAAGTTTGGGCTAAAATGTCGAAACAAACGAACCAAAGCCCTATTTAAACCGTACCTTAAAGAGGTAATTTTCCGACCACAAATTATACTATGTATCAACTTACAGAAGTAGTTAAGAATTTGTTGATCATCAACGTGATAATGTATGTTGCAACGACGATGTTGTTTCCTAACTTATATCCAATGTTGGTCATGCATTTTCCTACAATGGATGGTTTTATGCCGGTCCAAATCGTTACCCATATGTTCATGCATTCCGCGGGAGGCATCGGACATATCTTCTTCAATATGATTGGTTTGTATTTTTTCGGACCACCTCTTGAACAGGTTTTAGGACCTAAAAAGTTTTTAATCTTGTATTTATCCGCTGGATTGGGAGCACTTTTACTCCATTTGCTTGTCAATTGGGTAGAAATAAATTACATGGGTGGAGCACCCGGAAGAATGTTGGGAGCCTCAGGTGCTGTTTTTGGATTATTAGCGGCATATGCTATGTATTACCCAAACAATGTGATATCTCTGATTTTTCCACCGATTAGCTTAAAGGCTAAATATTTCGTACTTATTTATGGCGCGATGGAATTGTTTTTAGGTTTCGGAAGCTTTAATACAGGAATTGCCCATTTTGCACACATTGGAGGTGCAATCGTTGGCGCTGCAATGATATTTTATTGGAGACGAAATTAATCTCCAAAAAAGAAACTTGATAAAGCCAAAGCAAGTTCCTATTTTTGAACTTGGTTTTGACAAACTACTTAACACGTAAATTCACCAAATAAATGCTTACCTCCATCTGGGAAGATATAAAACGAGAGTTCAGTCACGGAAATATGGTTACTCGCTTAGTAATCATTAATGTATCGTTTTTCGTTTTTATCAATCTCGTCAAGATTATAATGTCGATATCCTTTGGAGGACCTAGCAATGCGGCAGGATCTTTTGACACCTTTCTTCATTTTTTCTGCATGTCTTCAGATGCTTGGTATCTGATTACACATCCATGGGTCTTTTTTACCAGCATGTTCTTGCATGAAGGATTCTTTCATATCCTTTTTAACATGCTTTTTTTATACTGGTTTGGTAGAATTGTTGGAGACTTAATCGGCAATCACAGAATCTTACCCATCTATCTTTTAAGTGGTCTCTTTGGAAACGTCATATTTTTCTTAACTGCTAACTTTCTACCAATTGGTGCTGATTCAAACGGCTTTGCACTAGGTGCATCAGGTGCAGTTATGGGTGTTGTGGCAGCTTCTGCTATGGTTGCTCCGAACTATTTGATGAGACTCATTCTTATCGGAGAAGTGAAATTAAAATATATAGTTGCCGTACTTATTTTTATGGATTTGATTGCTATTGCCGATGACATCAATACAGGTGGACACTTTGCCCACTTAGGAGGTGTTGCAATGGGTTGGATTTTTATTAGCCAACTTCAAAAAGGAAATGATTTGTCTGAGCCTATCAACAATATCATGAATAGAGTCCAAGAATTCTTTAGTGGATTATCCAACAAGTCTAGAGGGAATGCTAGGAAACCAAAAGTCGTTTACAAAGCTGCTAATCGAGAAAATCGAAAACCAGATCAACCTAGGCACCGTGATAAAAGCCATCAAGAGAAACTAGATGTTATTCTTGAAAAAATTAAAAAAACAGGCTACGATAGTTTAGACTCTGAAGAGAAAGAGTTTTTGTTCAAAGCCAGTAAAAAATAGCCCCTCTTAAAATCCCTTTAGTGCAAACATTCAAAAAGATTTTTTGGTGCTTGAATATCCTTCTGGTAATTTTCACCTTGCTCGTTTACATTTCACCTTTTATCAATCCTAAGGAAATTTGGCAATTCTCTTTATTCGGTTTATTCTATCCCTTCGCTTTAATTTCTAATCTTGTCTTCCTTCTTTTCTGGGCCTTACAAAAAGATAAATCTGCATTTCTTTCTTTGTTTTGCATACTCTTAGGTTTCAATTATATCTTCTCTTTTTTTAGTGTAAATTTCAGTACTTCCAAAAAAGGGATCACACCAACAAAAGTTATCTCCTACAATATCGGCAGCAAAAAAAAACACATCCAAAAAGGGTTTAAAAAAGTTTTTGAAGAATTTCTATTAAGAGAAGATCCGACCATTTTTGCTACGCAAGAGTATCCTAGTATCGAATTTTATGATAGGATTCCAGCTTACAAACACAGAGTGAGAAAAGGAACTGCCTGCCTTATTTCGAAAACCCCTTTCCTCGATTCTGGCGGCGGGGTATTCCCTAATTCCAGGAACAATGCCTATGCATGGGCAGATACCAAAATCAAAAACAAAACATATCGTTTCTATAGCATTCATTTCCAATCA
>CALIAG010000568.1 GCA_938041325.1 uncultured Saprospiraceae bacterium | reverse complement strand
TCTTTGGACTGAAAAATACGAATCTACTCTTTTCGAATCATAACCAATGTCGGCACCTAAGAAATTGTTTTCTCCTTTTATGTTATTGGTAAAAGCTTTGGCATAATTTAAATTGCTGGTCCATCTATTGTTTTTGGATTTAAAATTAAGATGTGAACCTGCTACTCGATTGTACTGGCTTTCCTGTTGGCTATTGACCAAAAAAGCGGTTGCTGTCAGTGCATTGGAAATGCTTTGCCTACCGACCAAAACAGAATAGTTTTTCCCTTTCGTTTCTTCTTCGTCTTTTGTTTGAACATTCAAAACTCCTATTCGAGTATTCGATCCAATGTTACCAGATAATTTTGCACCAAAAGCAATACCCGTTTCTGAACCAATCCTTCTGCTGTAAAAAGGATTCGAACGGGCTGTTCCTAGATTCGTAAACAGATCACTATTTTCTAAAAAGAACTTTCTGCGTTCTGGAAAATTGATGGCAAAGCGAGATAAGTTGGTGACTTGCTGATCCACTTCGACTTGAGAAAAATCAGGATTGATGGTTGCATCTAATTTCAAAGAAGGAGAGATGCTGTACTGAACATCCAAACTTGGAACGATAGACTTAATTCCTTTTTCCTCCGTCTTTACTTTTGAATAATTTGCAGCTACGGAAGGCAATACCGAAAACCTACGCGTAACTTTTTCTGGCAGATTTTCTATTTCAAATTTCCTTGTAAACCTTAAGTCATACTGCTTGTAATTTCTAGGGCTTTGAGCAAAAGTAGAATACAAATTTGCTTTGGTATCATTCGTGTACAATTGTATTCCCCAAAGGTTTTCATTGGAATTAAAATTAATGCCATCCAATGGAATCGCAATCTCATAGAACTTGTCATTCCCTTCTCTGCTGATTTGACTTTTCCAAACGGTATTCCAACTGCTATTCAATTCATTGATGTTTCCGATCAGTGCATCGTATTGGACACCACTAGCGTTGACCGCAAAATAGTATCCGTTGTTTCCATCATTATAAGTATCCAGAATAATTCCGAAGCAATCACTCAAATGAATGGCGTCATAATAGACATCTCGTTTTAAAGAACTGATATTATTGCTGGCGATGGTATCATGGTAAATCGCAGCTATAAATAGATGGGTTCCGTTTTGAAAAATTTTCACTTCTGTTTGATTTCTAGCTAAGCCTTTATCAATTGGGAATTGATTGTAAAAACCAGTTTGCGTTTCGACTTGTGACCAAACCGATTCCGACAACTTTCCGTCAATGCTTACCTCTTCATTTAGGTAAGGAATTTTTAGTTCCGTTTTTTCTTGCGAATAAGCAGAGAAAGTGCATAAGACCATAACCAAAAAGAGCATATTTTTTAGGGGATTAAAACTTTTCATAGCTTTACATTTTTAATTGTTAATTAGTTTTAATTTTAATTAAATACTTGGACTTACTTTTTCTTGTTAGAGGTCTCTGCGATATACATCTTATGAATGATCGTCCATTTTCCCGTAATTTTTAGCAGCATAAAATAATCGATATAAGCGCGTGGACTTTCGGGATGCGAGATTTCTACTTTTGCTACTGCTGCTTTGTTTTCGTAATCGATCGAAATGATTTTACCGAATTCTCCTGTAGGCTTGCCTTCCTTTGTATCGAGGATGTAGTCTTTACCTGACCAAATTTGTAGGCTATCGTTCCGTCCAACAGAGTACAGATTCAAATCAGGATGGAAGGCGGTTTTAAGTCGCTCTGGTTGGCCTTGCGTGGAACCTTCGATGTAGTCCATGAGGGTTTCTGTGATGGCGGCGATTTCGTTTTGAGCATAGGTGTTTTGAATGCTTAAAAAGAGGATGGTTAGGATGATTAATTTTTTCATTGTTTTATTATTTTGTAAAATTTAGGATTGTATTTTATGGGTTTGAGTCTTTGCCTGTTTTTATTGTGTCAGCCCTTCAGGGTTTGGTTTATTTTTAAAGGTTATTAAGCCATTTGGTTCCTTTCTGCTGACTACAAGGTAAAGGAGAATCAGATTAAAATTTTGTTTAGTATAAGATTGGGCGTTGAGCGTAGAAGAAGAGGAGGATTCTTCTTTTTTCCGTATTCTTAGACACTTATTGGGTGTTCTTATATTTTTACTTTCAATTCACCGAAGTTCCTGTATCTTTATAAAATGCAAACCTACAAGAGACACGCTATTTTTTGGTTGACCATATATGTCTTATGGACAATCATGCGTGGTGGTGGAGAGGATTACCCCAAATATCTTATCCTTAATCTTTTCAATGTACCCATATACATGATGGCCTATTATGTGCTTAGATACATACAGATTCCCCTTCTTTATAATCGAGATAAACTGGGTTGGTTTTTATTTAGTTTTATTCCCTTTTCTATTTTATTTTACTTGATTTGGCGTTTCTTAGGTACCATATATGTGGACAATTTATTGGGCAGAGAAGGAAAAATCCCATGGTTCAGTACGGGTTATTTCTTCATGGAAACTGTACAAACTTATGCGCCGGGAATGGCTTTGTTTGCTTGGGAATCGCACCATCAACGATTGAAAGAAATGGATCGAATTCACCAATTAGAAAAAGATAAAATCAGTACGGAATTGAAGTTTCTAAAAGCGCAGGTAAACCCTAATTTACTTTTCAATACTTTAAAGAGTTTGCATGAAAAAGTCATTGACAAATCTCCGAATGCACCTGATATGATTCTTCGATTGTCCGCTATTTTGGATTATGTACTTTATAAAAGCCAAAACAAAACTGTGCAATTGGGAGAAGAGTTAGAAACAATAGAAAACTATATTGCTTTAGAGGAACATCGTCATGGTGAAAAACTTCAAGTCGAGTACGATGTACATGCGGACCAATCAATCCTTATTTCTCCATTGATATTGTTGTCTTTGGTTGAAAACATATTTAAGCCTATTAGTGAAAACTCAAAAGTTCTAACTAAGATTAAAATAGTTATTCGTGAAAAAGAAGGTAGCATTCATTCAGAGGCTTGGACCACTCAGGATTTACATTCTACCAAAAAACAGGAGATAGAACTAGATGATTTTTCCAATATTAAGCGTCAACTCAATCTTGTTTATCCCGATATGCATACCATTACAAAACAGGAAAAAGAAAACAGCATTGGGATCCTGCTCACTATTAATCAAAAACAATGGGCATAATACAATTGGGTAAAACTCAAAACTTAAAAAAGACTATCCTGCAGCACAGTTTGCTCTGGCTTTTCATATTTATTGGCTATTCCCTTATCCTTTCTACTTATATTATTTACCCTAATTATTTGTATGTGAACTTCATAAACATTCCGATGTTCATGGCCGCTTATTACCTTTTGAGGTATGTTCAAATTCCTCATTTATATAATAAAGGACGTACCGTTTTATTTGGGTTAAGTGTACTCGCCTCAGCCTTGACTTTTTATGTTATCAATGCTACTATTTGGGTTTCGGGTATGGATGCTGCATTGGGTCAGGAAGGTCATATGCCGTATTGGTCACCTTCCTTTTTTCTATTAAAAACCATTCGATGGTATTCTCCTTCCATGGTCTTATTGGTTTGGGAATCACAAATTGAGCAAAAAAAGGAAAGAGCTAGGTTGCAGGAGTTAGAGAAAGAAAAATTGGCAACAGAACTCAAATTTTTAAAAGCGCAAATCAATCCGCATTTCCTTTTCAATACTTTGAACAATCTATATTCCTATGTCGTGACTGAATCTCCAAAAGCACCAGATATGATCTTGCGCTTGAGTGGAATTCTAGATTACGTTTTCAATAAAAGCCAAAACAAAACTGTTCCTCTTGGGGAAGAGATTGATACCATAGAAAATTTTTTAGGCTTGGAAAAAATACGATATGGTGATCGGTTATTGGTCAATTATAATACGGAGGGAAATAGATCTACTCCTATCAGTCCCTTGATTTTATTATCTATCATAGAAAATGCTTTTAAACATGGCGCCAGTGGCGATATTGATACTCCCAAAATAAATATTGACATTAAAGAACAAGATGGAGTGGTTCATTGCAACGTTTGGAATACAAAGAGCAAACTCAAAGGGGAATTAAATGATGCTTATAAAAAAGGCATTGGACTAAAAAACATTAAACGTCAACTCAACCTCATATACCCCGACAGTTACGATTTAAAAATAAATGATGAGAAAACAAGTTTCAATGTTTCACTTGAAATACAATCTGAACTATGAGTAAAATAAAATGCTTGCTTATTGACGACGAACCACCTGCAATTGAGCTACTGGAAAAGTACATCAGTATGATGGATCACTTGGAAGTAGTTGGAAAAAGTTACAGTGCGGTGAAGGCGTTTGACATGCTACAAGACATTGAAGTAGACTTGCTTTTTCTGGATATTCAAATGCCCGTTTTGAATGGACTTGATTTTGTAAAAACCTTGAAGAATCCTCCCGCAATTATCATTACTACAGCTTATAGAGAATATGCTTTGGATGGTTACGACTTGGATATTATTGATTACTTGCTAAAGCCCATTGCTTTTGACCGATTCTTGAAAGCCGTGGATCGCTATCGAGAAAGAGTTTCGCCTGCTGTAACCGAAAAGAGTCAAATTGACCAAGCTCCGCCACATATCTTTTTCAACATCAATAGAACCCATCACAAAGTTATTTTAAACGATATTATTTACATCGAGAGTTTGAAAGATTATGTGCGCATTCATATGAAAGATGACAATCTTGTTGTAAAAGGAAATATTGGGTCTTTAATGAAACAGCTCCCAGAAAATCAATTCATTAGAATTCATCGTTCATTCGCTATTGCTTTGTCCGGTATCGAATCTTTTAATCAAAGTGAAATCGAAATCCATGGTAAAAAATTGCCTATTGGAACAAGCTATCGGGAAGCTTTGATGGAACGCTTGAATTAATTCTTTTATCGATCTAAACCTTCATTCAATTCGCGAAATAACTTTAGTGTAGTTGATTTCATTATCTCATATCTTTGGATTCCTTCTTCGGTGTAGCACTGCCCTTTATTGAGTAAATTATTTTCAATATAAACCAGCGTTTGTTCCAGCGACTGACCTCGGACAGAACCTGTAATTAGCGATTTGATAATTTCAAAATTCTTCCCTCCTTCTAACATATGTGCATCATGCAACATCAAGCCTTCGTTGCTTTCTGGCTTGTGTTCTTTTTGAGATTCCCAAGCAACTTTTATGATCCAATCAATATTTTCAGGTGATAAAGAAATACTTTCTAAAAATTCTTTGATGTCATTTTCGTGAGAATAGATAATCCCATGAAGGTACAAAGCAGCTTTGGTGATAAATGGATTGAAAATCAGTTTTTCAACTTTACCAAGGTCTTCCAAGGCCACTTCTATGCGTTCCAAATGAGTAAGATCATGCATGATGTCTTTGTCCTTGTAGAAAGGTTGGACAAAGGTTTTTATTCGGGAGAGCAAGACGTTGTATTCTGGATCTGTCATTTGAGAAGCGCTTATTCTTTCCTGCTAAATTATGAGTTTTGAAATAAAATTCATTTCAAATTTCATTTAAATATACCAACAAATAATTCAGTATCCTTTTGTAATTGACAAACATTTTTACACAAAGGTTTCATTTTATTGAAGTGATTTTAATTTGTCTAAAGACTGTTTTGAATAAAAAAATAATAAAACCAGATTAGAAAGAACTCTACCTTATAATGTTGAGTTAGAAATGTCACTAGAAAATTATGTATTATTGCTTTTCCTTAGCTTGTAAAACACATTAGAAAGTTGAAAAGTAAAAATAGACAATGAAAAAACCTAAGTTGAGTTTTTGGCAGATTCTAAATATGAATGTGGGATTTTTCGGCATTCAATATAGTTTCGGTTTACAACAAAGTGCGGTAACACCCATTTATGATTTCTTGGGAGCGGCTCCAGATCAGATTCCTTTACTCCATCTTGCTGGTCCAGTAACCGGACTTTTGGTGCAGCCAGTAATTGGTGCAATGAGTGATAAAACTTGGAGTCCAAGATTTGGAAGAAGGAAACCTTATTTTCTAGTTGGGGCGATACTTTGTAGTGTCACCTTATTGGCTTTTCCTTTTAGTAGTTCGCTTTGGATGGCGGCTGGCCTTTTGTGGATTTTAGATGCTGGTAATAATACGGCGATGGAACCTTATCGGGCATTGATCGCAGACAAACTGGATGAAGAACAACAGCCTTTAGGATTTCAAATGCAAAGCTTTTTTACTGGATTGGGTCAAACCTTATCTAACTTGTCCTTATTTATTTTTCCGCTCATTATAATTGGAAAAACGGGTTCCTTGCCCTCTTGGGTCTATGCTTCCTTTTTCCTTGGTGCGGTTTGTTCCATTGCTTCTATTCTTTGGAGTATGAGTAAAACGGAGGAAATACCTCCTACTGCAGAAGAATTGGCAAAACTGCGCAGTGAAAAAGGGAATGTCTTTTCACCTTTGATTGAAATATTTTCTGCCATCAAAGATATGCCTAAAGTCATGTGGCAGTTGGCACTGGTCTATTTATTCCAATGGTATGCTTTGTTTTGTTATTGGCAAAACTCCTCCAAAAGTATCGCCCTTTCCGTTTGGGATGCCACGCCGATGGGCAATGAAGAAGCCTATGGTCAGGCCGTGAGTTGGTCAGGATTAGTGAATGGTTGGTACAACATTGTCACCTTTTTAGTTGCCTTTTTATTGGTTGGTCTCACCAAAAAATATTCTCCTAAGCATGTACACGCGCTTTGTTTATTGGTAGCAGCGATTGGTTTTTTAGCCTTTCCTCATATTGCCAATAAGTATTTATTATTCTTTGCCATTACAGGTTTTGGTGTTGGTTGGGCGAGTATGATGGGGATTCCATATTTGATTGTTGTGCCAGATATTCCAAAAGAAAAATACGGTGTTTATATGGGGATTATCAATATGATGATTGTGATTCCGATGATCTTTCAAACCTTGTCTTTTGGATTTGTATTGAAAAACTTTTTAGGCAATGATCCTCGAAATGCCATTACCTTTGCGGGTGTTTTATTGGTGATTGCTGCGTTGCTTACGCTTTTAATAAAGAGTAAGGTGAGGAAGGAGTATGATGTGGAAACTAGTTAGAGTTTTTTAGGACCAGATAAAAAAAAGTAGGTTATTGTAGCAAGTCTTCTATGTCAAAATAGAGTTCAGACATTCTTATTTCTAAAGATAATGACCGCAAATTTATAACTGAGTTCAATCCTTCGTATCTAGTAATTTTCCATAAATCTGTTTTTGGTTTTTTGTAGAATACTTCAACTACTGCTTTGTCTTGTTCAATCAATACATATTCTTTTAAGCTTTGTATTTGACGATACATATGAAACTTTTCTCCTCTATCATATTCTGCAGTAGATTTCGACAATATTTCAACGACTAGTTCTGGGTTTGTAGCTGCGTTCTTATCTTCTTCTGCTTTTTCTACCTCACCACAAACTACCATAGTATCAGGATATACATAACTATTATGGCTCTTTATATATAGCTTCACTTCGCTTGATAATGGCTTGCAATTTGATCCATTTGCTTTTAATCCATTCCTTATTTCTGAATATATATTCCCACAAAGTAATCCATGATTCATTGTACCTCCTGCCAATGCAAAGATAGATCCATCATGATATTCATATCTTGAATCACTCTCTTTTTCTAGAGTGATGTATTCCGATACACTTAACTTAGGTAAGTTACGAGCTTTCATTTTTTTGTTTTAAGATAATACTATTTCTTTTCTTTTTCAACTTCAAAGGTTTATAGCAAATGAAAATCTTATTTAAATCCTTTAATAAAGACAAGGCTTATTTAAGAAATAATGCATAATACTTAAATAACGGTATGTGCTAATTAAGCTTTCTTTAATAAGACATTTTTCCTGTTTACATTTCCCATGGGAGGATTATTTCCAATAAATTGAAATGTTATGGTTGATCTACATCTCAAACCTGGCATTTACGCGATTTTAAACAGCACCCTACTGCTTCACCAATCTCTTCGTCCACTGCCCTTCTTTATTGCTGAGGTTTAGAAAATAAATTCCAGCAGGCGCATTGTTCAAATCTATCTCTTCAGACCAATTCTTATTAACACTTATTTTTTTGGTATAAATTAATTTACCCAATTCGTCTTGGATATTGAGTTGTAGCTCTTTAGACGATTCAGATTCTATTTGTAGAATAAATTGATTGGTAAAAGGATTTGGCAAGACTTCGACTGCATTGATTCCTTGTAAGTTAAAAGTTGAAGAGAACATAAAAAAGAGTTCATCGGAAACAATACTGCAATTGTTGTCATTAAAAACTTCAACGGAATAGGTTCCATTTCCTATAACTTCAAGAGTATTTGCATTTGCATCTGCAATTTCATTTCCTTCGAAGTACCATTGGTAGTTGGTATATTCATCCGGGATGCTCAAGGTTAGGTAGTCAACGGAGATAACTGGCTGCGTAGGAAGTGCATTCACAGTCACTGTAAATTCTAGTTCATCTGAACAACTTCCGTTTTGCGCAAACGCAACATAATTCGTATTTTCTGTAATGGAAACAACTGTATTCGTTAATCTATTTGCTTCAGTCGCTGGACTTCCAGTATGGAATGTCAATGTGTTATTAGGGTTATTGGCATCATAAACGGCTGAATCAGCTATATCCACCGTTTCCCCAACGCAAGTTCCCAAAGCAAAATCAATCACTAGAAACGGACCTTCTGCACCCAACTCTATAAAGTTTGACAATTCA
>CALIAG010000567.1 GCA_938041325.1 uncultured Saprospiraceae bacterium | reverse complement strand
TTGCACAAAATAAGTACCAGGCTCTGTTACTTCAATACTTGATCCTGCTTCACTATTCGACCATACAGGATTGGTGCCGTTGACGGTGCTTAAGATCGCTGATTCACCAATGCAAAACGCTTCCTCTCCATCCAAAGCAATCGTAGGTAATTCATCTTCAATGATACTAACCGTGATTGGATTACTCAAAGAAACACATGCGTTGGCATCTCCTAAAACTGCGGAGTAGTTGCCAGCTTCTGTCACTGTTATCGATTGAGTAAGTGCTCCATTTGACCAAGAGTAGGTATCAAAACCATCTGGTGCTGAAAGTACAACCGATTGCCCTACACAGAATTCAGTAGATCCATTTGCTGTCAAAGTCGAATTAGCCAATAAGCATTGCGCTTCGGGGATATTATGTGTTGCATTAATTTCTGGATTTTCTAAATTAGTCCGTACACCGGATGGCCATTTCACTACAATAGAGTCAATTGCAGTTGCTGCGCCTAATCCAAAATGAACGGTTAATGAACTCATTGGACTAAAGCTTTCTCCCGATCTAACTTCTCTTATCTGAATGCCCCAATCACCATGTATTTCAACTCTTGCACCAATTCCATTTTTATTACTGATGATTCCTTGTGTATTAATTTTCACATAATTGTTATCATTAGTTTCATTGATCCAAAGTGCATTCCCTCTGATCACATCTAGGAATCCATCATCATTAAAATCACCAATTCCTCCATCATCAAATGGTAAATCATAACCTGTAAAAGTCATGTCGCCATTATTGAGATACATTTCATTATTCAATTCAGAAAAAATATCAATGTAACCATCGTTATTAAAATCGGCGGATGCATTTTCCCATGCCCCCAGATCTCCAGGAGGGATTCCTGTACTCATGATGCTTTCTGTAAAATTACCTGCACCATCATTTACCATAAAGCGATTTTGAAAATCATGATTTACAATAAAGGCATCAAAATCACCATCGTTGTCAAAGTCTGCAAATACCGTCGCCCAGGATTGCGCATTGTCTGCCATGCCTATTTCAGCGCCTACTTCGGAATAGCTTCCATCTCCATTATTTCGGTACATCGCATTGGTCCGTTCAGGATCTCCAGATGAAGAACCTTGACGACACTTGGTAATATACAGATCGCAGTCCCAATCGTTGTCATAGTCCACCCATATTGCAGCATAGTTTCCTGCTAGGTCCAAAGTCTCAATCAAAGATTGATCTTCTGCAAGATTACCAGAACCGTCATTTCGATATGGGTGAGATTGATCTACATCATGACAAACAAAAGCATCTAAGTGACCATCGTTGTCAATGTCTGCCAAAGTTGTTCTTTGAGAAAAGATATAGTCATCAATATAATGTTCGGTGTATCCCGTAGCATCGTCGTTTGCATAAATAAAAGAGACTGCTTGTCCACCACCAAAAAGAAGGTCATTAAAGCCATTCCCATCAATGTCACCAGCGCAAATACTCCAAGACGGATAATTCTGAAGACTCATTGGAAATTGTGATTGAGTGAACGTTCCGTCTGAATGCTGGTAATCAATATAAATGTTTCCTTCCGTTACTCTTACAATATCATCTAAGAGGTCACCATTCATATCAACTGCACAATCTTCGTAAGAAAATCCATTGATACTTCCAAGGCTCGTCCCCATATTGGTAAAGTTTACTTGCGCATTAACCAGACCTGTAGTCAAGGCTAGGAATGAGCAAATAAAAAGAAACTTGTTAAAGTTTTTCATAATTAGAAATTTTAAGGAATAATAATTTTTTCAGTGATGATGTCTCCACTTTGGTTAACAAACCGGATTAAATAAATGCCACTGGTATTGTTTAAATTTATAGTATAGTCTCCAGAATTATTCTTTTGCCTTTTCAATAAAGCTCCATTAAGCGCATAGATAGAATAAGAATGTATTTCATTTGAAGATACTCTTATTTTTCCATTTTCAATAAGATTAGAATTGAGTTGGATAAAAGGGCTCGCCTCTTCAATTTTAACATTGCTCACAAATAAATCCACTTCGACCGTTCTTTCTTTTATAAGAATTGGCCTTCGATCAGCCGCTTCAAACAAGGTGCGAAATTTATCTATTTCTTCTGACTGCTCTTCAAAAAGTTCCCGCATCCATTTTGGCGGAGCAGTTTGGTAATAAACTCTTGCCGTCGCTTCCAGCATTCCATATTCCTCCTCCAAAGGAATGTGGAAATAAATTTTATCTGCACCGGTTCCTTCCGTTCCTGAATCTTTGTTGAAATTTGCATCAAGGTTTGCAAGACCAGAAATTTTTACGGTGTCATAAGTCGAATGTGTTGAGGTAAAACCTGTCGGAGGAATTCGATTGTCTTTAAGTGCATATTCTCCACGCACTAAAACGGTGGTAACTTCATCATTCACATCAGCCATAACCATTTCATAAATTTGAACTTCTTCTTCAGACCGGATCACATCGTAATGCGGTTCATAATTTAAATCATGTCCAACAACTTCAAAATCTTCATCGGTTTTTCCACTTATAAAAACAGTGTCACCAATTTCATTGGTAACTACAAACTCAACAAATACTCTTCTTGAAGGATAACCAGATGGGAATTTATGTCCAGCAAGATTTGCAATATTCATTTCGAAAAAAGCGGTATCCGCGGTTCGATCTAAAAAATCAAGATTCAAAGAAATACTTTTGTTGAATAGCATTTCCTCTGTTGCGAGGATTGCATCTTCAAATTGTTCCTCTGTAGCGGTAAGATTTAATTCTTCGATATTGTCTCTGAAAATTTGCAGCATAAAAATATTCGCTCCAGAAAGTTTGTGCAAATAAAAAGGACTTCTAGGTTCTGTATCATAACCAGCA
The DNA here is from genome assembly GCA_938041325.1 of uncultured Saprospiraceae bacterium. GTDB lineage: Bacteria > Bacteroidota > Bacteroidia > Chitinophagales > Saprospiraceae > CALIAG01. The sequence goes on along the minus strand of CALIAG010000567.1, from coordinate 1,087 downwards.
GCAAGAATGACCTGTCCTTTGGTCATGGCTTCCAAGTGGCAAGTCTGGCAAGAAATATCTTCCACTTCATAAGATGAATTGAGCCATTCATGATAGGTTGCTTGTTCTACAAATTTATTACCGGTGAAGTCTCCGTTATAATCAATCGTTTCTGTAATCAATGTATGGCAACTCGCACAAACTCCTGCATCACTAATGTGCTCGCTATAAACGGGTAGGTAGTCACTCTCCATCACCATTGGACTTTCAAGTGGACTGGTGAATGGTCCGTATGCAACCTTAGTCGTATCGAAGTTTAGATTTCCAGAGTTTAGATTTCCAAGATCCATTTCACTTTGCTGATGACAGGCCAAGCAGGAAACGCCATCCTCGGCAATGGAGTCTCCCTTCATTTCCAACATCGAATAATATTCCTGGCCATTGTGCATTGCGGCAAAATGTCCAAGCGGTGCATGGCAAGAAGTACATTTGGTTTCGATGACTTGTTGATGTTGAGGATACAAAAGGACTTCATGACTTACTTTCGCTCTCCAAAAAGGATCTTTTGCAGAATTGGCCATCATACTTGCTCGCCAATCATCGAATAGATTTATATCTTCTCCTAGCACATTGACACTTGCGATTCCAGCAGTGTCGAATCCATGGCATTGAATACATTCCCCAGAACCGGCAAATAGTCCATTAAAGCCTAATGGCAATAATGAATCGATCATCATATCGAATTGGGTTAATTCCGAATCAGAATGAAAGCGAACTGTTTTTGCGGCCAAATTCACTGGCAATTCCGCCAAAAACGGAATAGAGAATAAAATCACAAGAATCCACCATTTTCTTTTGAAAGGCATAGATATATAAAAGAGTGCTTGAATAATCTAGGTTGTTAATTTCAAACTATTCTTATCAAGAATCAGAAATCCTACCTAAGTCTTCGTAAAAATAAATTATATATATCACCAATTTTGTTTAATCCATGGATTATTCTGACAAGTAACAAACATAAAATTGTTTATTGGTTTTAAAATTCCAAAGGGAGGAATCAGATGTAGTTTTGAAATAAAGCAACTTTTTATACGAATTATATAATCCC
>CALIAG010000566.1 GCA_938041325.1 uncultured Saprospiraceae bacterium | reverse complement strand
GTAAGAATGCAAATGGCACCTTCGCAAGGCAGAGCTATGCCTAATGATAAAACCCTCCAATCAGCAAGAACAGCCGCAGTTCTCTTATTGCTTTTCAAAAAAAACAATGAATGGTCTACTGTTTTCATTCAACGAGTAAGCACCAATCCCAATGATCGACATAAAGGGCAAATTAGTTTTCCAGGAGGTATGAACGAAGAAGAGGACAATGGTTTTGAGACAACTGCATTGCGAGAAGCGAATGAAGAAATTGGAATTGTCCAAGAAGATGTAAGCTTATTAGGCAAGCTTTCAGTGATGTATATTCCTATTAGCAATTTCGTAGTACATCCTTATGTTGGTGTATTGGATTATGCACCTTCCTACAAGCTCCAAGAAAGCGAGGTTGCCGATGTGATCGAAGTTCCACTCAGCCTCTTTAAAAGCGCTAATACCAAGCAAATCAAAGACATCAGGGCTGCGAATGGAATGCTTTTGAAAAATGTACCCTATTTTGATCTCAATGGAAAAACCCTTTGGGGAGCTACAGCAATGATGTTTAATGAGTTTTTGCATTTGTTTGATGATTCTACAACTGACTTTCCATCCTAATTTTTCACTTCAGCCTTCTTTTCAATTTATTTAAAACAAATCATTCTAAACCAGGAATGATTTAAGACTGGACACTCTATTTCTCCATTCACTCTTTCCTCCTCTACCCCTTTTCCAATTTTTTTTAACAAAAACAATCTATTTGTTCTATTTTATAGAATAAATCAAAAACATTTCCGTTATTTGTACTACAAAATAGAACAAATACCAAAATATAATCATGAAAGAAAATAAACTTGGCGAATTTGAAGAGATCGTTTTGCTATTTGTCGGAATTCTCAACGAAGATGCCTATGCATTGAGAATAACCGAAGAATTTGCTGTACAGACGAATCGATCGGTTACCGTAGGTGCGGTACACGCTACACTAAGTAGGATGTGTGATAAAGGTTTTTTAAAATCCAAAATGACAGAACCTTCTGCTAATCGAGGAGGAAGAAGAAAACGTGTTTATGAAATCACAGCATTTGGCGAAAAAGGCCTAAAAGAGTCCAGAGATCTACGACTCAATTTATGGAATCAATATCCAGGACTTTCTGGCAAATTAGGATTCAATTTGTAACACACGATGATTTTATTTTAAAACAATAAAACTTAAAATCCAAGGTATGAATTCCTCAAAAAACAACTCGACCAATCCTCCCCTCCTCGCAAGTAAATTTCTTGAATGGTTTTTGAAAGAAGAACTACACGAAGAAGTTGCTGGTGATTTAGAAGAAAAATTTCATAAAAAAACAAAAGCTTCCAACCTAAGGAAAGCACAGTTTGATTATTGGCGACAAGTCTTTGGCTATTTACGCCCCTTCGCTGTTAGAAGAACTCTTCTTACAGACATAAACCCTTTCTTTTTATTGAATTCTCACATTAAAATTGCCTGGCGAAATATATTTATTCAAAAATTTAACTCTTCAATAAACCTATTGGGAATGACAATAGGAATGACTTGCTTTATCCTAATTGCTTTATACATTCAATATGAGTTAAGCTATGATTTGCAACATGAAAAAGCAGAGCAAATCTACAGAGTATCCATGATACAGGAAGGGAATGAATTTAAAGGAACGGATCGATTTGCTTGCGCTCCATCTGTGCTTGTTCCAACAATGCTAGATGAAATTCCAGAAGTAGAAAACGGGACTACTATTACCATAGAACCAGCATTGATATCCCTGAAAGATCAAACAGATTATCACGACGTACTCTTTGCTGATGAAAGTCTTTTCGAGGTTTTCAGCTATACAATCATTGAAGGTCTTGGACAGGAAGCCCTCCAAAATATTGATGCAATAATTCTCACTGAATCCATGTCCAAAAAATTCTTTGGTAAGACATCTCCATTAGGCAAAGTGATAAATCTTTATGGGAAGAGAAAACTCGTTGTTCAAGGTGTCATAAAAGATGTACCCGCCAATCAACATTTTGGGTTTGACTTCATTACCTCTATTCAAAACTATCCAAACTACAAAGAAGATATAACAGAAGGGAAATGGGGAAGCAATAATTATTGGGCATATGTTGTACTCTCTAAGAATCATGACCTATCCCTAATCGAACAAAAAATGAAAGTTCTTGACCATCGGGCCAAGGAGGATTACTTAAAGTCTCATTTTCAACCTTCTTATTTTCTTCAACCACTAAAAGATATTCACCTCCATTCTAACATCAACATGGAGATGGGGAAAAATAGCGACATTCGTTATATCTATTTTTCAGCGACGATTGCTTTTATCATTTTACTTCTGGCTTTGATCAATTACATGAATCTTGCAACAGCCAGATCTTCTAAAAGAGCTAAAGAAGTTGGCCTTAGAAAAACGCTCGGCGCAAACCGAAAACAGTTGATAAATCAATTTATGGTTGAATCAATCCTAATGACTATTTTAAGTCTTATAATAGCGTTAAGTGCAGCCAATCTATTATTACCTCAATTCAATCAACTACTGGATTTAAATATCCAATACAATCTAAATAATAATCAATTTCTCAATTTCGGTTGTTTGCTAATAATCGTTTTTATGGGCATTGGTTCAGGTCTTTATCCAGCCATAATGTCTTCAGCGGTAAAACCAGTCAACGCATTAAAAGGAAGCTGGTTTAAAAACAAAGACCACAGCAACTTATACCGTAATACACTTGTGATTGGACAATTTACTGCAGCAATCGTTTTAGCTATTGGAAGTGTAATTGTTTACCAACAACTTCAATTTATTCAAAATAAAAAACTAGGTTATTCAAGAGACCAAATTGTATACGTCCCATTTAATAGCACCAATATTTTTAGTAAAATTAATTTATTAGAAACTGAGATTCTAAAAAATCCAAATATTGAAAATTTTTCTGTCGCGGCTAACATTCCTCTCAACTCCGATAACCAAGGGAATCTCTCCAACTGGGAGGGAAATACAACTGGTAAAAAAGTAGGTGTGTTTCGCAATAGAGTTGATTATAATTTTATTGATCTTTTTGAAATGGATATAGTAGAAGGTAGAAATTTTTCCCCTGATTTTCCAACAGATTCTCTTGATGCATACCTTGTGAATGAGTCGGCAGTCAAAGCATTTGGCTGGGAAACTGCAATAGGGAAAAAGCTGGGAAGAGGTACAGTAATTGGGGTTGTAAAAGATTTTCACTTCCAGCCTTTCAACCTTTCTATTGAACCGATGAGTATGAGTTTCCGATCAAGAAGAAATTTGTATTCTGGCTATTTATTATTCAAAATAAAAAGTGCGGATTCCAATAACACACTTGCTTATATGGAAAAAACAATGAACTCTACCTTGCCACAGATCCCGTTCAATCACTTTTTTATGGATGAATCATATGACCAACTTTATAAAACAGAGCAGCGATTTGGGCAAGCCTTCAACATCTTTACCATAATAGCATTGTTCATCGCATGCATGGGACTACTTGGCTTAGTTACTCAAAAAGTTTTGTCAAGGACAAAAGAAATAGGTATTCGGAAAGTGCTCGGTGCTTCTGCTGCAAGCATCATCGCTATGATTTCAAGGGATTTTTTGAAGCTTGTATTTTTAGCACTTATCGTTGCCATCCCAATTGCGTGGTGGGTAATGAATTCGTGGTTGGAAGATTTTGCCTACCGCATCGAATTAGAATACTGGGTATTTATTTTGGTTGGAATCACTGTTATAGGAATTGCTTTTTTAACGATTGGTACACAATCCTTAAAAGCCGCATTGGCCAATCCTGTAAATTCAATAAAGTCAGAATAGTAATCCACTTTCGGATAATAAGATAAACCAAAGCCTTAAATCCATTTTCGATTGTTGGGGATTTTGAATTTATTCATTGAACATTTGTACCGCATTGAGTCAACAATTAACAATATTGATCCTAGAATTTCTTATTTTTGATCAGATTCAAAATAAAGCACATTCATATGATCAATCGAATACTTTTCCTACTACTTACTGTTACTTTCTTTTCTTGTGGAAACGCCAACCAAAGTGGTGAAACGGCACAAGCCACCGTTGCCAAAAAAGAAAAAGAAACCGAGAAGAAAAAAGTTGAAAAACCAGATCCGGCTACCAAGCTTTCTGACATCAAATTGCCAGAAGGTTTTCAGATAGACCTCTTTGCAACAGATGTTGAAAATGCCCGATCAATGGCATTGAGTCCGAATGGTACCCTTTTTATTGGAACAAGAAGTAAAGGCAGTGTATATGCTGTGGTTGATGCGGATGGTGATTTTAAAGCAGAGAAAGTTTATACTCTTGCAGAAGGGCTCAACATGCCAAACGGGGTTGCTTTTAAAGATGGAAATTTATACGTCGCAGAGGTCAACCGTATTTTGCGTTTTGACAACATCGAAGCGAACTTGGACAACCCTCCAAAGTACACGGTTATCAATGATAAATATCCTACGGAAGAACACCACGGTTGGAAATACATCGCATTCGGTCCCGACGAAAAACTCTACGTTCCGGTTGGTGCCCCTTGTAACATCTGTGAATCCAAAGAGAAAATTTTCAATTCAATTACGCGAATAAACTTAGATGGTTCTGATCTTGAAATCGTTCAGGAAGGCGTTAGAAACACCGTAGGGTTTACATGGCATCCCGAGACCAAAGAAATGTGGTTTACGGACAATGGCAGAGATTGGATGGGCGACGATATGCCTTCTTGTGAATTGAATCATGCACCTAAAGATTTTTTACACTTTGGCTATCCTTACTGCCATCAGGGCGATACCCCTGATCCTGAATTCGGAGATGGCAAAGACTGCAAAGATTATGTAGCTCCTGCTTTCAATGTAGGTGCGCATGTCGCTCCACTTGGTCTGGAGTTTTATACTGGTTCGCAATTCCCTTCTTCATACAAAGGACAAATCATAGTTGCGGAACATGGCAGTTGGAATAGAGAAAAAAAGAGTGGTTACCAATTGGGCTTGGCAACTTTGGAAGGCAACAAAGTAACCAGTTATGAACC
>CALIAG010000565.1 GCA_938041325.1 uncultured Saprospiraceae bacterium | reverse complement strand
CCGCATCTAAGCTTTGATGTTCCAATGCATGATTTTGGAAAAATGCAACGCGGAGACAAAGCTTCTTTTGTGTATAAATTTAAAAATACAGGGAAAGAAGATGTTGTTATTGAATTGGTGTCAGGCTGTCATTGTACAACATTAGAATGGCCAGAAGGTCAGACCTTCAAGCCAGGTGATACAGGTGAAATCAAAGCGACTTTTGATAGTGAATCTGAAGAGGGGGCTGTGACCAAGACAATAGATATTCTTTTGGAAAATACAGATCCCAAAACGGGTTACCAGATTATAAAAGAGGTGAAATACAAGGCTATAATCCTTGACTAGGACAGTTGGTTTTTACCATTTAAAGCGTAAAGAAAAAAGCGCACCATATAAGGAATATAAGAGCATAAAAGAAGTATCGCAATCGATCGACTTCAATGAACTGATATTGCTTATATGGTGAATCGCGGGCGATCGAATTTCTTCAACTTTTGTAGTTAAAAAAGACTCGTTTGGTGCAAAAATCTACCAGTTCTTACCGCCCCGTTTTCTCAATTCCGCCAACAAGTCCAAGTCTTGCTCGTTCTTGAGAAGCGCATGAAGATGAGGAGGGATGTCTTTCTTTAAATCCATTTCTGAAAGCTCCTCTACTTTTATTTTTTCAATCAATAAAAGTTTTAACCAGTCAATCAATTCGCTGGTAGAAGGTTTTTTCTTGATGCCTCTCACTTCTCTTATTCCATAAAACATTTGGAAAGCTTCACTGACCAAATCCTGTTGGATGTTTGGAAAGTGAACATCAACGATGTTTCGCATGGTTTCTTCTTCTGGAAATCGGATATAGTGAAACAAGCATCTACGCAAAAAAGCATCCGGTAACTCCTTTTCATTATTGGAAGTAATGATGACAACGGGGCGCTTTACTGCTTTGATCGTTTTTTGTAATTCATAAACGAAGAATTCCATTTTGTCCAACTCCAATAATAAGTCATTTGGAAATTCTATATCGGCTTTGTCAATTTCATCAATCAGTAAAACAACACTTTCCTCACTATTGAAAGCGGTCCATAATTTTCCTTTGCGGATATAATTTTCAATATTATTGACATCGGCATCGCTTGTCTTTAATTGAGAATCCCTCAACCTAGCGACCGCATCGTATTCATACAAACCTTGTTGGGCAGTGGTCGTAGATTTAATGTGCCAGGTTATCAACTCCTTGTTAAGCGCATTCGCAATTTCGTGGGCAAGCAATGTTTTTCCAGTCCCCGGTTCACCTTTTACAATCAAAGGTTTTTCTAAAGCAATGGCCGCATTGACTGCGATTTGTAATTCTTTAGTAGCTACGTAGGTTTCAGTACCTTTGAAATTCATATTTTGGAAATATTTAATGGCTTAAACTGGCTCTTAGGTTTTTGCTTCAAAAAAATAAAACTACAAAAATAAACGCATGGGGGAGGAAAGTGTTTGGGAAAGCTTGCAAAATATATGGATCGCAATGAGCCCGGTTGAATGGTGGGCCACAGTGTTTAGTATCATTTATGTGATCTTGGCAGCCAAACAGAATATATGGTGTTGGTTTTTCGGAATAATAGGAGTCGTATTGTCTTTTTACGTTTATCAAGGGGCAAGATTGTATTCTGACGCTACTTTGCAGGTCTTTTACCTTGTCATGTCATTTTATGGTTGGTACAATTGGAATAAAGAAAAAAAAGAGGAAAAGCTCCCAATATCCACTTGGACTTGGACGCAGCATCTTAAAGCAATAGCCATCGGTTTACTCTTTTCTGCTCTAGCAGGAGCATTTTGGGCGTGGAATGGAGCTGCTTTGCCCTACATAGATGCATTGACAACCTCTTTTAGCGTGATTGCCACCTTTATGGTGACCAGGAAAATTCTTGAGAATTGGATTTATTGGATCATTATCGATTTTGCTTGCGTCTTCATCTATTTCCACCGAGAAATCTACCTTTTTTCCTTTCTATTTCTGATTTATTGCATAATTGCGGTGTTTGGGTACTTCAAATGGAAAGCGAATTTAAGGCCCAAGATTAGTTCTAATACCTAACTTACTGTGAATGAGGGAAAACGGATTTTATTTAGATGAAATCTAAATAAAAAACACGAACAAAAAGGCGACTAACAGCGTACAATAATACGGCAAAGCTTACTATCTTTGCAGAGATTTTTAAAAACCAATTTTTATCATATAAATTCGAGCATTTTGAAGAACGGAATCCGTAAGTTTTCATTCCTTTTTCTCCTACTTTTTAGCGCTCATATTCTGTCTGCTCAATCATCTTCAGGAGGCGATTCTAATTTTCTGATTTATTCGCTATTCGCTGTTGTGGCGATTATCCTGCTTTTTGTTATTACACAAGTTGCAGATAACCTAATTCAGATTGAAGCAAAAGAAATGGGAGCGGAAGATGGCAATTTTTCCATCTTTCCATCGTCAGGAGACCTTTTTGCTCCAAAACTTCCTGCATATACCAAAAATGGTAGTGTGAAAGTTTTGAAAAAAGGACACGATATTCTTTTAGAAGGTGGTGCAAGTGAAGTCATTGATGCAGCAACATCAGTAACTCGTTTTGCAGTTCAGCCTAAGAATTTTATTGGAATGTCTCCAATACCGAAATTAACAGTCGAGGTTGGCGATGAAGTCGCTGCCGGAGATGTTGTATTTTTCGATAAGAAAAGGCCTGAAATAAAATATGTGACTCCAGTCAGTGGAGAAGTTGTGGAAATCAATCGTGGAGAAAAAAGATCGATTGCAGAAATCGTTGTCCTTGCAGATAAAGAACAGAAGCACAAAGAATTTGCTGCTTTTGATTTAGACAACTCTTCTCGCGAAGATTTAGTCAATTATCTTTTGGAAAGCGGTGCTTGGGCATTGATCAAACAAAGACCATTCGATATCGTTCCAGGTCCACAGGACCTTCCAAGAGATATTTTTATTTCAACATTTGATTCCGCGCCATTAGCACCTAATTCTAACCTGGTTGTTGAAGGACGTGCAGCAGACTTTCAGAAAGGTTTGGATGTACTGAATAAATTGACCGAAGGGTCTGTTCATTTAGGGTTGAACGCGAATGGAGAAGAAGCACCTTCCAGTGTATTCACGGAAGCTGCTAATGTTACTAAAACTTGGTTTTCAGGAAAACACCCAGCAGGTAATGTTGGTGTTCAGATTCATCATACAAAAGCAATCAATGCTGGAGATAAAGTTTGGGTGCTGAATCCACAAGATGTTTTGGCAATCGGTTCTTTGTTCTTAAATAGAAAAGTTGACGGTTCAAGAATAGTTGCTCTAACGGGGCAATGTCTTTCCAATCCTAGATATGTAAAAACATATGCTGGTGCAAATATTGGAGAATTACTAAGTGGAGAAATTTCAGATACGCATAGCCGAATTATTTCTGGAGATGTTCTTACTGGAAAAACAAAAACAGATAAAGAATATTTAAATGCTGGAGATGATCAAATTTCTGTTATTGAGGAAGGAGATTATTACGAGATGTTTGGATGGTTATTACCAATAGCTCCAAGGCCTAGTATCTCTGGTACTTTTCCAAATTTCCTTTACAAAGATCACAAGTTTGAAGCCAATACCAATATGCATGGTGAAAGAAGAGCTTTCGTCGTTACTGGTCAATATGAATCAGTGTTGCCAATGGATATTTATCCACAACATTTGATGAAGGCAATTATTGTAAATGATTTTGAAAGAATGGAAGGCTTAGGAATTTATGAACTAAGTGAAGAAGATATAGCACTCTGTGAGTTTGCATGTACTTCAAAACAACCATTACAATCCATATTGCGTGAAGGTTTGGATACCATGCGTGAGCAAGTTTAGAAAACAAAAAACAGTTTTGAGCTGTCTAACCGGATTGAACCGGTTTTAAATAAATATTGAATATGGCTTTATCAGATTTTTTAAAATCAAAAGAACCAGACAAGAAGACATCACCTTTTCTTCATACGCTGTTCGATGGCTTTTTTACATTTTTATATTCACCTAACCATACTACAAAGGGAGGCGTTCATGTCAGAGATGGAATGGACCTAAAACGTTTGATGATTCACGTAGTACTGGCAATGCAATTGTGCTTTGTTTTTGGTACTTATAATATGGGCCATCAGCACTTTGTTTCTCTAGGCGTTCATACTGGATTTGTTGAGGCAATTCACTTGAAATTGGTTTATGGTTTGATTCAATTGTTGCCAATTTTCATCGTAGCCAATTTAGTTGGTTTGGGAATTGAGTTTTGGTATGCAGCAAAAAAAGGACACGGTATTGAGGAAGGTTTTCTGGTATCAGGCGCATTGATTCCTTTGATTTCGCCACCAGATATTCCACTTTGGATATTGGCATTGTCTGTTGCATTTGCTGTAATAATTGGAAAGGAAGCATTCGGTGGAACAGGAATGAATGTACTTAATATTGCCTTATTATCTAGGGTGTTTATCTTCTTTGCTTATCCAACTACGATTTCAGGTGATGAAGCTTGGGTTGCAGGATTAGCAAGAGATGCGAATGATATTTGGGTATCCAATTATAGTTGGATTCATACAGGATTCTTCAATGGAATTTTTGAATTTTTTGGCGCAAATGATCTATTCGATCCTGCTGCGAAAATGGTGGATGGATATACAGGAGCCACTCCTTTAAGTCTTGCAGCAGCAGGCGGATGGGAAGCAGTTACCAATGTATATACTCCTTCTCAAATGTGGTGGGGATCAATTCCCGGTTCAATTGGAGAGACTTGCAAACCATTTATCATAATAGGAGCATTGATCTTGATTGCAACCAAAGTAGCCAGCTGGAGAATTATGTTGAGCATGGTCGTTGGAGCAGCAATCACTGCAATGTTATTGAATGCTTGGGATGCAAATGCATTTATGGCAGTGCCTTGGTACTACCAATTCTACATGGGAAGTTTCTTTTTTGCTATGGCATTTATGGCAACAGACCCTGTGACCGCAGCATCTACCAATCGAGGAAAAATAATTTATGGCTTTTTAATAGGAATGGTGGGAATGATAGTTAGAGTATTGAACCCCGCATACCCGGAAGGTTGGATGCTTGCTATTCTTTTTATGAATGTGTTCGCACCACTGATTGATCATTATGTATTAGAGTCTAACATTTCAAAAAGATTAAAACGTGCATAGTACATCTTATATAGTTCGATTTGTAGTCATCATGACTGCACTAGTAGCCTTCTTTCTTGCTTTGCTTTCCACTGGATGGAAAGACCAAATTGAGCTGAATGAAGCTATCTTCAACAAAAGAGCAATCCTTTCTGCAGTAAGTGATTATCTGGGAGATCAAGATCCCAAGGAAATGTCGGATGCAGAGGTAATTGGTATTTTTGATTCTAAAGTAGACCAAATCGCTTTAGACATGAGTGGTACTCCTTTGGAGGCGGAAGATATTATTGCCTCAGGTTATAAAGGCGGTCGTGCTGAAGACATCGACATGGCAAAAGAGAAAAAGAAAGACGAAGCTGATCGAATTTTGCCGTTGTATGTTTTTAATTCTGACAAAGGTAAGATCTACATTGTATCTGTACGTGGCAATGGCCTTTGGGATGAAATTTGGGGAAGCATAGCACTTGACGGCAAACTAAATGTTGTGGGAGCTACTTTCGATCACAAAGGAGAAACGCCAGGTCTGGGTGCTGAAATTAAAGACAACCCTGCATTTCCAAATAGTTTTAAAGGAAAGAAAATTTACAATGATGATGGAGACTTCGTTTCGGTTACTGTTGTAAAAGGAAAGGCCGGTAAAAATAATGATTATGCCGTAGATGGTTTGACTGGTGCTACAGTTACCGCTGTTGGTGTAGATGAAATGATCAGAAGAGGAATAAAATATTATGAACCATATTTACAAAAGGCAATTGCTCAATAGATTGTAAATCTTAGGTTTATTTTTAATAAAAATACAATAATCTCAATACTAATATAATGGCAGAAAATACCGTCGTTCAAGATGCAAAAGCGGTTAAGTCCGAGCCCTTGTTTGGGAAGAAAGAAAAGAAACTTTTACTTGATCCATTAAATGACAACAATCCAATCACCGTACAGGTATTGGGAATTTGTTCGGCTTTAGCGGTTACTTCGTTGGTCTATCCTTCATTAGTAATCTCGGTTGCTGTAGTTTTTGTTTGTGGATTCTCAAGTTTGTTCACTTCTTTGATTCGAAAGAATATTCCAAAGCAAGTTCGTATGATCGTTCAGTTGGTGATCATCGCAACCTTAGTAACTATTGTTGAGTTGACACTGAAACGTTACAACTTTACAGTCTACAAACAATTGACTGTATACATTGGATTGATCATTACGAATTGTATCGTGATGGGACGATTGGAAGCATTCGCAATGGCGAATAAACCTTGGCGTTCGTTTTTGGATGGAATTGGAAATGGATTGGGGTACGGAGTTATCCTGATTGGAATTGCAATTATCCGTGAACTTTTCGGTAAAGGAACTTTGTTTGCAGGTAGCCCAGCAGAATGGAAAATCATTGGCCCTACGGCAGATTATATGATCAACACTTTGGCGGACGGATCTTGGTTTGGTTGGTATGCGAATAACAACCTTATGGTACTTCCAGCAGCAGCTATGTTTATCATTGGAGTTTTCATCTGGATTCAAAGATCTTATTACCCGAAACTGGTTGATATTTCGTAGTCGAACATATCAAATGTTTTAACTTCTTCAAAAGAAATAAAATGGAATTATTCAATATTTTTATAAAAGCAGCATTCATCGAAAACTTGGTTTTGGCCTATTTTCTTGGAATGTGTTCTTATCTAGCCGTATCGAAAACAGTTAAGACTGCCTTTGGTTTGGGTTTGGCTGTAATCTTCGTATTGGGTGTAACGATGCCAGTAAACTGGGTGATTAGCGAAAAGTTGTTGAGTGAAGATGGATGGTTTGGCGTTGATTTAACATTCCTGAGATTCATACTTTTCATCGCAGTAATTGCGTCGATGGTACAGTTGGTGGAAATGATAGTTGAAAAGATTTCTCCATCATTATATAACTCATTGGGTATTTTCCTTCCCTTGATTACAGTGAACTGTGCGATTCTTGGTGGATCATTATTCATGGTAGCGAGAGAATATAACTTTAGCGAATCAATCGCATTTGGACTGGGTGGTGGTTTTGGATGGTTTTTAGCCATTATTGCAATTGCAGCAATTCGAGAAAAAATAAGATACTCAAATGTACCTCCAGCTTTAAGAGGATTGGGTATGGCATTTATTTTGACCGGATTAATGGGAATCGCCTTTATGAGTTTGATGGGAATTGATCCTACGGCGTTGACTGCAGGAAAATAATTCAACTTTTTCTCTGAAATTGAGTTTAACTTTAGAACGAAAATTTTAAGATATGATATCTGATTTTATATTTCTTATGGACGTAAAAGTAATAGGCATTGCAATGGTGGTTTTCATCCTTGTTATCCTTGCTCTTTCTTTTATGTTGATTTTTGCTAGAAAACGTCTTGTTCCACAAGGTGATGTAAAGATCATTGTAAATGGAGATGTAGACAATCCTTTGCTAGTGAAACCTGGCTCTTCCTTATTAGGTGTATTGTCTGACTCTAATATATTTCTTCCATCTGCTTGTGGTGGTGGCGGTACTTGCGCGATGTGTGAGTGTCATATACCAAAAGGGGGAGGAGACGTATTGCCTACTGAGCTCAATCACTTAACAAGAAAAGAAGCAGCAGAGCACAAGCGTCTGGCTTGTCAAGTGAAAGTGCGTGGTGATATGGAAGTTCAAATTCCAGAGGAAATTTTTGGAATTAAGAAATGGGAATGTGAAGTGGTCTCCAATGATAATGTAGCAACCTTTATCAAAGAGTTCGTTGTAAGATTGCCAGAAGGAGAAACTTTAGATTTTGAATCAGGAGGATATATCCAAATTGATGTTCCTGTAACAACTGTTGATTTTAGCAAAGACATTGAAGTCCAAGAAGAATACTTACCAGATTGGGATAAATTCAAATTGTGGGAATTAAAAATGGTCAATGATGAAGAGCAATTCCGTGCATATTCAATGGCCAATCACCCTGCAGAAGGAGACATCGTGATGTTGAATATTCGTATTGCAACTCCACCATGGGATCGCCAGAAAAATACTTGGATGCCAGTTAATCCTGGAGTCTGTTCTTCTTATGTTTTTGGCTGTAAGCCAGGAGATAAAGTAACAGTATCTGGTCCTTACGGAGAGTTCTTTATAAAACCGACCAAAAAGGAAATGGTTTACATTGGTGGTGGAGCAGGTATGGCACCGTTGCGTTCACACCTTTTTCACTTGTTTCACACTTTGAAAACAAAAGATCGTAAAGTTTCTTACTGGTACGGAGGACGTTCAATCAGAGAACTATTTTATACCGATCATTTCAGAAAAATTGAAGCAGAATTTCCGAACTTCACTTATAATATAGCATTGTCAGATCCAGCACCAGAAGACAACTGGGTTGTTAAATCTGGTGTAGATGATAAGACAGGAGATGGTTACAAAGGCTTTATTCACCAAGTATTGCTTGATAACTATTTAAGCAAACATCCGGAACCAGAAGAAATCGAATACTATTTCTGTGGACCTCCGTTGATGAATGCTGCTGTGATCAAAATGCTTGATGATTTGGGCGTACCAGAAGAAAACATTGCATTCGATGATTTTGGAGGATAATAACTGACCAAAACCTGGATAAAAAAATAAATTCATCAATTTTGATTTTGGTATATTTTCTAAGTGATTGACTGATAAGGAAAGAATGTGAAAATTTATCGAAAGCTTAAAAAAAAATGATTAATTTATTTTAAACAACTAATATAAAAAAACCTCAGTTGGAATGATTTCCTTCTGAGGTTTTCTAATTTAATTAGGCTGTTAGTTAGCTAGTAGTCTTGAGAGAGAGTCGCACAGCTAAATTTTCTTTTTTGGGGTTTCTTGCATTTGAGTTAGGAAGATGAAAGTGGCTTCAGATCTACTCTTTACTTTAAGTTTGGTAAAGACTTTTTTAACATGGGTTTTTACGGTATTAACCGAAATCTCCAATTCACTACCAATAGTGGAGTTGGACTTTCCTTGCGAAAGCAGTTCAAGAATTTCAATTTCTCTTCGAGTCAAAATTTTTCTCATCCGGATATATTGTTAGCATTTTGAGGTCCTTTGCAATTTAGGGATAGGATTTCAATAAAAATTCACCCATTGGGGTGATTTTGATGGTGATCGCTTGATAAAACAAACTTAAAAGACTTGTGAGGGCTAGTTTAACTGAGTGAACTCTGATAGCAAACTAGCCTGAATTGATAGATTGCTGCAATAAAATTTTCTATTCCCGTTATATTTTTCCTCTTCTCCGTCTTCCCTATATAATGTCTCCTGTTTTCAAATTTTAATTCTAATAAGAAAGTTTCAAAAGAGGGGATTTAATTGTACAATTTTCGGAACAGATCTACAGCGATAAATTTTTATTAGTGAAGTAAAATATTTTATTGGGAATAACTATTTCTGAAAGCAGTTTGATGAATTAATCTTACTGCTTTTTTTATTGAAAATTATTCAGAAACCTTTTATAGGAAAAAGGTTTACAATTCGAGATATTAAAAGTAGATTTTTTTCGTTTCCTAAATTTGTTAAAATAAATTTAGCTGCTGAAATATTAAAAATAGACTTTGATAAACTGATAGAAATAAAAATCATTAGGCATACTGATAATGTAGGAGAGGAAAGTTACAACGTTTGGCTTTCTGAAAAAAGAGCAGAAGAAGTATCCTCCTTGTTCAAGGCTTATAAAGGAAAGATTTCTATTTCTGGTAAAGGGGCCTCGAGGCCATTAAATGATAATTTAACGGACAGCAAAAGAAAGAGGAATAGGAGAGTGGAAGTGATTCTTGAAGCGAAGAGTGAATTATTTATAAGCTAATTGGGCCAAGTGACAGCAGCTTTTTTGAAATAAAAAAAGCAACCTTTAAGAGGTTGCTTTTCGCGTGGCTTATTAGAGATTAGAGATAGAAAATAAAATTAAGTTTGATTCATAATCTCTCTAGCCTTTTCCGCAGAAGGATATTTCCCATCTATAATTTGTTGTAAATATTTTTTCGCTTCGACTGTGTTTTCTTGACTTAAGTAAATAGATGCCAACCACCACAATGCTGTATCTTTTTGTCCGGAAGGTAAGTTAAGCAATGCTTTGAAATTATCTATTGCTTCCTCCGGTTGATTGTTCTTAACAAGGGATAAGCCACGCAACAATAAAATGTCTGCTTGCTCTATATAAGAATTACTCAGCTCAATAACTTTTTCAAATTCTTCGTTTTGATAAGCTTCTAAAACCGGATGCAAATCCTCTTCTTCACTAGATCTTGTTCCTTTGTTATTTAAAGCATCTACATTCACTGCTTGCATCGCGATGTCTTGAGCGGACTGTTGAGCCAATTGTAAATTATTTGCTTGA
>CALIAG010000564.1 GCA_938041325.1 uncultured Saprospiraceae bacterium | reverse complement strand
TTATTTTTGGGTATGGGGCACCTGGGTCTGGGTCCTAATAGTTTTTTTATTCTATAGCTTACGAGTGGCGCTTTAAATTAATTGATATTAAAATTAAAACTATATGAATAACGCCCATACCGTAAGCATGTTACAATAATTATTGATTTTTTATTTTAAATCTATGGATTAAAGTAAGTTGAGGTAAGGATTATATGGACTGAACTCAATCTAGCCTGTCACTCAAGTAGGCAATTTTTAAAATATGTTAGTTAAAGGTGTTAACCTCAAAAGCCCTTCAGCAGATAGCTTGAAAAGCTCTAATTCAACATTCATTTTGAGGAGAAACATAAACGCTCAAAAATAAATCTCTTTTATTTTTGAGCGCTTTTGAATGCAACGTTTGTATATTGAAATTATCTTTATGGGTATAAAGGTTTTTACCAACCTCTTTTCCCTCCTCCGGATGAAATTACTCTACGACATTTTTTAGCAACGTTTCCGAAAACCAAATTCATGCTCAATCCAATTTGAAAGGAATGAAACAAAGCATCGTATTCTTCCAAACCCAGTAGAGGCATAGCTTCGCGTTTCACATAATTGAATTGGTAACCAATCTCCCAATGCAAGAAAGTATAGATAGGAGCAGAAATCCCTACTCGTCCATTAAATCCCAACATCGGTTCGTAAACTATTGGAGCAGCTAAAGGTTTTTCGTCCGGAAGATCGTAGTTGTTAAAGGTAGTGTTATAACGCCCCATACCGCCTGACAAAACCAAACCAAATCGATAAGCGGGCAAAGAAGAAATATTCGCTCTGATAAAAGCACCGTAGTAAGAGTTCACAAATTCATCAGCAGTAAGTGAATTGCTCACTGGATCTGTAAACTGAAAAGTAGGATGCGTAATGTTTTCTTCATATTCAATTCCGACTTGTACATGTTCTAGTCCTCCCGCCAAACGCGCACGAATTGGAACATAGCCTTCCGCTTCATTGTACTTCAATAAGTCGTAAGCAGTAAGATTGTAGCCAGAAGAGACTTCAAAAAATAATTGTTGTGCTTGACTAGAAAAAGAAGTCAATAGGCAAGTAAGCAAAAGGAGGAAATGATTTTTCATTTTTTGGATTTCGTGTCATTTGTAAAATAATAAAATCCAGGCCTTTGCAAATTATCATTTTTTAATCACATCCTGAAAGAACAGTGTTAAATTCTTTCAGGATGCGAATAGATAATTGGTTTCGCAGAACTGCTTGTATTTTTTCTTTCGGTAACTATTTACATCAACCTTTTAAGTCTGGCTTTTCTTTTAAATATTCATCTACGAATTTTAAAATTTTACTATACGCCTCGATTTGGTTTTCTTTTTTCACAAAACCATGTCCTTCATCTTCAAACAACACATACTCTACAGGTATATTATTTTTCTTAACAGCCTCTACGATTTCGTCGGATTCCACTTGTAAAACACGCGGATCTTGTGCTCCTTGCAAGACCATAACTGGCTTTGTAATTTTATCCGCATGGAAAAGAGGAGAAATGTTATAGAGTCTGACCGAATCAACAGCAGGATCACCCATTTCTTCATACAAGGCAACTTTAAAAGCTTCCCACCATGGTGGTATACTTTTCAATGTTCGGAGCCAATTTGTTACCCCAAAGATATTTACACCGCATTTGAATTCTTCCGGCGCATGCGTTAATGCTCGCATAACCATGTATCCACCATATGAGCCTCCGATTATTCCAATTTGATCTTGATCGATGTAAGGAAGACTCGCTAGATAATTTTTACCTTCAATGCAATCTTTCAAATCTGCTTCCCCATGGTTTTTATCATCCATTTTGTAAAAGGTCTTTCCATATCCAGAACTTCCTCGATTGTTTACCATGAGAATAGCCACATCGTGGTTCACTAAATATTGGATCAAAGCAGAATAGCCAACTCTCGATTGACCGCCCGGTCCTCCATGCACCCAAACCATTGCTGCAGACTTGTCTTCCATGCTTGCGCTTTTTGGCTTGTAGTAAATCGCTGGTATATCTAAACCATCAAAAGATTTATAACGGACGACTTCTGCTTCTACTAAATCTTCTTTGTTAATTTCCTTGTTGAGACTTTCGGTAAGTTGCTTCACTTCTTTGGATTCCATGTTGTACAAATACAAGTTACTCGTAGACCGAGAACTTCCTGCGTAGAAAGTCATCCATTTTTCGCTTCTTGAAATATTGATGGAACTAATATCCAATGCACCCAAATCAGGAAAATCAACTTTTGCATTGCTTTTGGTATCTAAAATTTTTATAGCAGTTTTACCATCTTCGTTAATTCCTGATACTCTGTACTTGCCGGTATGCGAGAAGTAGGTATAAGAAATGTCCCAATCTTCCTGCATCACTTTTGTTCGTTTTCCACTTGCAATATCGTATTGCATGAGGTACTGAAATTCTGCACCTACATCTGTCAAATAATAGAACGATTTGCTATCATTGCTGAAATCTGCTGCAGAGTTACCTGCTTGTGTTTCATTTATCTTTGTTGCCTTTTTCGTTTTTAAATCTAAGATAAAAAGGTCAGAGTCATTAGTCGTTATCGACTTACTGACTGCCATGTACTTTTTGTCATTTGAAATTCCACCAAAATTATATCCTTCGTCATTGGCATAAATCATTTTAAGTTCAAACGTTTCCATATCCATTTCATAGACATCCATGAATTTGGGATTTCTTTTATTGTATCCAATAAAATAACTTTTGCGATCATTGGCCCATCCATAAGGAACTGCGCGCGCACCCTCTGCATCCGTTAACTCTTTTATACTGCCATCTTCATTGCGAAGAAATAAATGAAAGATTTCATCACCGCCATTATCACTTAAAAACAAAAGACGATCATCATTTGGAAAATAAGAAATAGGACGCACTGTTTCTTTGGATTCTGTCAATGTTGAACGTTCCCCATCAGCTAAGTTTATTGCATACGCATTGATAATTCCACTTTCATCACTGCCTACCAAAACTTTACTTTCGTCATGCGAGAAAGAGGATCCAAAAAATCGAGTATTGTCCATGAATTGGTCAATGCTGTATCGTTTGAGTGGTTCGGCTTCTTGTTGATTGGAATTTTGGCAAGAGGCAAATAAACATAAGAGGAATGCGAAGAGGAGAATGTCTTTCATTACTGAGGTTTTACAAATGTTAAATTTTAAAAAAAGTAAAAAAATCATTTGTAATGTAATGAAAAACTAAGATTTGAACACTAAAGAGGTTTTAGCTTTCGACTAAAAACAAGATCTAAATTCCTGAAAATAATCTCTAAAAACAGCTAAACACTTCATAACTAGCTGTAAATCAGTCATTATGGGGCGTAAAAAAACCCAACAAGTAAAACTTGTCAGGTTTAATTCCTTGTGAAATCTCTCACAAGGTTTTGCCTCCTATTTCCTAGTTTTTAAATCATCCAAATACCGTTCCAATTCTACTTCATCATAAATTAAAACTTCTCGAGCTTTGCTGCCCATACTAGGGCCAACAATTCCTAAGCCCTCTAATTGATCCATTATCCGACCTGCTCTATTATAACCGAGCTTAAGTCTTCTTTGAATCATAGAAGTCGATCCATGTTGATTCTGAACAACCAGGCGTGCTGCATCATGGAAATTCTCATCCAGTTCTGAAAGCTTGACTTGAGTACCTCCAATCTCTGCATCGTCTCCATGAAATTCAGGTAAATAAAACGGTGTGGCGTAACCTCTTTGGTCGCCTATAAAATCAATAACTTTTTCTACTTCCGGTGTATCAACGAATGCACATTGCAAACGAATAAGATCACTGCCATAGGAAAGGAGCATATCTCCTCGTCCTATCAATCGATCCGCTCCACCAGTATCAATAATCGTTCGAGAATCTACTTTTGCAGTTACTCTAAAAGCCATCCTTGCTGGGAAGTTGGCTTTGATAACTCCCGTAATGATATTTACAGATGGTCTCTGCGTTGCAATAATTAAATGGATTCCAACAGCACGAGACAATTGAGCCAAACGACCTATTGGCAATTCTATTTCTTTTCCTGCAGTCATTATCAAATCCGCAAACTCATCAATCACCAAAATTATAAATGGCATAAAACGGTGGCCATTGTTTGGATTCAATCTTCTTGAAACGAATTTCTCATTATACTCTCTGATATTCCGAGCTTTTGCTTGCTTCAAAAGATTGTAACGCGTATCCATTTCTATCAATAAAGAATTCAGTGTGTGAACTACTTTAGTGGTATCCGTTACAATAGGATCCTCCAAGCCAGGTAAGTAAGCTAGGAAATGTTTTTCTAATTTTGCATAAGGGAAAAGTTCAACCTTCTTTGGATCAATCAAAACAAATTTAATCTGAGAAGGGTGCTTCTTATAAATCAAAGACATTAAGATCACATTGATACCAACAGACTTTCCTTGTCCCGTTGCCCCTGCAACAAGAAGGTGAGGCATCTTAGCAAGATCCGCAACAAATACTTCATTCGAAATGGTCTTACCCAAAGCAATTGGCAAATCCATCTTAGCACGTTTGAATTTGTCAGACATCAAAGTTTCCTTCAACGCTACAATTTGCTTGCTCTTATTTGGAACCTCGATTCCGATTGTTCCTTTTCCAGGAATCGGAGCGATAATACGAATACCCAAAGCAGACAAACTCAATGCGATGTCATCTTCCAAGTTTTTGATTCTTGAAATTCTTACACCCGGTGCAGGAACAATCTCATATAGGGTTACCGTTGGACCAATAGTCGCTTTGATTTTTATAATCTCAATTTTATAATTAAGCAAAGTTTCAATAATCTGATCTTTGTTCTGTTCTAACTCTGCTCGATCTATTTCAACTTTATATTCACTGTAATCCGCTAGTAAGCTTGTAACAGGATGTTCATAAGAGGCCAAGTCCAATGTTGGATCATAAGGTTCACCGTGGTTAAAATTCTCTGTTTCTATAACCATTTTCCCTTCTTCCACTAATGGATTAGGTTTTCCTGTTTCTATATCCAATGCAGGTTCTTCTACAACAGGAGCTGTGATTTCCAATTCGCTTTCTCCAGACTTCAATGACTCTGGTTTCTTTAAACCTTGTTTCTTTTTATCTAAATTAAAAGAAAGTTGTCCTTCTTTTGAAAGGTCACCACTTGCAACAGGATCTTGAAAAGCTTGTTCCATAGATTGTAGCATTGGATCTGATTCAGAACCAGCACTTGCCACATCTAGATCTACTCCTCTTTCTCCAGGTCTCAATGCTCGAACAGGTTGTTCTGTAGCTAATGCTCCAGTAATAGGCGCTCTGACCACTTTCTTTTTCTTTTTCCAAAATGCACCACTTTTCAAGTCTCTAAAAAAGAAGCGAACTTCTTGCTGAAACATTGGCCAAGTCATTTCATTAAAATTAGGATTGAAAATCCAGGTCAATAACCCCGCAGCTAAGAAAATGAAGAAGGCAATCATTCCAGCCGTTCCTACAAACTTGTGCATCCATCCACTCACCGCATCACCAAAAGCGCCACCCCAAGGGAAGACCGCATTTGGAAAAATAAATTCGAAGAAAACAGAAAAGAAAAGAACACCTGCTAAAGAATACCGAAAGACACGACGGTACTCGGACATAGAATTTCCTTTGACTAAAGTGTATCCATATATTCCGAGTAAAGCAACGAAAATATAAGAAGGCAATCCAAAGCCCCAATAATAAAACATATTGGAGATTGCTGCTCCTAATCTTCCCAACCAATTTTCAACAATCAAATCGGATGCGAAAAGTTTAGTCCATGTAAATGGAGTAAAAACATTCTGGTCAACTTTCCAGGTAAAAAGATGAGAGGTAAAGGCTATGAAAAGGTAGAGCGCTAAGAGTAAGCACGCAATTCCACCTAACTTTGGAATGCGTTCGTCTTTAATACCAATTTTCAATGAAAGTTGGTTGCGCGCACCCCTTTTTGACTTCTTGGCCATGTTATGTCGCTGAGGTTTAGTGTTTCATGTAAATAAATCCTTCTAAGCATTTTCAAAACCAAGATTTTAAGTCGGAATTCAATAGATTAGAAGAACTTGTATTACAAAATTAGCTATTTAAAGGCGGAATTGCGAAAAATTGACATATGTTTTCTCACTAATTATCCTTGTTTTGTGTTAAGAATCCCCAAAAAAGGCTTTTACAAATCAATTCTTACTAAAAAGTTTGTTGTTGAAGCAAATTCACTATTTTCAATGTTTTACCAGATTTATCAATCAAAATGGATAATTGAACTATGAAAATATCAATTGAAATAAGCATGTATCCTCTGGATAAGGAATATGGTACTTCTATTTTGGATTTCATACATCGCTTGAAAAAACACCCACAGATCACTACAAAAACCAATTCTATGAGCACTCAAGTGTTCGGAGAATACGATGAGGTATTTCAAATTTTAAAACAAGAAATTAAAACCTCTTTCTTAGAAGAAAAGGATATCTTAATGGTGATGAAAATGGCCAATTTGAACTTAGAGTAATCACTCTACGTTATAACACAACACTTAGCAGAACTCCTATGTTAAACAAACAACGTTACATTTCCCAGACACCTGGTTGTCACCATCGCAAGCATTTAAACAATGCAGGGTCCAGCTTATCTCCACAGCCCGTTATTGATGCCATTCAAAATTATTTTGATCTTGAACATCAGATCGGCGGATACGAATTGATGACTTTACACGAATCAGAAAACAATCAATTTTACGAATCTGCAGCCCAATTATTCAATTGCAAAACGAGCAACATTGCTTTTGGCCAACATTCAACGGAAGGTTTGAACAAAGCTTTGCTTTCAACTCCATTTAAAGAAGGCGATTACATCTTGACAACGGAAGATGATTATTATTCCTACCAGATGGCATTTTTACAAATGGCGAAAAAGTTTGGAACGCGATTAATTCGGACGGAAAGTTTACCAGAGGGAGGATACGATCACGAATCTATGGAAAAGATGATTGTTAAATATCGTCCGAAGATGGTTTGTGTAGCACACGTTCCAACCAACTCCGGTCTTGTGCAAGATGTGGAATTTGTAGGAGAATTGTGTGAGAAATACGGAGCCATTTATGTGATTGATGCTTGTCAATCTGTTGGACAAATGCCTTTGGATGTACAAAAATATAAATGCCATTTTTTGTGCACCTCAACACGAAAGTGGCTCAGAGGTCCGCGTGGAGCTGGTATTCTATACGTTGCTGACGAAATTCTTGACAAAGGATACGAACCATTATTTCTAGATGGTTGGGGATCAACATGGACAAGTCCAAATACTTATGAAACGCTTGATACAGCGCGCCGGTTTGAAACTTTCGAACGGTCTTATGCGCTGATGGCTGGAAGTCGAGCGGCCTGCGATTATGCTTTGGAAATAGGATTGGATAATATAGAAAAAGAGGTTTTGGAATTGGCCAATTATACAAGAAGTGAATTGAATAATTTATCCAATGCCTTAATTACCGATGTCGGCAAAAATCTTTGTGGAATTGTAACTGTTCATTTAAAAGGTCAAAATCCAGATGTCGTTTTAGCCAAACTTCTTGACAAGAACATCAACACTTCCATTACCAGAAAAGGACAAGCATTAATTGATTTCACAAAGAAAGGGGTAGATTGGTCATTGAGAATTTCGCCACACTATTACAACACGAAAGAAGAAATTGATGCGACGATGGAAGTCTTAAAAAAACTTTAAACCTACTTAAGAATACAGCGGTGTATCGTTTTTTAAGTTTATATTGTCGGGGAAACTAAAACGCAAGTGTATTAATTCGCCTGAAGAAATATTAGCTAAAATCCGGATGGGTGATAAGGCTGCTATGAAAGCAGTGTTCACTCAAAACTATGGTGCAGTGTGCGCGGTAGTCAACAGGATGTTGCGCGACAAAGCGCTTAGTGAAGATATTGCCCAAGAAGTATTCATTAAATTTTGGAATAAAAAAAATAGCATTTCTATAGAAAGTTCTATCCCTTCCTATCTCAAAAAAATGGCCATTAACGAAGCCATTAGTCACATTAGAAAATACAAGAATAAAACCCTTGAACAAATTCCTGAACACCTGGAGTTCAAAGATTCCATAAATTTAGAAGATAATCTTATTGGAAAAGAGACCAAGGCTGAAGTAATCTTAGCGATTGATCAATTGCCTCCCAAGTGTAGATTGGTTTTTCAGCTTAGCAGATTTGAAGAATTGAGCTATAGAGAAATTGCCGAAAAATTAGACATTTCTATTAAAACCGTGGAAAATCAAATGTCAAAAGCCCTCAAAACCTTGAGGAATAGCCTGAAAAATCACCTGACTTAAACGAAGTTTTTCCAACTTTATTAAAAAAGACCTCCTTTTTAATTGCAGTCTGTTAACTTTTTCTTAAAATAATAGCAAAAGTGATAGGGGTACTTTCTCTCAATCAACGTCCTACCTAAAGAAAACAAGAATATAATAATGGATCAGTCCAAATATCTAAATTTAATAGCTCAACATTTATCAAATAGCCTTTCTGCTGAAGAGCAAAAGGAACTATCGATATGGGTAGAAGCTGATCCCTCCAATAAAGCTTTGATGGAAGAAGTTTCCTCACTTTGGAAATTGACCAATGAAGACGATGGCTCATTTGAGGTAAACCCCGAAGCTGCTTGGGATAAAATTGAACCCAAACTGGCTTTAGCAGAAACGGATGCCACTGAAGAAGTCAAGACCATCAAATTATCACCTTGGTCGAATTTACTCAAAATTGCAGCCGCCGCATTGATTTTATTAGCCGCTGCTTGGTGGGTTTTCCAACCTACAACCCCAATTAATGAGGAATGGATTGCTGTCAACTCTTTGAGTGAACAAGGAAAAGTAGTCTTATTGCCAGATGGAAGTAAGATCACTTTGAATGAAAATACAACAGTAAAATATATGGCTTCCTTTTCTCCAAGACAAGTTCTTCTGGAAGGTGAAGGTTTCTTTGAAGTAGAAAAAGATCCTGCAAATCCATTTGAAGTTTTGGGTCAAAAATCAAAGACAGTTGTATTAGGTACCTCCTTCAACGTAAGAGCATATCCGCAAGAAGAAGAAGTTGAAGTGACTGTTGTAACCGGTAAGGTAGCCTTCCAAGCACAAGAAAAAATTGAAGAAGTTGAAATTTTATTGCCAGGCGATGCAGCCTTTTTCAAAAAAGAAGCTCTTTTAGTTGAAAGAAATTCAACTAAGCCTGAAAATGCCACTTCTTGGAAGACAAAAACTTTGAATTTTAATAGTACTCCAATGAAAGAGGTGGTAAAAAATTTGGAGAGACATTTTAATATTGAAATCCAAATTCGAAACAATGACATTTTAAACTGTCATTTTTCCGGAGACTTTAATCAGCCGAATTTAAAAGAAACAATAGAAGTTATTTCATATGCAATCGGTGGAAATTTTGAACTAGAAAATGGGGAGTATACCCTTTTCGGTCCTGGTTGCAAATAATTTGAACAAAACAAACGCTTGTTATGCAAAGTCGTTGGCTAATATTAATGGCGCTTTGTGTATGCTCATTTACAGCAAACTCACAAAATCAACTCAACACGGAGGTAAGTTTCAACTACCGCGATGTTAGTCTGGGCTATGCCCTCGACGATCTGAGTACACGATATGCATTGTCCTTTTCTTATAGTAAAGATTTTATTCCTGTTGGAAAAAAAGTCACGGCAAATGCAAAAAATGAACCGCTATCACAAGGATTGGAAACTTTACTTTCCAACACAAAAGTGGTTTATAATCCAATTGGAGATTACATAGTTCTAAGATCTGATCCGAATAAAAAAATCAATGTTGGGGAAGAGAAAAATAGAATAGGTAAGATTCAAGAAAAGCCAAATGTTATTATTCGTCCAGCAAGACCAATGGAGTCTGAAGTGAGTTATGAGACTGAAGTATTGACAACGAGTTATGAAGCGCCAATTCTCACAACAAGCATTGAACCGGAAATATATACTGCTCCAAGTCCGCAACCAGAGCAGAGAAAAAACGATCCAACTCAACCGCTAAGGAAACAAAAAATTCAACAGATAAAAGAAGAAAGTGAAAGAGAAGAAATAACCAGAAGTTTAGAAAAAGTTGAATTTCAAGAAAAAAAATCACCCGTGAAAAATGGTGAAAATTTTAATGCTCAAATTTCTTTAGTCCCAAAAGTGGGAACTAACCACCGCAACAGCGATACCATTACCAATAATCTTTCAATCAATTTGATCTCTGGTAAAAATGGTGGTGTACAAGGAGTGGAAGTCGGTGCAATCTACAATCAAATTGAACAAGATGTTAGCGGAGCACAAATTTCGGGCTTTATCAATCATGTCAAAGGCGATGTAAAAGGCATGGCAAAAGAAAATGACAAAGAAAATTTCAAACCCGGATTACAAGTTGCTGGTTTTGCAAATGTATCAACCAATGTTGAAGGAATGCAAATCGCTGGTGTTGCAAATATTGCAAAAGGCGATGTTGAAGGTGGCCAAATCTCAGTCTTCTACAATGGTGTCGGTGGCAATGCAAGGGGAGCACAAGTTGTAGGTTTTTTGAATAGCAACAGAGGAGATGCCAGTGTGCAAGTCTCCTTGATTGCAAATAGAGCAAGGGATGTTGCTAAAGTTCAGATTGCTCCAATTTTCAATAAAGCAAGAGTGGTGAAAGGCCTCCAAATAGGATTGATAAATGTATCTGACACCATTGAAGGAGTAAGTATCGGTTTATTCAATATTACAAAAAGAGGATACAATAGAATCGAACTTTCTACCAGTGAAGTTTTTCATGCTAAGGTAGCTTACAAATTCGGAGGAGATCGGTTTTACAACATTCTTCAATTTGGCAAAGCTTTCAGAATAAATACTACTGACAGCTATAGACCGGAAGCCTGGGCACTTGGTTATGGATTGGGGACGAGTTGGAAATCTGGTAAGAATAAAAAAACAAGGACCAATATTGAAATTATTGCTAGCTATCTAAGTGAAACGAATCCTGAGGTTTATCCGGGTAGTGTTTTTGGAGAAATTAAGTTAACAAGATCTGTAATTCTCAAAAAGAAATTCGAATTGTTTTTTGGACCAACTTTTAATCTAATTTATTCAACGATTAATAATACTACTTTATCAGAATCAGAAATCGGAACAAAGCTGCTTCCATATCATTTGGCAAGTATAAACGAAGTCAGTTTCAGACAAACGTCAAATGGCATTCAGCAAATCACCACAGGAAATACAAAACTCTGGGTTGGTTTTTCAACAGGGATAAGATTTTAAAAAACTTCTTAAAAAAACTCGAAAAACCGGAAAATATAAAGCAACCATTTAATTCACTTGCTGTCTTTATAATTACAGCAAACAATCTAAAGACAGCCTTTATTTAAAACTTAATTTTCAGAATTCTGCATAATAGGAACCCAACGTTCCCTGGGAATTCTATGCATTACTTTAAAAACATAAAACTCTAAATTAAAATGAAAAAGCTGCTATTTATCTTAACACTCAACCTAGTCGCAACTCTAGGTTTTTCTCAACATGAAACTCTTTTTGGTCAGCAAAATGTATTCGGTTTCTTCGGTGGACCAATCGTTGAATTCAATCTTGGAAACGACGAAGTAAGTACTTCTGCTGGTGGTGGAGGTGGAATCATTCTTGGCAATTTATTTTTAGGTGGATACGGCCTAGCTTCTGCAGATCAGTTTGACAATTTAATAGAAAACAATCGCGTAGAACTTCAAATGGCTCATGGCGGATTTTGGCTAGGAGCAGTATTTCCTTCTAACAAATTAATACACGGGTTTTCTAGTGTCAAACTAGGATGGGGTGCATTGGATGTAGAAATTGACGAAGACAATTTTAGAACCAATGATGCCATTTTTGTTACGACTCCAGAAATTGGAGTTGAAGTTAATCTACTTAAATTCTTCAGAGTCGGCGCAACAGCAGGTTACCGTTTTGTCTCCGGTGTGAATAATTCTCCGAACCTTGGCAACGGAGATTTCAGCAATGCCGTAGGTACAATAACTTTTAGATTCGGTGCCTTTGGAAATTTCAAAAATAAATCTACTTGGAAAGAAGAAAGGTACTAGAAACATCCTCTACTTTTCAACACTTATTAAAAGCGAACTAAAAAAACTAAAACACTTTCATTTACCCATTGACTTCAATGAAGTTGTTTAAAAAGATTGATTTAATTGTAATCCTTTTTTGAACAACTTCAATTAGAAAAAAAATCAATTTCTGCTGACTTTTATTTTTTAATTGGTCGAAAGACCTCCTGGTAAAGCTATTTAAACTTAAAACTAATTTTTCAAGTCTTCTTAAAACAGACTTGGGTGAAAAACATTCTAAAACGTAAAATCCATGCAAAATTTATTGAAAATCGCTTTTGCTTTGTTGTTTCTAACAATAATTCAGCAAGCGGATGGACAGGCTTATCAACAAAATATCCGGGGCACAATAATCGACGCAGATTCTAAAATGCCTTTGATAGGAGCCAATATTGCCATCACCAATATTGATCCTGTTAAAGGAAGTAGTACAGATGTAGATGGTTATTTTAAAATCGAAAATGTTGATATCGGGCGGATCGACATTATGGTTACTTATCTAGGTTATGAAACCACTGCAAGCAAAAATATTTTGCTTACTTCTGGGAAAGAATTGGTTTTGAATATTGAATTGACCGAATCGGCTACCTTGTTAGAAGAGGTTGTTGTAAAGGCCAGTAATCAAAAAGCAGAAGTGTTGAATGAAATGGCAACAGTCAGCGCCAGATCTTTTTCAGTAGAAGAGACCAGCAGGTATGCATCGAGTTTGTCAGACCCTGCACGGATGGCTCAAAACTATGCCGGCGTATCCATTGGTGGTGGTGGGACCGATGATTTGTTCAATGAAATTGTCGTCAGAGGAAATTCTCCTCGTGGTGTAATGTGGCGTTTAGAAGGCATTGAAATTCCTAATCCAAATCACTTTGGAGCTTTGGGCAATTCTGGTGGAGCCATCTCTATGCTCAGTAGCAGTACGCTTTCCAACTCCGATTTTTATACCGGAGCTTTTCCTTCGGAATTTGGAAATGCAACCTCAGGCGTATTCGATCTGAATATGCGAAATGGCAATAATGAAAAGCGAGAATACGCGATCATGTTTGGTGCATTGGGATTGGAGGTCGCGGCGGAAGGACCGTTTTCTAAAAACTCAAAAGCCAGCTATCTGATCAATTACAGGTATTCAACATTGGCTCTTTTAGAAGCTGCTGGCTTGAATCCTGCTGGAGATGTTTTACCAAAATACCAAGACCTTTCTTTTAAAATAAATGTGCCTACCAAAAAGGCAGGAGTGTTTAGCTTATTTGGTTTGGGTGGAGCGAATGTGGCAAGCTTTGTTCCAAAACAGGATTCTTCACTGTGGGTCAATTATGATGATGACAAGTGGGGTTTTTCAGAAAATCAAATAGTAGGAACCATTGGACTTTCGCATCGATATTTACTAACAGACAAAAGTTATATCCGGACTGTAGCAGTAGCTTCCTCTGACAATTACGATGATGAGGAATATTACCTAGTTCCCGAAAACAATTATGACAGGATGTTAGATAATTTTTCAAATTTCAAAAACAACACTTTTCGAATATCCACTACTTACACCAACAAAATAGATGCAAAAAATACTTTTCGCGCAGGAGGAATTGCGAGTCATATCACTTACAATTTCAAAACAGAATATTTAGTTGATGAAGAAAATAGATTTGCCACTCTTTTTGACAACAAAGGAAGCACACAAATGTATCAAGCATTTGCACATTGGAAACATCGATTCAATGAAAAATTGACTTTAAACGGTGGACTGCACTATACTTTATTTGCGCTGAATAATACTTCATCTTTGGAACCAAGGCTTGGTTTAAAATGGAAATTATCAGACAAACGATCTTTGTCATTTGCTCTTGGCATTCACAGCAAACCAGAACATATTTCTTTTTACTTAGCAGAGCAATCCTACGCCGGAGGAATTCGAACATCCCCGAACAAAGATCTGGACATGTTGAAGTCCGGGCAAGCAGTCATTGGCTATGATCAAGCATTGGGCAAAGACTTGAGGCTGTCAGTAGAAGCTTACTATCAGCACTTATATGATGTACCCGTATTAAAAGACACCTTGTCAAGAGGTTCAATAATAAACACCAATGACATCTGGGATATCATTGGCGGCAACGAAGCTGTAAATGAAGGGACCGGGCGCAACTACGGTATTGATCTTACCTTAGAAAAACTTTTTTCGAATCAATACTATTTCCTGCTTACCGGTTCCTTATTTGAATCCAAATTCACACCGATTGATGGAGTAGAATACAATACCCGATTCAACTCCAATTATCAATTGAACATTTTAGGTGGAAAAGAATTCAAAGTTGGGAAGACCAAAAAGAATATCATTGGTGTCAATGTAAAAGCCGTTTATGGAGGTGGCAATCGTTATTCACCAGTCGATATTGCTGCATCGATGGAAGAAGGATATACGGTTAGGGATAGATCCAAAATTTATTCCATCAGTGTTCCGGATTATTATCGATTCGATCTTGGTTTGAGTTATAAAATCAACAAGAAAAACACCACTCATTCCATTATGATTGATATTCAAAATGTTACGGGAAGACAAAATGTATTTTCTGAATACTTCAATCAGAATACTCAAAAATCAGAATTCTATTATCAAACTGGTTTTCTACCAACCTTTAATTACAGAGTTGAGTTTTAAAGAAATTGCTTCAAGAAAAAAAGATTACAAACCCTCAAGTGGTACATTATTATAAAACAAACGCATAAACACTTTTTCAAACCCCGAAGGGGTGACACTATTATAAAAAAACGAACAAACACATTTTCCAAAACCCCGAAGGGGTGATACTATTATAAAAAACGAACAAACACATTTTTCAAAACAAATTCATTTTAAAAACAAAAAAATATATTTTTCAAAAACAAAATAAAAATAGTATGAAAACGAATTTAAAATGGTCGGTCATTCTTATTTTTTGCCTCAGTGTTTTTTCTGGTTGCGATTTTAATGACGATGACGGAATCTTCAATTGCGAACAAGGGGAAGGCGATATCGTCACCCGAACGCTTGACCTCCCTGCTTTTACAGGAATTGACTTGGACTGCTCTTTTGATGTTACCATCTCTCAAGGAGAACAACAATTGGTCACTGTAGAAGGTCATGAAAATATCATAGAATTATTGGAACTGGATATTCAAAACAACATTTGGGAAATCGAGTTCGATAAATGCGTTAGAAATAATGACGATGATCTCAAAATAGACATCACGCTTCCAGAAATAGATTTCATTAAAATTTCTGGATCTGGAAAAGTCTTTGGACAAACGGATATTGACGCCAATGATCTTGAACTAAGAATCTCAGGATCTGGAGATATGGACCTCGCTTTAGCGACGAAAAAAGTACATGGTAAAATAAGTGGATCCGGAAAAATAATTCTAGAAGGAGAAACCGATGATTTCGATTATACAACCAGTGGATCTGGTGATTGGAGAACATTCGACCTAGAAGCTAGAAGAGGCGATGTAAAAATCAATGGTTCTGGTAAAACAGAAGTGAATGTAAGCGAGTCATTGGATGTAACGATCAATGGATCTGGAGATGTTTATTACAAGGGGAATCCTCAGATAAATGTCAGCATTAATGGCTCTGGGAAGTTGGTGAATGGGAATTAAGTAAAATGCAATGTATTTAAAGCCGCAGAAGAATCCTGAAAATTCTTCTGCGGCTTTTTTATTTTAAACAAGATTTCTCCAACTCTTCTTAAGTCTTAACTGCCTCTTTTCGTCCTTTTTCATGCTCTTTCCCCCTTAATTAACTAAACTTTAACCCATCAACCATTGTTTAAATATTATTTAACTCCGTAAATTCGCCAGAAGGTCAATAATATCGAAATTGGCAGCGTTTTAGTTGAAATATACCTAGACAACATACTTTTGTAAACTAAGGACACAGAAATGAAATATATACCGAGCATAATAATGATGATCGCCTTCGCACTGAATATTCAGGCACAGGAGGCGCTTCCCACCAACGATGTAGTGATCAACGATCCGGAAGCAAAAGCGACTTTAGAGAAATTGAAGAATCGATACGACAGTTTCAGTTCCATTGAAGCAGACTTTACTTTGACCATCGAATTCGCGGAATCAGATCCAGAAATTCAAAAAGGGAAAATTGCTCAAGTGGGGGACAAATATAATTTGGAA
>CALIAG010000563.1 GCA_938041325.1 uncultured Saprospiraceae bacterium | reverse complement strand
TTCCGAAATATCTTCTAAAAATATCTGATACATTCCATTCAGATATTCTCGAGTTTGCATTTTGCTTTGCTCACTCATTTTATTTAAACGGAAAGGCTCTGTGGCGCTTTTGAATTGTCCGGCATAATAGATTTGCATTTTAATTCCTAGGCGATCCAACATATCTTTAAAAAATGGAATTTGAGCAGAAAATCCTCTAAAATCCATTCCCCCTACTGGTGAGACAAATACTTTATTCGCAGAGGAAGCCATATAATAGGATCCTTGATCGTAGGCATTTGAATAGGCAACCACAAATTTGTCTGAGGATTTAAAATCCTTAACAGCATCTCTCAATACAGAAGCTGTTGCATTTCCAGTCATGACACCACTTAAGTTCAAAAGTATCCCTTTGATGTTGTCATCCGTTTTTGCATGTTCAATTACTTCTTTGATATTTTGAAGTCCCAACACTTTGTTTTGTTCGAGAGAAAAAGTATTGATGGGAATGTTGTTCGTTTGTTCGGGAATTGAGCTATCAAATTTTAGCTCTAACACTGTATTTGGTTTTGCCTGTTTAACGGTATTACCTGATTCAGCGATGGTTTTTGCCAATCCCATTCCCCCAATAAAAATTAAGGCACCTCCTGCTAAGAAGATACCAAGGCATGAGGCAAGTGCAGTAAGAAGAAATTTTCCAATATTCATTATTATATTTATTATGATCGAGTTTTGTATATGAGCGCTAATATAGTAATATGAAGCTTCGAGTTCAGAAAAATTAGATAAAAACACCTATTCATCAGACTATCTTGCCGTTTTCAGTCTTCTTAAAAAACGGGACACCATCAGAAATGTTTAAAAAAAAGGCGAAAGTTCAATTAATAACGAGCAAACTCTGACTAAAATTTGTCAATTTTAGAAAAACCCTTTCTTCTCTCAATCAAAGTTTTGTAAATTAACAGGGATTCTAGCAACCTGGATAAATCCTCCTTTCCAGGCAGTAATCATACACATTATGAAATTTTCAAATAATATTATGACACTCAATAAGTGCAGGTCTATATTTTTTCTAATCGTTTGTCTTTTCTTAGGAACAAGTTTATTGGCGCAGCTTAGTGTTGAACCTGCTTTAGTATTCTCTCCTGAAAGCTTGATCGAGAATGTATTTTTGGGTGAAGGCGTAGAAGTCACTGAAATTACTTTTGGAGGATCCAACCAGGCTGTTGGCTTTTTTAATAACGGAACAGATAATATAGGATTGGAATCGGGTATTGTAATGTCAACTGGGAATGTAAATTTGATTACTAGCAATGCGCCGACTTTTGCAAATTCTGCTCCTCCAGGAGCTCTAGGCAATGATGTTGATCTTAGACAAATTGCAGGGACTGGCGTACAAGATGTCGTTTCTTATACTATAAAATTTATCCCTACTTCGGATACCTTGCGTTTTAGATTCGTTTTTGCTTCAGAAGAATATCCAGGCTTTACTTGTACAGCTTATAATGATGTATTTGGCTTTTTCATTTCAGGTCCTGGGATAACAGGACCTTTTAGTAACAATTCAAAAAATATCGCACTTGTTCCAGATCCAATAGATCCAACTGGTTTAACTTTTACAGATGTCCCTGTAACCATCAATAATGTAAATGCTGCTGGAATCGGCGGATTATGTAATTACGATTATGGTGAATATTATAATGTCACTCCGGCTTCTTCTCCACCAGTCTTCAATGCTTATCTAGATGCATTTACTGCACAGGCTGTGGTCATCCCTTGTAATGAGTATACCATCAAATTGGCTATAGCAGATAAAGATGATCAAATGTTGGATACCGGTGTTTTTCTGGAAGCGAAAAGTTTTGGAACTGGTTCTTTGGAAGTTGAAGCTGCTACTATTTCTTTGGATGGCACCATTACAGAAGGTTGTTCTGACGGAAGCATTACTTTTTCTTTACCAACACCTACAGAATCTGATTTAGTAATAGACTATACTATACTTGGAGATGCAACAAATGGAGTTGATTATGCAACTGTTCCAACCTCGCTTTTTATACCGGCAGGTGACAGTTCCGTATCTTTTCCCATCATTGCTTTTGATGATGGTATTATCGAAGGTTTGGAATCCATTTGTGTAGATGTCCAGAGGGATATTTGTACCCGAGATACTTTTTGCATTTATATTCGAGACAATAGTATCGTACCTCCAGACTTGAGAACAGATACGACTGTGTGTATTGGAAATTCAGTATTACTGGATGCGACGTTAAATGTAACACTCCCTGAACCACCCGTTTTTACAAATGATACTGATCAAGACATTGTTACTATATCCAATAATAATCCTCCTGCAGGAATACTGCCCACTATTTCCGAAATTGATGTTTTTGGTGTTCCTCCTTTGGAGTTACAAGAAGGTGTTTTGAAATCTGTATGCATAAATATAGATCACCCTTGGATCAGTGATGTGGATGTTTTTTTATTCTCTCCTGGAGGCCAATTTATAGAATTGACAACTGACAACGGAGGATCTGGAGACGACTATATCAATACCTGCTTTACCCCCCAAAGCACCAATCCTATAAACTTTGGTTCACAAGCTCCAAACACCGCTCCCCCATTTACAGGAGAGTGGAAACCAGAAGGTGACTGGAGTTTTTTATGGAATATAGCCGAGCCACCTCCGACTAATGGAACCTGGCAATTACAAATTAAAGATGATCAAACTGGATTCAATGGGGAATTACTAGATTGGTCCATTTGTTTTAATCCAATTTACCAACTGTCTTATGAATGGTCACCAGCGGCGGGACTAAACTGTTCGAATTGTCCTGACCCACTTGCTACGCCAGATACAACTACGACATACAGTGTAATCGTTACTGATTCCTATGGCTGTCAAGTTTTTGATACCGTAACCATAGAAGTTCTTCCCAGATTAGATGCTCCAGATATTACTTGTGGAAATATTACAGATAGTAGTATTGATTTTGAATGGCTCGCTATTGCGGGAGCAATGAATTATGAAGTCAGTATTGAAGGAGGTGCCTGGATTCCAGCAAACGGAGCTACCAGTCATTTAGTAACAGGATTGACATTGACTGATACTGTCTCTATTGAGGTCCGAGGGATTGGAGATTGTCCGGGTAATATAGGTACACAGGAATGCTGGACACCTGATTGCATCTCTGCAACTCCAACTGTAAATTCCATTTCACCCGCTTCTTGTATTGGGGTTGATGATGGCACTTTGGATATTACTGCAGCAGGTCCTTATCCAATTATAAGTTATGATATTCCTGCACTTGCGCTAAGCAATGCTACAGGATCTTTTACAAATCTTCCTGCAGGTGATTATACCGTTCAGATAATTGACCAAGTCAATTGTCCTGCTAATATCGACGTCACCATTGGCATCAAAGATTCTTTGGTGTCTAATTCTTTATTGGAAAGTGATATCAATTGTTATGGTTTTAATACTGGAGCCGTTACGGTCGAAGTCCAAGGCGGCACGCTTCCATATGATTTTAATTGGAACAATACTACAACAGATTCTATACTAAGTGGGCTAGCAGCAGGCACCCAATACGTTACCATAACAGATAATTCTGGATGTGAAACTTTAGACAGTATAACTGTTACGCAACCTGATTCATTAATTATCAATTTTGATGTGGATTCTGTAAGTTGTTTTGGAGCAGGAGATGGAGTTGCCACAGCCTTGCCTTCTGGAGGAACTGGAACTTATTCTTATCAATGGGACTTCTTCACTGGCTTGCAGAATACTCAAAGTGCTATAGGTTTGGATGGTGGAAGCTATTCTTTGATGATAAGTGATATAAATGGTTGCTTTGCAGCAGGTGCTATAGATGTTATTGAAAACGATTCAATCGAATTGACCAGTGCTGGAACAGATGTAGATTGTTTTATGGGAACGAATGGAACTGCAGTAGTAACTCCGATAGGTGGTACCAATAACTTTACCTATTCTTGGAACGATCCGCTGAACCAATTGGATTCATTGGCTGGTAACTTAAGCGCGAATACTTATCAAGTTATTGTAAGCGATTCCGATGGCTGTACAGCTCAGACTTCTGTTCTAGTAGATGAACCTACCGGAATGAATATTACCACCTTTACGGATTCAACTGCTTGTTTCAATACCTCAGATGGGACTGGAGCGATCATCGTATCTGGTGGAATTTATCCCTATAATTTTGACTGGCCAAATGTAACGGGCACCTCAAACGATTCTGTTTATACCAACCTTGCAAATGGAACTTACCTTCCAACAGTGACGGATGCCAATATGTGTACGCAGGAAATAAGTGTACTGATTGAAAGCCCAGAAGCGATTGCTTCTAGCTTTACTACGCAAGATGTCGCCTGCAATGGAGATTCAACAGGTACGGCTACCGTTAACTTATTGGGAGGAGTTAATCCATTTAATTTTGCATGGGATGCAAACACCAATAACCAAGCTACCCAAACTGCAATAGATTTGCCCGCAGGTTCTTATCAGCTCACTATTACGGATGCCAATAGTTGTATGTTAATAAGCGATACTATTATTTATGAATCCGCAGCACTTTCCTTGAGTCTCGATCAAATTGACGTTGCCTGTTTTGATGAAAATACAGGAAGTATTGATCTGACGACAATAGGAGGTTCAGGTGGGTATCAATTTTCTTGGACTGGGCCTGGAGGATTTGCAGAGATGACAGAGGATATTCAAAACCTTTTACAAGGAAATTATCAAGTGATCGTGAATGATGTTGCTGGCTGCTTGGATACTATTTCCACTAACATCTCTCAACCCGCTTCTGCTATAAGTAGTAGCATGTCTGCTCCAGATACCATATGCAATGGATTGTCAGACGGAATGGCCATGGTCACCGCTATTGGGGGAACAGGAACTTTATCTTATACTTGGGACAATAGCGTCATGAATAATTCGAACATGAACCTCAGCCCTGGTGAGCATTATGTAAGTATTACTGATCAAAACAATTGCTTATTAATTGATACCGCTTTCATCGACGAACGTTCTACCTATACGATACAGTTGGATCAAGTAGAACCAAAATGTCACGATGGAGCCGATGGAACAGCAAATGTCATCAATGTCGATTATGAAGGCGGCTCAGTAAATAACAATGATTTATCGTTCGATTGGCTAGGAATAGGCCAATCTGGCCCGACTGCTATGAATCTCCAAGGAGGAATTAGTTACACTGTTGTGATTACAGATGCATTTTCCTGTACAGCAGAACAAAGCATATTGATTGATAATCCAGAAGAAGTAGGTATAGATTTAGTTGATTTAAAAAATATTTCTTGTTTTGGTGGAGAGGATGGAGAGATTCAAGTAAGAGCCACTGGTGGTAGTTTGCCTTTTGATTACATTTGGCAAGGTCCCGTAAATGGTCAAGACAGTTCTTTTCTAAACGAATTAAAAGCAGGCACTTTTTTATTGACTGTCTCTGACGCTTTTGGATGTACAGCAGTAATGCCTTTTGCACTCTCGCAGCCAGAAGCACTGCGTGCAGAGTTTGACATTCAGGACTTGGGTTGCAATGGAGAACAAAATGGATCTATCTTAGCTATGATGGAAGGTGGAAATCCTCCTTATCGTTACAGCTGGTCGAATGGTGGAAGCAGTGAATTTATTGACAGCATTCCTTCTAATGAGTACTTTGTTACCATTACGGATTCAAAAGATTGTATTTACGAAGATTCTGCAAGAGTAGAACAACCCAATGATGTGGCTGCTGATATCGTTAAAAAGAATGTGAGTTGCTTTGGGGACTTTGATGGCAGTATGGCTATTAATCCAAGTGGCGGCTTGCCTCCTTATCTCTTCAGCATTGATGGTGAAAACTTCAATGGAATCCAACAGGTAATTGGCTTGACGGCAGATACCTACCCCGTTTATGTACAAGATGGCAATGGATGTATTGTATTTATTGAGGATGTTGAAATAAACCAACCTGGAGAGTTGATCGTTGATCTCGGTGCAGATCAGGAATTATTATTTGGAGAAAATGTAACTTTGGCTCCTATCGTAACCAATGCTCAAGGCATTGAACCCGATTGGGAATATCAATGGGATCTGAATGATAGTGTATACTTAAATTGTTTGCAATGTAGTTCTGTTCGAGTACGAGGCTTGGAATTTGATCGAAGCTTTGAAATTCACGTTACAGATACTGCTGGTTGTACCGCAAGTGATTTTGTCAATGTATTTATCAGAAAAGAAAGACAAGTTCATATTCCAACAGGATTCAGTCCTAATAGTGATGGTCAGAATGACTTATTGTTGGTGCATGGTAAAACGGGAACGAAGGTGATCGACTTTAGTGTGTATGATCGATGGGGAGAGTTGGTTTATAAAACGGGTGGATTTGAAGTCAATGATGAAACGATGGGTTGGGATGGAACCTTCAGAGGAAAAGAAATGAATGCGGGTGTTTTTGTATGGAGAGTTGAGGTAGAATTTATTGATGGTCGGACTGGGGCTTATGATGGGCAGACTGTATTGGTTCGGTAGAATCGGTTTTCGAATAGCGTGTTTCTTTTGGTTTTCGGTAATTCGTGTTTCTTTTGGTTTTCGAATACCGTGTTTCTTTCGGTTTTCCGTGGTTTGGGATTCTTTCGGTTTTCGAATAGCGTGTTTCTTTTTTGTCTGAACAGGATTTTTAAGATGGCTAAGATAAACAAGATGATTTGATACTAGGTTCAAGAAATTTCGAATCAAGTGATCTTCGCCATTCGTTCGACCTTAAATCCGTCAATTCGTGGTCAACCTTTCACCGATCGTTTGTCTGTAATCCTTTTATCCGTGGTAAAACATTCCTTGGTCGATCCCTAAAATAAAAAAACCTGTTCATCAAAACCATGAGTATTGACAAACAGGTGAACTGCCCGTTCTTGTTGAAAGAACCTGATGTTTCCACCAGCTCTAACAC
>CALIAG010000562.1 GCA_938041325.1 uncultured Saprospiraceae bacterium | reverse complement strand
ACGGATATTGCTAAGTTTAAGAGTGGTGAACCTGATCAGGTTATCCGAAACTGGCTAAGAGGTATTTTCACCTTAGAATTTATGGCCGAATGGGAATCATTTAACAATGAAGACTTTAATCCTGTCGAATATGACAGGTTTAGAAGTCAGGCGGGTACTCCGGCATTTACGCTATCCGTCAAGCAATGGGTCGCCGCAACGAGCGCCATTGGAATCAAAGCAAAAGCCGGCAGATATGGCGGGACTTATGCCCACAATAACATCGCTTTCGAATTTTGCTCCGCTATTTCCCCTTCTTTCAAATTCAATTTGATCCGAGAATGGCAAGACTTCAAAGGCTTAAACACTCCACAAGAAATTCGCCGAGAATTGACGAAAGTAAATCACCGTTTACTAACCAGTGCAATCTCTGAAGCAATCCCTTCAAAATTATTGGGCACCCGAAAAGAAGGCGTTTATTTCTCTAGCGAAATGGATTTGCTCAACAAAGTGGTTTTTGGAATGACGGCTAAAGAATGGAAACAGGTCAACCCAAAAGCAAAAGGGAATATCCGAGATATGGCAGAACCTCTGGAATTGATTATTCTCTCCAACTTAGAAACTATAAATACTTATTTAATAAAGTGGGATACGGATCAAGAGCAACGAAAGGAGATTTTAGAGGAAATTGCGAATCACCAAAGAGAAGTGTTACCGGATTCGAAGGCGGCGCAGCGGTTGATAAAGAAGGGCGGTTTAACGTAGTTCGTGATTTTTTCGGTTTTCGAAGTTCGTGTTTCTTTTGGTTTTCGGTAGTTCGTGAGTCTTTCGGTTTAACGTAGTTCGTGAGTCTTTCGGTTTTCGAAATTCGTGTTTCTTTCGGTTTAACGGAGTTCGTGATTCTTTTGGTTTTCGAAAATCGTATTTCTTTCGGTGGACGGTTTTTCTTAAAGCGTGATTCCTTTTTTGTTTGAACATAATTTATAAGATGTCTAGGCTTAGAACGATAGAACGTATCCTGATCATCTTGTTTATCTTAAAAATCGTGTTCTACCACTTTTTAATCCGTGCAGCCGTGGTAAACTTTCTTCCGCGACTGTTCGTTTTTTAATCCTTAAATTCGTGGTCACCCCTTTTACAATCGCTCGTCTTTCATAAATCAATGTAATTTTTATGTCCAATTCTTTAAAAATTAATAGCAATCCAAAAGTTGGAGAAAAGTTAGAAACTTACCCTAAAGCTTATCAGAAAAAACTGCAATACTTGAGGAAGTTGATTATTGAAACGGCAAAAGAAGAAGGCATTCCTGAGATTGAAGAAACATTGAAATGGGGAGAGCCAAGTTATCTTGCAAAAAATGGGAGTACGATCCGGATGGATTGGAAACAGAAAAAACCAGATCAATATGCGATGTACTTTAAATGTACAAGCAAATTGGTGGTCAGCTTTAAAGAGGTTTTTAAAGATACTTTCAATTATGAAACGACCAGGGCTATTGTCTTCACCTTGGATGACAAAGTTCCGGAATCAGAATTGAAACAATGTATAGCAAAGGCTTTGACTTATCACAAAGTAAAGCATTTGCCAGCGCTAGGATTGAAATCTTAGATTTTCTATATCGATTTTGATCTTATAAAAGACTTTTGAATCTTGGACGTTTGGGAGTCACATTCCCTAAGCGTTCTTTTTTAGCTTCTTCGAATGCATTAAAGTTTCCTTCAAAGAATACGATCTTTCCGTCATCTTCATAAGATAAGATATGTGTTGCTAAGCGATCAATAAACCAACGATCGTGAGAAATCACAAGTACGCAACCTGCAAAATTATCAATCGCTTCTTCTAAAGCTCGCAAAGTATTTACATCAATATCATTCGTAGGCTCATCCAGTAATATGACATTGCCACCTTCTTTGAGTGTCATCGCTAGGTGCAAACGGTTTCTTTCTCCTCCGGAAAGTACGCCTACTTTCTTTTGCTGATCTCCTCCTGCAAAATTGAAGCGACTCAAATAAGCTCTTGCATTGACTTCTGTATCGCCGACCTGCAAAATATCATTGCCTTTACTTACCACTTCATAAATGGTTTTATCTGGCAGTAAGTCTTTGTGCGACTGATCGACATAGGCTATTTGTACGGTACTACCAATGGTAAGTGATCCGGAGTCCGGTTGCTCCTCTCCCATTATCATTCTGAACAAAGTTGATTTTCCAACTCCGTTTGGTCCGATGATTCCTACAATTGCATTTCTTGGAATTGATAAATCCAACTTATCTATCAACACGCGTTTGTCAAAAGACTTTGTCAAGTTTTCAATATCAATTACCTTATCTCCCAATCTTGGTCCTGGTGGGATGAAAAGTTCCAATTTCGCTTCTCTCTCTTTGACTTTCGCAGCAGTCATATCGTCATAAGCATTCAAACGAGCTTTCCCTTTTGCCCTTCTTCCTTTCGGAGAAAGTTTGGACCATTCCAATTCTCGCTTCAGTATTTTTTGCCTTTTTGATTCTGCCTTTTCTTCATTGGCTAAACGATCGCTTTTTTGTTCCAACCAAGAACTATAATTTCCTTCCCACGGAATTCCTTGTCCACGATCTAATTCTAAAATCCACCCTGCCACATTATCTAGAAAGTATCTATCGTGCGTAACAGCGATTACGGTCCCTGGAAAGCTGGCAAGGAATTGCTCTAACCAATGTACAGATTCTGCATCCAAGTGATTGGTAGGCTCATCCAATAAAAGTATATCTGGCTTGCTCAATAACAATCGACAAAGTGCTACCCTTCTTCGCTCTCCACCAGAAAGCACTGCAACATTCGCATCATTGGGCGGGCAACGCAAAGCATCCATTGCAAGCTCTAAAGTATGATCCAATTCCCATGCATTAAAATGATCCATCTTTTCCAATAACTCTCCTTGCTCTTCAATCACTTTCATCATGGCCTCATCGCTCATCGGTTCAGCTA
The DNA here is from genome assembly GCA_938041325.1 of uncultured Saprospiraceae bacterium. GTDB lineage: Bacteria > Bacteroidota > Bacteroidia > Chitinophagales > Saprospiraceae > CALIAG01. Next base: position 6,932 of record CALIAG010000562.1, on the reverse strand, counting down.
GCTTTGCCGAAACCGCTTCATATTCGTTTACAACATCTACTATATGCTGAACTCCTTCTTGTACGATTTCTTTAACTGTTTTGCTTTCGTCCAATTCTGGTTCTTGAGCCAAATATCCAATCTTGTATTCCTTATCAAAGGTTACATCTCCTTGGTAATTGGTATCCAGACCCGCTATGATTTTCAACAAACTAGATTTACCAGATCCGTTGAGTCCGAGGACACCGATTTTAGCTCCATAGAAAAAGGACAACCATATATTTTTGAGGACTGTTTTACTCGGTGGGTAAATTTTACTAACCCCTTCCATCGCGAAGATTACTTTCTTATCTGACATGTGTATGTAGTATGTTTTTAGTGATAGGTAAAAATAGGTAAAATCTTTCGGTTAAGACGGTTTTCGAATAGGGGGATTCTTTTGGTTTCGAAAATCGGGTTTCTTTCGGTTTTCGGCAGTTCGTGATTCTTTCGGTTTTCGAATAGCGGGTTTCTTTCGGCTTACCGGTTTTCGCTCGTTATGGTCTTTGACCAAGAGGCGTTTTTTCTTGATTCCTTTTTTGTTTGAACAGGATGTTTAGGATTTAAATTAGAGATTCATAAGAAGCCGCTAGCGGTTCACTCTCTTGGACGCATTTTGATGCATCCACCCTTTGGGATCGTTCGTTCATCTTAAAAATCCTGTTCTCCAATTTTCCTTATTTCGACTTCTTCAACTGCTTTAGCAATTCCTTTCTAAAGAGGTGGTAATCAACGGTGATGGTGTGTCTAGGTGTGGCTATTTGTTTATAGTGTGGAGCAGTCACTTCTTTCTGGCAAAGTGCCTTTATGTTTGCAGGTCTTTGCCATTTTCCGCTCAGTTCTTGAGCGATGATTTTGCTTTGGATTTCGGCGGCGGGCCAGATGCATCCCAAGGGCTGAAACATTCCGACGAAATAGAGGTTTTTGTATTCCGCATGGAACATTTTGAGCCATAGCGGAACAGGGCCGGTTTCATAATTTATAAAATCATCGTCGAAAAAAGGATGCGTGAGAATGAATCCTGTACAAGCTATGATGGTATCAAAATCTTCTTGCGAGCCGTCTTTGAAATAAACGGTTTGTCCATCAATTTTTTCAATGTCAACTTTTGGGTGAACCTTGCCATGTCTTATTCGATAGAGCAATTCATCATTGACCGTAGGGTGTGTGGAGCCAAAGGGGAGGTCAACTTTTTGAAGTCCATAATTGGCATTGGATCCATTCAACAACTGGATCATTTTTTTAGATAGCCAGCCTCTGAGTTTGACTGGCAACCAAGCTGTTCGTGCGGCAAAGACATCTGAAGGAAGACCAAAAACAAATTTCGGAATCACTTGATACCCTCTCCTCCAACTAATTGATGTTCTGTTACTTATACGGCTTGTCTCAACAGCTACATCACAGGCTGAATTCCCTCCACCAATCACCAAAACTCTTTTGTCTTTAAATGGAGCTGCCTTTTTATAAGCGTGGGAGTGTATAAATTCTCCTTCAAAATCCCCTTTGAATTCTGGAATACGAGGTTTCCAATGATGCCCATTGCAAACGACTAAATCAGTGAATTCTTCTTCTATAATTGCTCCTTCTTTTTCAATCGTCAATTTCCATTTCAACTCATCAATTCGCTCACAATGTTTTACCAAAGTTTGAAATTGGATGTGCGGATATAGGTCAAATTTTTTAGCGTAAGCTTGAAAATATCTTCTAAGCTCATCATGGGAAGGATAGTCTGCAACCGTTTTATCAAACTCATCAAAAGTGAAATCTTCGTATTGAGAAAGCGTTTTCGAACTGATAATATGAGTCGTTTCAAATACCGAAGAATGGCTCTCTTCTTCAGAATAAATCCAGTTCCCTCCTACCTCTTTATTTCTATCAAAGCAAACAACTTCTAGTCCTTGATCAAGTAAATTTTTGATCACACTTATTCCGGATGGACCTGCTCCGATTACGGCTATTCTTCTTTTCATAAAATTGTATTGATTCCAAAAGTTAAACATTTTTTAAAGGCATTTATACATCCCTACTATTTTTTTAAACGATAAATGAAATACTTACCTTAGCACTGAAGTAACTGTTCAAAATAATCAATAAGAAATGACTGGTTCTTTTTTCAATATTCTGCGTTACAAAAATACTCATTACCCAAAGGGGTAACTCCGTTTTTCGCGCCTTGTCTATTAAAAAAATCTCCATAGCCATTTCATATCATTATTTTTGACCAATTACTTATTATTATTTAATCAATAAATCAAATATGAAACAGTTAATTGGACTTATCTTTTTTGCTTGTTTTTTCACCATCAACACTTCGCAAGCTCAAGACAAATCAAAGTGGAAGGATTTGGATAAAAGCCCTTTGGATATGGCACATTATCCTGCAAATTCTGCATGGAGAAATTACCTTAGCGGCGATGATAGAAACAAGCAAACTAAAATCAAAGTTGCTTATTCAAGACCCAGTAAAAATGGTCGAGATATTTTTGGTTCTCTTTTGACCTATGGAAAAGAATGGAGATTGGGTGCAAATGAAGCAACTGAAATCACCTTCTACCAAGATGTTGAGGTTGGTGGCAAATTTGTACCAAGAGGAATTTATACTATGTTTGCTACTCCTAATGATGGATCATGGACGATCAGCTTTTCTTCTCAAAAAAATATATGGGGAGGAACAAATAGAGATGCAACGAAAACAGTTGCTACCTATAAAGTCAAGACCGAGAAATTGGATGAAGTTGTAGAAACACTTTCGATGACTTTTCAAAGAGTAGATGACGAATCTGTGAATATGGTCATTGCATGGGACAAAACGCAAGTATCCGTTCCTATTGGTTTTAATCCAATCAACTTTGAAGAAATGGATAAAAGCCCAATGGATCGTGTCCATTATCCAAGATCTTCTTCTGGACAAAACTATTTAAAACCAGAAGAGTTGGAGGGAGCTGCTCCGAAGATCAGAGTTACATATAGCCGACCACAGAAAAAGGGACGTAAAGTATTCGGAGAACTTTTGAAGTATGGCGAGGTTTGGAGAGTTGGAGCAAACCAATCTACAGAAATAGATTTTTATACCGATGTAACGATTAAAGGAACCAAAGTCAAACGAGGAACTTACAACGTTTTCGCAATAGTCAATGAAGGAAGTTGGGACATCATCTTGAATACGGATCGACCTTCTTGGGGCGCTGCTAACAGAGACGAAACTAAAGATGTGGCAAAAATCAATGTGCCTGTAAGCATGGATACCGAAGATTTAGAGGTTTTGAATATCTTGTTGGAAGAAAAATCGGATAAATTGGTTCATATGGTGATTGCTTGGGAGAAACATCGAGTGGAGGTGCCTATTGAGATTGAGTAAGACGGTTTTCGAATAACGTGATTCTTTCGGTTTTCGAAAATCGTGGATCTTTTTTTGTTTGAACAGGATTTATAAGATGCTTAGGATGTGCAAGATGGGACGATAGTTCGTATCCTGACTATCTTGTTTATCTTATAAATCGTGTTCTGCCCTTATTTTGTTTGAACATGATGTTTAGGATGTTTAGGATTTTTAAGAAGCCCGCTAGCGGTTCACTCTCTGCGGGATCGTTCGTTCATCTTATAAATCCTGTTCTACCGTTTTTTCGTGATTCCTTTTTTGTCTTATACAGAATGTTTTAAATAAATAGTCTTTCTTTGTAAAAGAAGGTTTTCGTATTTTGAAAACTGAATTTGCGAAGAAAGACTTTTTTAATGGATATTGTAAAAAACCCTGAAATAGATCTGGCATTTGATTACATCAATCAAACGGACCGAAACATATTTCTAACAGGTAAAGCAGGAACGGGGAAGACAACTTTCCTTAGGCGCGTTAGGCGCGAAATACATAAACGCGTAGCTGTTGTGGCTCCAACGGGTGTCGCGGCGATAAATGCAGAAGGAATGACGATTCATTCCTTATTTCAATTGCCTTTTGGGCCAATTATTCCTGGTCAATTGCAAGCAGAGAATAGTACTCGACGATTTACAAAAAACAAGATCAAATTGCTTAAGAGTCTTGAACTATTGATTATTGACGAGATCAGTATGGTTCGGGCAGATGTAGTGGATGCGATTGATGAAATCCTGCGTCGATACAAAAACTATAATACTCCATTTGGTGGCGTTCAGCTTTTGATGATTGGCGATTTGCACCAACTTCCTCCTGTGGTCAAACCGAATGAATGGAACATACTGAGTCCTTATTATCAAACTGCTTACTTTTTTGGCAGTAAAGCTTTAGAAAAGACAAATGGCATTACGATTGAATTAAAGCATATATACAGACAGTCGGACACTCATTTTATCAACTTGCTCAACAAGGTCAGAGACAATGCTATTGATGAAGAGGTATTGGCTGCATTAAATAGTAGGTATCGAGATGATTTTGAACCGGACGAAGGAGAGGGTTATATCACTTTGACCTCTCACAACTCCACTGCACAAGAAATCAATGGCAAAAAATTGGACCAAAGTCCGGGTATTTCTGAATTTTTCAAAGCCAAGATAGAAGGCGATTTTCCAGAGAAGCTCTACCCTACTGCGGAGAATTTAGAATTTAAGGTTGGCGCTCAGGTGATGTTTATTCGAAACGACATTTCGATGGACAAGAAATATTTTAATGGGAAAATTGGAAGAATAAAACAGTTAGATAAGAATGGAATTACGGTTCGATGCCCAGGAGATCGGGAAGATATTTTGGTACTGAAAAGTGAATGGGAAAACATCAAGTATTCTCTTGATGAAGAAAAGAAAGAAATCAAAGAAGATATTTTAGGTCGATTCGAACAATTTCCATTGAAACTCGCTTGGGCAATTACCATTCATAAGAGTCAAGGACTTACTTTTGAAAAAGTAATCATTGATGCTAAAGCAGCTTTTGCACATGGCCAAGTGTATGTTGCCTTGAGTCGATGTAAAAGCTTTGAAGGAATTGTGTTGCGTACACCTATTGGCTTTTCGAGTATAAAAACGGATTCTGTAGTACAGAATTATACAAAGAATACACAAGAGAAAGATGCGAGTGTAGATCAGTTGGAAGTGGCCAAAAAGCATTATCAGGAAAAACTGGTTAAGGAGCTTTTTGATTTTAAGCTTATCCAAAATAGATTCAATCAAGTTCATCAGATTATTTTGGAGAATGAAAATGTTTTGGAAGGAGAGATTCTCGAAGAATTCGTTGCGTTGAAAAAAATAGCCGTTGAGAAAGGAGTTCAAGTTGCGCGTAAATTTGGTCCACAATTGCAAACCTATTTTAACGAACCCATACTTCCCGATTTAAATGAGAAACTCAGAGAAAGATTGGTTAGTGCTGGAACCTATTTTACCAGACTTTTTGAAAAAGACCTGCTTAAACCTTTATTCAAACTTCAAGTCATCACCGATAATAAAAATGTTAGAAAAAGGTTGGTTGAAAAATTAGAAGAATTGAATAAGGAAATGTTTTTAAAAAACAGCGCTTATTTAAGTTGTCTAGGAGGATTTAATTCTATCGAATTTGCCAAAGCGAGGATTGATGCAGAACTCGACTTTAAAGAAAGTATTCAAATAAAGAAAGCTAAAAAACTCGATCCTAAATACATTGCTCATCCTAAATTATATGAAAAACTCAATGAATGGCGAGCATTGACAGCAGATGGTTTGGATGTTCCAAGATACACCATCATGAAGACCGGAACTTTATTAGAGATTGCTGAAGTGCGGCCAAGCACCAAGGAGATATTGATGCAAATAAAAGGAATGGGCCCAAAAAGAATGGATGATTATGGCGGCGGTATTTTGAAAATTGTCAATGACTACTGTACGCTGCATGATGCGAAAATGGATCAATTGGAGTTTTTAATTCCGAAAGCCAAGAGAAAAGCCAAGCCGAAAAAGCCACCTCGCCCAGATACCAAGCTTGTCAGTTTTGAGATGTTTAAAAATGGGATGCCTGTTTCTGAAATTGCAAAAAGCAGAAACTTGGTCGCTTCCACTATCGAAGGACATTTGTCTCATTATGTTGGCTTAGGAGAAATCGATGTTACCGAGTTTGTTGATAAAGAAAAAGTAGATTTGGTTAAAGATTATATTCTCAAAAATGATGGAAAATCCTTTACGGATATCAAGGTGTATTTTGGAGAGCGGGTGAGTTATGGGGAGTTGCGGATGATTCGGGCATCGGTGGAGGCTGGTGAGAAATAGAGCGTTAGACTTTAGACGGTTAGACTAGACATTAGACGAGTTAGACTTTAGATGGTGAGACTTGATAGACTACATCAAAGAGTGCAATCTTTACTCCAGAAAATTATTTAAAAACCAAAGCGGCTAATTAAAGCTAAGAATTTGTAATAATTAGAATATTACAACGTGCTAACGATATTTGCAATTAGTAAAAAAATCAATAATGGAAAAAGATACTTTCAAGCTAAGACCAACAGATGAATATATTGAATTAATAACTTTGTTGAAATTGAAGCAAATAGCGCAAACCGGAGGTCATGCAAAAATAATCGTTGAAGATGGTTTGGTAAATGTAAACGGCGAACAAGAATTCAGAAAAAGAAAAAAACTTAGAGCAGGAGATATTGTTGAGATGGAAGAAGTGACCATATCGATAACCAAATAAGCTGAGCACTTCATTCAATTTGTTCCAATTAAGCATTTGCATTTGCTCAAGAGAATCGCTATTTTGTATCTATCAATAAAACATTCATCATATGTCAATCAAACAAAGTCTTCCGAAATCAATTGTGCTTTCTATTTTTTTATTCTTCTTTATTCCGTTGGTAATATCGTATGTCTTTTTTGATGATGGAGGAATTGGCACGAAAACGCTTCTTGATTTTGTTTTCATTCCTTTGGTTTCGTTTGTTATTGCTGGTATTCTTACAGCGATAATTTCTTTGTTTATTTAT
>CALIAG010000561.1 GCA_938041325.1 uncultured Saprospiraceae bacterium | reverse complement strand
CTTATTTGTTTTGAGCAAAGCCTTCGTTTCTTGACCGATCATTTAAATGGCAATGAATATTACAATGTTAAATATCCAACTCACAATCTGATTCGTGCTCAAAATCAATTAGCGCTGCTGGAGGATATGTACAAAAAATCTGATCAAATGCGTTTATACCTTCAAAAAATTGCGTAAGCTTGTATTGAATTTGTTTAATCTCCAAGGAACCTCAATACACTCTTTTGATATAAACAAACAAAAACTCACAATCATGCGGTTAATATTTTCACTTTCTATAGTTAGTTTAATCATTTTCTCCCTCAGTAGTTGTGGAGCTTCTCGTCAAGCCAAACAATTGGCTTATCATAATGAATTGCTCAACAGAATAGCAAACAGCGATCTTCCAGCGGATAAAAAACTAGATGCTCTTGGGCAAAGTTTTACCAATATGATGGGAGAAAGCTTAAAGATTTTAAATCCTAAAAAAGGAGTTGCTTACGTCAAAAAATATGACCAACAAAACAGTGCGGCGATTGACAAAATCATTGCTCAAGTCAGTAAATCTCAAGGAGGAATGGGTACGCTTGAAAAAATAGGATTCGGCGCGAAAGTTATCCAAATGCCTTGGACAAAAGACTTGGTTGATTTGGTACCAAAATTTAAAAGAAAGTTCAACCAAATCAAGTTTATCATGGGACTTACAAACAAAGTATCGGGAGGCTTGCTCAAATTGGGTGGGAAGGCGATTGGGTTATAGGTATTTTCACGTGGATATATTTTTAATTATTTCTACTTTTTTCTTGACAAAAAAGTAAGCAAAAAGTCAAGGCTATATTCATTTTTTAACCCTCCAAAAAGATCAAAACACTAAACCAAATAAACTCGCTTTTTACTTAATAGATTTAAAATGGTTGTAGGTTAAAATTTTCTTTTAGTTTTGATTAATACTTGACAAGCTCAAACAGTATTTGGTTCTTAACGTGTTTAGACCTTTTTTCCACTAAAATGAATAAGGCCAAGTTTGAACTCTTCTTTAGAACTAAAAATTATTTGTTTGATATATAAAAGGACTTTAAATTCATTCTCCTGTTTGTTATTGTTTTAATCATAATTCAAGTGTTTAAAAATTTTCAATTGCTTAAATACGGCGCATAATTAAGAAAACTGTAATGCCTTTAGATATTCCAAAAAACCAAGATTCAATAAAAGACTTTGTTTCCTCAGGCAAAGTAGATAAGGCATTGGAATTATTGATAGATACTGCTGAACAGATCTCCGAGGAAAAACACAATGCGGCGCTTGTCCTTAAGGTTCGCTGGAAAAACCTTCAACAAGATAGCTCAATGGGAGTGCTTAGTGCTTCTGAAGAAAACCTGGAGCAAGCACGTATTTCTAAATCACTACTCGAACTTACCGATCAATTAGACGACAAAGAAATTGGGGACATTCTTCCCACAGGAAATAATCTTTCAAAACCACTAGGCATCTTACTCCTGCTTGTTTTAGTTGGTGCTGCTGCTTTTGCTTTTTTAAAATTCAATACCAACACAACCATTGAAGAGAAAACAACGGTCTCCGGTCAGCTCGTATTCGAGGATGGACAAGTTGCTTCTTTTATGATTATGAATTTCAATGATGGAATCGTTGTCGATACCACAGATGCCAACGGCTATTATTCTACCACCCTTCCCTTCAAGCCAGATCAAACCGTAATTGTGGATATTTTAAAAGATGGAAAACTCTACTATGACAATCGAACTTTGGTTAAAAACTTGAACAAAGCGCGATTTGAGATTTCAAAACAATGAGATTCCATTGGAGTTTTCTTTGAATTATTTCGATTCTTCTTTCTTTATCTTCTAGCATTTTCTATATATTATTAGACAAATATTGCATATATTAGTCATTGATTTAGTGTAAAAACGCACCAATCATGAACCCTAATCAACCAAAAATACTCTTCCTATGCCTGTTTTTACTTTGCACTTTCTGTGCAAGTGGGCAAACCATTACACTTGAAGGCCGTTTGGTAGAACATGTAAGTTCCGGTAAAAGGTCTCCTGTAAAAGGCGTTAAAGTCAGTGTTTTCCCTTATGGCCAAGACGTAACCCGAAGTGATGGATCCTTTACGATTGAAATTCCGCAGAATCGTTCTCATATTACCATTGAGTTAGAAAGTAAGTCTTATGAAATCCTATCTCCCAACGCAGGTATGGTCGTGTTGCCTCCTTTTTTAAATATGGTTGAAGTGTTGGTGAGTGGAGAAGAAACTAGGCCAGAGGTGACCGAAAAAGTATCTGTTGTAAATACGAAAGTCAAGCAGTTGGAGAAGCAAAGCAAATTGAATCAAAGGCAGTTGCTGCGTTTGCATAAGTTGATGATTGATACCGTCCTTCATTATGAAACGGAAGTCTTTTTTTATAAAAACCAAATTGCTAGAATGGAAACGGATTTGAGTAAATCCGAAAATGAAAATAGTATTTTAAAAGATTCCATACTCTTACTGAATACTCAACTTGTTAGAATGGATGAACGCATTAGTTCATTAAATAACCAACTGATTGTCGCGCTGGAAGAAAAGTTTTTAAGACAGCAATCACATTTAAAAGAAGTCACTGCGGCTCTTCAGGATTATTTAGACCGAACGCACGACCTCAACGATTGGTTGAGTCAAATCAACAATTACTTCAAGCATGCAGAAGCTCAAAAACAAATCGTTCAAGCCATTGAAAATTACAATGCTGCATGGAAGAAAATCAGTATTTCCTATGATGGACATATCACTTCAGTAAGGCATTATTGGGAAGATCATTACCTCGCTGGAGAATTAGAAGATACTTATGACTTCATTTTAAAAGATGTACATCAAGAGGTTTTGCACCGTCCGTTCAATGAAAGTGTTCTGCGCCCATTACAAGATTGGGCAAGTCGAACGATGGGCCTAGGTGCTGCAAAAAAACGAGCCAATGCTGGTGCTGCCGAAACACAAGAAAAATTAAAAAAATTACTTCCTGAATTAGAAGAGAAAGTAACTCTGCTAAAAAACAGATTGCAGAACTCCATTTAACTTTGATAAAATAACTCCACCATGTTTAAACCAATTTCCATTTTACTCGGATTTAGTACGTTAGTATTTTTGAATGCCTGTAATCCGGATTGTCAATCTATAACAGGTATCCGAATTATTCCTGAAGTCAGTCCTGAAACTTTTCAAGTATTGGTGACTGCTCCTGAAGTTGCTTCGCTAAAAGGTAGAAAGGTATTCTTTGGAGATATTGAAGCGGAAACCAGTTTTGTAGATGACATTGGATTGGTAACGAAAGTTCCTGCGGGAATGAATAGTGGAAATGTACAAGTGAGAATTGAAGATTTGGATTGCAATGACATTTTGGTTAATAATGGTTTTCAAGTGGTCAATCAAAATGACTATTTCAATACGCCTGATTTCATCTCTCCTACTCCACCAGAATTCATTATCCCTTCCATTCCGCCTTCTTTTCCTCCAAGCATTGACAATGCATGGTTAAGTCCTCAAGCGGTGGATTATTGTTTGTGGTTTATTGCACTGAAAGATACAGTTGATGCCAGTGTTTCGCCACCGATCATCAGAGATCTGACCACCTTGGATCCAAGAGTTAGTTTTGAGCAAAGTACTTGTGGAGCAGGTGACCCCAACGTTCTTTACCAGCAAAATCCAATTACAGGGATAATAGATCCAGCAGAAAATTTTATTGACATTACTATTGATAGAAGAAATTCAACAGGTGGTACGGAATCTTATACTGGCGAATTTATAGACATGGACCAGACACCTTACAATGCTGCTACTTTTAACCTTTGCACACCATCAGCTCCAGAATTGGGCAAAACAGGACATATGATGCTGTTGACTTCTAAGAAAACAGGTCGACAGACTTTGGCTTTTCAACCTGATTTATAATGGAATTGTTTAAACGCAAATAGAGAATATAATTGTAATCCAATTTTGAACAATATTAAAATAAAAAAAGGGCTGCTCCAAACTTTGGAACAGCCCCTTTTTTATATTCTAAACTATTGCTTAGTCAACAATAATCATCTTCTTAGTTGAAGAATCAGTTGCAGTCTCAAGAGTATAGTAAAGGATTCCTGATCCAGCCAATTCGCTTCTGTTCAAGCTTACTTGGTT
>CALIAG010000560.1 GCA_938041325.1 uncultured Saprospiraceae bacterium | reverse complement strand
AATTTTATTTATTAGTTAGCAGAATTACTTTCACTAATAAATTGAATAAATAATCTCACAATATATACTATAAAAACTTGCACACGCATAACATTGTTCTTACTTTAGTAAAAAAGTAAACCCTTCTCAAACTGATTATATGAAAACCGGAATAAGAACAATAAGTATTTTTGCAATCCTTTTAATCGCAAGCTTAAACGTCCATTCTCAAATCCTTCCTACTTCTCCTAAAAACAATGTCCAAATTGAAGCAATGGGACATGGATTGCTGTACTCCTTAAATTATGAAAGATCTCTGTTTGAATTAGAAAACTTGAGGTCTACAATCCGAGTTGGCATTTCAAAATACAGTCCCAATCATTTTATGCCGCTTTGGGTTCCGATTTCATTAAATACGCAAATTAGAATCGAAAACAACCATTGGTTAGAAATTGGTTATGGAAAAGTACTAAACGACGAAGGCATACGTTACCCAGATCGAAACTTCAAATCTAATTTAACTTTCGATACTTGGATATTCAGACTTGGCTATCATTATGATTTTGGGGATGGTAAATATTTACTAAAAATAGCCTATACTCCATTTTTGGAAAATGAATACGGAATAAGATCACCAGGCCCTGCTACAGAACAATTAACTAGCAACCTTCGTCATTGGGGAGGAGTTAGTTTTGGTTGTAGATTTTAAGGTGTAGAGAAATATCGCTGAAAATATCATATAGGTAAACCGTTTCTGTAACAAAATCAATCACTTGAAATCACTACCAACTTCTCCACAGAAGTCCAACACTCCGAAGTGATCTCTACCAAGTAGGTACCGCTCATTAGATTTTCAACATTGATCTGTTTTTCACTAAAACCATTTTCTAATTCAATCTCATATTCCCAAAGAAAACGCCCAGTGCTATCATACAATCTGATTTGAGCTTTCGATGATTCATGTTTTCCTGTGATTACGAAGTTGACAATATCGCTTGCAGGATTCGGAAACATCTTGCCTTCTATGAAATCATTGCTAATCAAAATGCTGTCTCGGTTGCCACACTCGTCTTCCGTAAAGTACCAATGATCTCCTTGTTCGAAAGGGATTTTTATTTCAAATTCATTGCTAAACTGCTCACCGTTTTTGTACCATGTAACCGGAATGTATTGATCTCTTACAATTAATTTTTCAACATTGTAAGGACAAGTCGTTTTCCGAATGGTTATAAAAGGCGATTTATTTTGGATAGGAACAATTTCAAGACTCCCATCCTCAATCAATTTGTAATGTAGGTCTAAAGGAAGTTCCTTGTAGGTAGTTGAAATCCCGGAAGGCCAGTCTACTTTAATGGAATCTATTTGCTCATATTGCGACAATCCAAAATGCAAAATATTTCCGCTTTGTGAAGTATAGCCTCCTCCGGAAAGACAAGACATTTCTCGCTTTTGTCGAACAGAAATTCCGTTGTCATTGGTTCCGTATACATCTATTCTTGCACCCAAGCCAAAAGTATTAGAGATTGTTCCTTTCAAAGAAACAAATGCAAATGAATTGCATCCAGAAGTGGTATTTAAAAACAGCATATTCTCTTCTGCATTGCCCGTCTCATCTCCCGTATACCTATTCGACTGAAAAATATCCAAGCGCCCATCAGAATTAACATCTATACTCGTCAAACTCCAAGCAAAACCTTGTCGGGGTATGTTCCATTCATTTTGTATTTTTTCAAAACGACCTTGCCCATCGTTGATATGAAACTCTGGTTCGTTATCAAAATAATGAGTCAAAATCAGATCTAAATCCCCATCATTTTCAAAATCTCCCCATGCGCTTGCTTCGCCCGAAAAGTCTGCACTGGCATTGAAATCCAGTGAACTGACTTCAACAAAATCTCCGTTGCCAGTATTTCTAAAAAGAATGTCTTTACCTCCTTGAGAATCTATGATGACCACATCCATCCAACCATCGTTATTGAAATCGCCCCAATTCGATCCTCTGCATTTTGTGAAATACCTTGAAGACAATGCATTATTTATTTTTGAAAAAGTACCATTTCCGTTGTTCTCAAAAAAAGAATTTAATGATCCGGGATCTGTGTTGATGACAAACAAATCCACATCTCCATCATTGTCATAATCCGACCAACTGCAACTGATCTCATGCTTCGAATCTGCGACCACAGGATCGTCCGTAATTTCAGTAAACGAACCATCTCCGTTGTTTTTATACAAACGATTTCGAAAGCCATAAGCATTGACCACATATAGGTCCAACCAACCGTCGTTATCATAATCCGCCCATGCACAGCCATACGACGGGTCTTTGCTTCCAACTAATGAATTATTCTGAATCCGCTCAAATGTACCATCGCCATTGTTTTTAAATAAAAAATTGCGTTCGCCAGCCGAGTTTTTATAATCGGCATTCGCCACATACAGATCCAACCAACCATCGTTGTCATAATCCCCCCAAGCTGAACTAAAAGACGGGTATTTTTTACTGGTTAGATTATTGGACACTGCCCTAAAACTCCCGTAGCCTTCATTGATGTAAAATTCATTGTCTTGATCCGATTCTCCATTTGTGATAAACAGATCCAGATCACCATCATTGTCGAAATCTCCCCAACTGGTGGAATTGCTATTGTTCTGTTGACGGGAAAAATCGGTGATTGGAATCTTTTTGAAGCTTTGCGCTGAAGCGGTTGTTCCTAAAAATGCAAAATAAAGAAAGAGTAAATATTTTTCCATGGGCTTATACTTTTGTACTTTTAAAGTGTATAAAAAAGGCCAAAGGTTGCTTGTCTAAGGGGTTTTAACATATTTCCAGAACCATCCTTAAGCATAACTCACTATTCATTCCGTCTCAATGTGATTTAATAAGAAATAAAACATAATTAATTTCAATAAATTAGGGTTTTAAAACTGTAAAAAAGAGAACAACCGCTCCTAGAAATCTTTAAATAAAACTTCAAAATCGTCATGCCCAAAAGAAAAATAATTCTAAATCTCTGCACCAGCCTCGATTCCTACATAGAAGGAAGCAAAGGCGAAATCGATTGGTGCTTCACCGATCAGGATTACGGAATGACGAAATTCTTGGGAAGTATCGACAGTATCTTATTTGGCCGAAAAAGTTATGAGCAATTGATGGAGCTTGCACCGGACATGTTCGCAGATAAGAAGAAGATCGTTTTTTCAAAAACACTTGCTGCACAAAATACCGAAAACTTGCAAGTCATCTCTGGTAATATTGGACAAGCAGTTGAAGAAATTACGAACGAATCAGGGAAAGATATTTGGCTCTTTGGCGGTGCAAGTTTATGCACACAACTATTTAATTTGAATCTTGTCGATGAATTGATGATTGCTGTCCATCCTTTGATACTTGGAAAAGGAAAACCACTTTTTAATGATATCGAACAGCGCAAGCAATTGAAACTGATAGACAGCATAACTTACTCTACTGGAATGGTTCAGCTTATTTATGAAGTTTTGAAATCGTAATTTTCAACGAATCAAAGTTACTTCCCCTGATTCAACTTTTACACCACCATAAGTAAAGTCTATTTCAGCCACCCAAATATACACGCCTGGATTCATCTCCTTCCCCTTGTACTTGCCTTTCCATCCTGCCGATAAATCACCGGGTGCAAAATTTCTGGATTCAAAAACTGGAGCCCCCCAACGGTTGTAAATTGTAAATCGATTGATCTGTAGAATTTCTTCTCCGCCATAAATAACAAAACCATCGTTTGCACCATCACCATTCGGACTAAAGGCATTCGGCGCATAAAACCGAAAACAATCTTCAAAGGAAACATTTATACTATCTGTTAACAAACCACAACGATGTTCAATATCCAAAATATACAAATCCGAATCATCTGCAGCAATACTCATAGCTGTCGAACCATCCTGCCAACGGTAAGCCTCTCCGCTGATCGTACTTGACAATACAAAACCACTCCCACCACAAATAACGGTGTCCTTTCCTAAGTCCAAATTTGATCCATCAAAATAATGGACAGAAATAGTATCATTCAATTCACAATCCGCATTCCATACACTCAAAGAATAATCTCCAGCACTAGTGACCACAATGCTGGTATCAGAAGAACCTGTATTCCATTGGTAACTTAGCGGGTTTTCTGGAACGGCCAAAAAGAGTTCTTCGCCTTCACACAGTAAAGTATCCACTGGACCTAAATCCAAATTCAATCCAATGTCGGTGACTTCTATTAGCACTTCATCTAAAAATGTTTTGCCACAATTATCTTTCGTCACAACAGAGTATAAGGTGGTGACTTCAGGACTGGCAACAGGATTTGAAATCAAAGTATCAGATAAACCAATTCCTGGAGACCATAAATAACTCACTTGATTGGCTCTTGCATTCAACCTTACTTCTTCGCCTTTACAAATACTCAGATTTTCTTGTTCATCAATAAGGCCTGCTGTAGATACACACACCTCATGTATGTCTGTTGCTCCTGAAGCGGAAGTCACGCCCCAAAAAACATTTTGTTGTCCAACCAAAATCTCATTGGAAATATCTCGTTCAAATTGAAGTCTTTGCTCACAATCAACAAAGACCCTCAAGGTTTTTGTATTCGCCTTCCATGTCAATCGAATATGGTGAAAATCACAATCTTCTATGTTGTCGGTATCCGAAAGCATTCTAACCGGCCCGGCCAAATTAACCGTTGTAGAATGATCAAGATTCCCATCTCTTAAAACCGCAATATGGTCAAAATCCGGATCAGAATAGGCCAACTCTGCATTCGTATCAAACTCAATCCCAAAAGTAGGAGCGATTCCTTCATAACCTAAATTACCGTTATAATTTCCAATGTAAGTGCCTATGGCCTGTAGTGAAAAAACGATCCCATCTCCTACTCCATCTTCGCAACCAAAATTTACATCCAAGGAAATGTCAAAATCCTCCAGTAATGAAATGGGTGCCGTTTTCCAAAAAGAACCGCCTGTAAAATTGCCTGCTGGAGTATAATAAAAACAAGAATCTGTGAGTCGCTGTGCCGTGCCATTTCGTTGAAATTGGGCTTCTATCCCCTGGGAAGAGAACAGCAGTAAAATCAGGTATAGAAAAGACACTTTTTTCATCTATACTCAATTTACAAAATTCTTAAAAATAGCTTGTTGTTTGGAAGACATAAGGTGAAAGAAGGGAGTCGTTTCAGAATCAGAATAAAATTTTAAGTTTCAATGAATTCCTTTTTTAACCAAAAAAACAAATAGATTTTAACCCTATTTTTCTAAATTGCAAAATGGCCTATTCAACAAAGTTCACCTTGCTTCTTCTTTCTTTATTCTTGCTCATTGGAGCTTGTAAAGAGCCTGTGGTCGTGCCCGAAAGCAATAAGCAAATGGCGGCTTTGCTCGACACCATCGCACAAAATGCTTTAAAGAATACAAGCTTCCCTTACTTCAACTCCCAATTGGCAAAAAAGTATGCAGCTCGATTGGTGGGCATTCCTTATAAAATTCCCATCCAAGCCAGAATTATGCACATTCAAGAATTGCTTTTATCTGGTAAAAATGAAGTCTGCATCGAAGAATGTACGAAAGTTATCGAGGCGGCCTTTCCGGATAACAAACTCAATAGAAGCAGTAAACCTTATTTTAGAATTCTTGCAATGGCTCATCTTCGGCATGGTGAACAATTGAATTGTCAAAATAACCACAACGCAGAATCATGTATTCTCCCTATTGCTGGCAAAGGCATACATACCCAAAAAGAACCGGCGCAAAAAGCTTTTGAGATTTATATAAAATTGATGGAATACGACAGCACAGATCTGCAAGCAAAATGGTTTTTGAACCTGAGCGCTATGACGCTAGGTAAATACCCCGACGGTATACCTACACGCTTTGTGATTCCTCCCTCAACTTTTGAATCTGAATCCAATATTCCTCGCTTTCAAGATATTGCAATGGGACATGGACTTGCAGTCAACGGTCATGCAGGAGGTTGTAGCATGGAAGATTTTAATGGGGATGGTTTACTTGATATTTTTGCGACCTCTTACGGACTCCAAGACCAATGTCGATTGTTTTACAACGATGGCAAAGGCTCTTTTTACGATGCCACTGAAACGGCTGGTTTGACTGGCTTGGTTGCTGGATTAAATAGCAATCATGTTGATTACAACAACGATGGCTTTATGGATATTTTTATTATGCGCGGCGGATGGCTAGGAAACATTGGTAGAATTCCAAATTCGCTTTTGAAAAACAATGGAGATGGCACTTTTACGGAGGCTACGAAAGAAGCGGGACTATTGGATTTTTATCCTACGCAAACTTCAACTTGGGCAGATTTCAATAATGATGGTTGGATAGATTTATTTGTTGGAAATGAAACGACGGGTAGAAGTTTTCCTTGTCAATTATTCATCAATCAAAAAGACGGAACGTTTAAAAATCAAGCTAAAGAAGCGGGTTTGGAAGTGCAGAGTTATGTAAAAGGAGTATGCAGTGCAGATTTCAATAATGACAATTGGCCCGATTTATATATTTCTATTATTGGAAATAAAAACAAACTTTATATCAGTCGTGGTATGAAAGATGGCGTATTGACTTTTGAAGATAAATCAGAAGAAGCTGGAGTTACACTTCCCATCTTTAGTTTTCCAACTTGGAGCTGGGATTACAACAACGACGGTTTTGAAGACATCTTTGTTTCTGGTTATGGTGGAAATGGCAATCCTGATATTCCTACCGATGTGTTGGCCAGTTTGGAGGGTAAAAATTATTCTAGTGAATTGCCTTGTCTGTATAAAAACAATGGCGATGGTACTTTTACGGAAGTCAGAAAGGAAACCAAAATGGATCGATTGTTATATACAATGGGTTGCAACTTTGGTGACTTGGACAACGATGGTTGGGAGGATGCTTATTTCGGAACAGGAGAATTCAATATGTGGGCAAGCATTCCGAATCGCATGTTTCGCAATAAAGGAGGAATTGAATTTCAAGATGTCACTACTGCTGGAGGCTTTGGACAATTACAAAAAGGACATGGCATTTCGTTTGGGGATTTGGACAATGACGGGGACCAAGATATATACACTGTTACTGGTGGAGCTTTGGAAGGAGATGTTTATTTCAATGCCCTTTTTGAAAACCCCGGCAATGAAAACCAATGGATCAATTTAACTTTAGAAGGCGTTAAATCCAATCGTTCTGCAATCGGGGCAAGAATTAAAATTGACCTTGAAGATCAAGATGGAACGAACAGGAGTATTTACAAAACTGTTGGTACCGGAGCTTCTTTTGGTGGCAATAGCTTACAAGTGGAAGTTGGTCTTGCTCAAGCAAAAAAGATCAATGGCATTGAAGTCACTTGGCCGATTTCTCCTGTTTTAAAAACAAATTATTCTAACCTAAATTTAAAACAACATTATCTACTAAATGAAGCTGAAAAAGAGGCTCAATTACTAGATAAACCTGCTATAAAACTATCCGGAGGCAACACGCATCACAGCCATTGACTTCATCATAAAAGTATCAAAAACGATTCGTTGGATACTAGCCTATATTCCCTTTTTATTCTATTATTGACATAGGAAATTAGGGCAAAGCAGATTGATTTCTTTGAAAATAAATACGCTAAATCACCAAATAATTGTTAATTTAACAGGACTTCAGTTCAGTATCTGAAGGAATAATTTTCTTATAATCAATACAAAACTTCTTAAGATTGTTTTCCAACTCAGCCCCTTCTAGTTTCTTATTCTTGAATTAATAAATAAAACGAATCTACTTTCTAAAACAGTCTAACTTGCATGGTGAGACAAAATTAATTGAAAATGAAAAAAACAAGACGAAAATTCATTCAAAACAGTAGCCAATTTGCCCTTGGCCTTGGGATTTTAGGACTAGGTAGTTGCGGCCAATCTCCTGCGGATGCTGTAAAAGATGCAGGCAAAAAAGTTGCAGATACTGTAGAATCAGCAGTAGCACCTTGGTTCAGTATTTCATTGGCACAATGGTCCTTTCACCGAACGATAAGAGCTGGAAAACTAGACAATCTTGACTTTGCTGCAAAAGCAAAATCAATGGGAATCGACGGTGTTGAATATGTCAACCAATTTTTCAAAGACAAAGCAAAAGACAATACCTATCTATCAGAATTGAAAACGCGCTGCAGCGATAATGGCGTTACGCCTCTGATCATTATGATCGATGGTGAAGGGGGATTGGGAGATACAGATGCTGCCAAAAGGAAAGAAGCCGTAGAAAATCATTACAAATGGGTAGATGCAGCAAAATTCATGGGCTGTCATTCGATTCGTGTAAACGCGCATGGCGTCGGGGAATCTGAGGATGTGAAAAAATCTGCCATTGTTGGTTTGGGCG
>CALIAG010000559.1 GCA_938041325.1 uncultured Saprospiraceae bacterium | reverse complement strand
AGAAAGCAAATGGGGAGGCTGTCGGGTCTCATCAAATATCGGGAATTACCAATCAACTAAACATTTGCATTTTTATGTGCATGCGGGGAAACGGATACGGCATGATCATCCGGAAACGGAGTGAAGGAAGAAGGAAAAATGTAGAACACGATTTTTAAGATCAATTAAGATGATCAGGATAAAATGAATCCTTTGCTAAAATCCATCTTGCAAATCTTTAACATCTTATACATCATGTTCTTACAAAAAGGAAATGCGTTTTTTTTTTGAACCATATGAGTAATATAAGTTCATTGAAGTCGATCGACTGCGCTTACCCTTATATATTCTTATTTTTCTTATATGGTAAAATTTTCTCTTCTGTCCCTTATTTTTTCCAGTCAACTACTTAAGCCTTTCCAACAAAGCTCGCGCTTTTGTATTTTGATACTTATCCGAAGCAACAATTAATTTCTCCAACTGAGCAATTGATTTAGAATGCTTTTCCAGTTTAAGGTAAGCGAGTGCAGAATACCAATATATTGCAGATTGAAAATTTGAAAGTTTAGTTTTTTCTAAGTTTTCAAAAATCTCAATGGCTGATTCGTATTTCTTCAGTTCCATCAAAGATATGGCTTGGTAAAACTTTAGCTCTTGTTCTTTTTCGCCTTGATAACTGGTTATATTTTTCAGCACATCTTGATATTGCCCTTTATCGTAAAGCTGCATGATCTCTACCAAATCATTGATTTGATTGGTATTTTCTCCTCTCTCTATATCAAGTAATGTATTTGGATATGTTGCATAATTTTCTGCATACATTTTATGTTCATCTAAAGACTTGCCTGTCCCTGAAAATAAATAAAAGAGCAATGCAGAAGCAAGGAGCAATAAAATGATTCCACCTATTAATAATTTCCTTTTGGGTGTCTTTGCATTACTCCCCTCTTCATTCTCTTTTCCGACCAATGAATTTTCTAATGCGATAAAAGATGCTTTGAGTTCTTCCGAACGTGTTGACTCTATGGCTTTGTTCAAGCTTTCTTGGAATGCTAACTCTTCAGCCACCTTAGAGTCGGTCTTGAGATCAGATTCAAAGTTTAATCTTTCTTGTGTAGTCAACTCATCTCTTAAATATGCACTAACCCGATCTTGTAAATTAAGTTCCTTAGCCATAATTTTTTACGCTTTCATAATTTCTTTAAGCTTTTTCATGCATTGGTTTTTTCTTGCTTTCGCGACTTTTGGGTTATCGTATCCTAATCTAATTGCAATTGAATCCATGTCAAATTTGTCGTAATAAAAATATTCTATTATTTGCCTGCATTTGGTGCCCAATTTCAATAAAGCAGATTTAATCATTTCGCTTCTTTCATCATTGTTTATTTTGGTTAAAATGGCGGGTGCGATTTCTTCTTGAAAAGTAAAAGCATCTTCTACATAATCTACTTTTCTTGAATTTACATTGCTTTTGTACATCAGGTGTTTGGCGATACCAAATAGATAGGCTTCCGCAGTGGATTTTATAGGCTTACCTTCCCCATTTTTTATTTTATTATAAAGGAATATAATGGAATCTTGATACACATCTAATATCGTTGCTGAATCACATTCGTATCTTGAATTGGCCCATTTTACAAAACTATCCCTTTGGCTACTATAAAATGCATTAAGTGCTAAGCGATCATCATCTTTCACAATTTCTTCGAAAGATTTATTCATAAAACCTTTATTTAAATTAGGTTTAAAGCTAAGGAATAAATCTCTAATACTTCTCCAATTTGTCAATTCTTTCACGCGTAAGTGTAGTTCATAGTTGATTAAAAAAAGAGTACATGTTTGTTTAAACTTCTAAAAAATTCAATAAAACCAGTGCTATATTTTCCTTGTATTGACTTCTACCGCTTTACTTAAAGGTGAAGTCTTTCCATTTTTTAAATTTTTTGTTTTTATTAAATATTTGTAATTATTTCCAGGAGAAATCTTGGTATCTGTAAATGCTTTTAGCGCACTTGATACGGTCTTGATTGGATTGAATTTTCCATCATTCTTTTTGCGATAAATAACCACATGATCGTATTCAGAGGATTTATTTTCCCATGTTAATTTTATGGTATTTTTATTTTTATCGTATTTAGCTTGCTCAATTTTCGCAGTGGCTAGCATTTTTTTCCCATTGTACTTTACAGTTAAAGGATCCACTGATTCGGCAAGATTACCATCATCATCGGTACAAGTCAATTTGTAAGTATAGCTCTCCCCTCCTTTCAGGTCAGTATCTTTAAAACTGGTATAAAGACCATTCAATTCGGTGAACTTTTTAACGCTTTTCCAAGCGGCAGAACTTTTAGATTTTCTAAACAATTCTTGTGATAAAATGTCTTTACTCGAACTGTTTGCCCAAATCAAATTTATACCATCCTCTTCTACTTTGTAATCTGTAAAAAGAGCGGATACCGGAGGGATCAGATCAGGTTTTTTCACTTTGATGACCTTTGAGTATTTAGAATAGTTCATCGTATAATCTACAGCGACTACTTTATAAAATATTTCCTCCGTAAGTACCTGCTTCACATTGAGCGTGTCAGCAAACTTATTTTCTTCAATCGGAATTCCATTTAATGCTGCATATACATGATCATCCTGATTGGCAAAATGCACAAAATAACCTTTGATATCATCTGCTGAACTCGGATCCCATGTGAGGAATAAAATTCCATTCGTATCTATGGTGGCTTGGAGATTCGTAACGGGAGGCGGAGGAATCGTATCTATGTACTTTCCGTAAATGGGCAAAGAGATACTAGAGTTTCCGGAACGGTCATAAGCGCCAACGAAATAATAATTATTGGCCAGTTTATTGAAATTTTCATCAATAAAACTTTTCTCTTTTGGAGGCAGACCTGCTGGTGTGAGGTTTGTAAAGGCGTCTTGTTTGTTGGGTGACTTAGAGACCATAAATCCTGCAATATCCTTGTCCTCCTTTTTAGTTTCCCAAGTGATTTTCATACGAGTACCACCCAAATAAGTCGCTTTCAAATTGAAAGGTGCAGTAGGCGCTGTCTTTTCTCTGCCAACGATAGACTTAGCTTCTGATGGCGGACTAACTTCTGCAAAAGAGTTGATGCCACGTAAACGATAAAAATATTCCTTGTCATTTTCTGGAATAGAATCGTAGTAAATATAATCGTAATCGGCATCAACGGTATTGCTATAAATGTACGGATCTTCATGTATTTGTAGGAACGTTTTACCACCATCATCTGAACGTTCTACATAAAACGCAGTAAAGTAATTGCTTAGCAAGGCTCTGTCCCATTCAATTTTCACCAATTTGTCTCCCCAATAAATCTTGGTAATTGTTGGACTGATAAGCGGCTCTTCTTTATTCGTGTGAACGATCGCATAAGCGGTGTCGATTGAAATCTGAGCAAAAGTATCCAGAGTGATCAATCTGTAAGCATAACTTTTTCCTTTTTCAATATTCGGATCTTCGTATCGCAGCGCCATTGCATTTGCAGCATCTGCATCTAGCTCCGCATTGAGCATAGCCATATGATACAGATTTTCAAACATTTCTGCTTTTTGAAAAGGGCTTGTTTCAGTATCACTTTTTGAAAACAATTCTTTTTTACCATGAATAATTTCCGCTGCAATCGCTACGTATTTATTCTTGTCTTTGGTGTATACATCCCCAAATTTATTCAAGTCATAAGGCAGCAATTTTTCCTCGATCGTCAACAAAGTATCTAAATCCTGATCAAGACTATCCGGCATGCTCATGCGATCCAACTGGTAACCATAGTTTTTTCCCATTGCCCATCCCGAAGCGTTGGTATGGTACCATCTAAGCAAGACTTTTTGACCATCAAATTTACCCAACATCGTCAAGCTATCTCGGCTTGTGATTTGAATTTGTTCTTGTGCAAATAAGTTTAATCCATTGCAAAGAAAAAACAGCGTCAAGAGGCCGGAATATATTTTAGTTGTGTAAAAATTCATTTTTCAATTTGTTCTAAGTTTACAAAGTTGTTTGATCATTCCTAAAAGACTTCTTAAGAGCAAAAGTTGCTAGTAGACCCATTTCACTTCTTTGCCACTTCCGCGTTTTGTTCCACCATTCACATGTGGATAGCGATAGTACATGATGAAAGAATGTGTTCCTCTATTTAGTTTCATTAGTCTACTAGCATCATATGCTAAAAATCGATTGCAAACGAGTAAATTCGATCGATCATTTTCACTCAAGTATTTTCTCATCGTTCCATAATTTCCAAAAATTGAAAATCTTAAATTTTGATTTAAAAAAGACAAGACATTTGCTTGAAAGTTATTTAAAGCAGACCATCCTAAAAGAGAAGGACTGTAAGTTATTTTAGCTTTTACATTCAAAGGTGCTGTCAAAAACCCAGGAGTAAAACCAAATGTACTGCTGGTGTTCCGACTGGTATTTCTACCTCTCTTTCCTGTATTGCTACCTCCTCCAATCATACTGAAAGGACTTCCATTTCCTGCTCCTATACTACCTTGTGATCTATTGACAACAAAGGTAAATGCAGAATTGATAGAATTATCAGATAGTCTTGGCTTGAAGTAAGAGTCATTGCTAAAGTTGACTGCTGAATCGTAATCAAAAGTTTGATTTTGTCTAAATCTGTTGAAGCTCATTGCAATGCCTGAATGAACTGGACGCAAAGCCCCACTTAGGTTACTCATTCTAGATCTGTTGAGCCAAACATATCTGTCCACACGATTATTGATGTAACTGTTTCTGGTAGAACCAGGAAAATAATTGGTCTGAAATTCTGCACTGCTAGAGCGTTCTTGTATATCGAATTCAACCATTTGATCAAAAGTTGTCTGTGCTACAAAATCACCTTCCGTACAGGTGTATTCGTTTCCATCAGAAAACTCATAGCTCTCTCCATTTTCTTGTGTAATTTTAAAGAAATCAAAAACTCCATAAGTTTGGTATTCTTCGGAAGTTGGGTCATCCACTTTTTCAGAAAACAAATTATACTTCGAAGTATGAAAATAATAAGTGTGAAGAAT
>CALIAG010000558.1 GCA_938041325.1 uncultured Saprospiraceae bacterium | reverse complement strand
TTTTGGTTTTCGGTAGTTCTTGTTTCTTTCGGTTTTCGGTAGTTCTTGTTTCTTTCGGTTTTCGGTAGTTCTTGTTTCTTTCGGTTTTCGGTAGTTCTTGTTTCTTTCGGTTTTCGGTAGTTCGGGGTTCTTTTGGTTTTCGGTAGGTCGGGGTTCTTTTGGTTTTCGAATATCGTGTTTCTTTTGGTTTTCGGTTTTTAGATGCTTTGATTCCTTTTTTGTTTGAACAGGATTTTTAAGATGTAAAGATGGTCGAGGTAACGTGAGGGTTCTTATCTTGGATATCTTATTTATCTTACACATCGTGTTCTGCCCTTTTACAGAAAATATTTTTAAAGTTATGATTAAAAAACTAAGCCTTTTATTCCTTTTATTTCTTTCTGTAAATACTTTTATTTCTGCGCAGCGTAGCGGAAGACAGGATGCGAAAATTGGACTCTCCTATGCGCGCTTTTCTACTTTGCCTGCTAATAGTACGAATGTCTATTTGGAATATGCTAGGGAATTCAGTGAGCCATTCTTTCTTGGGTTTTCAGGCAATGTCAGTTTTTTCAATTCTACGCTTGGGAACCTTCCGGTACAAACAGATTTTTTGTCGGCAGCATTTGATTTGAATATCTTTTATGCTTTGCTGAGGAATGAACGCAATCAACTTCGAGCAGGAGCAGCACTTTCCGCGCGTTATTTTAGCGAAAGTTTTGATTTGGATAGTAATCCTACATTTGTGGCTTCTAGCCTGAAAGTTGGACCGGCTATTAAGATTCATTATGATGGTTTGATTAATGACTTCTGGATAGTTGGAGTGCATGGAGCGGCGCAATTTTATGAGAAAGGAAATAGCGTTTTGATTGCAGGCGCTCATGTAGGTATTAAGTTCTAAACAGCAGGTTTGAATTCCTGAACTAATTCGAAAATTTAGCGTTATAGTAACATATATATACTGATCTAAAGATCACGAACCCCCATCAAACAGTTTTCAATAACCATTCAAATAGTCTGAGATGTACCTTTTGCAAAAAAGTTGCGTCTAAAGACAATAGAGTAAAGTCCAAAAAACATAGCGATGTTCCAATCAAGGAGTTTTAGCCAAGTCGTTTTAGTATTCAGTATTGTTTTAATGCATTCTTGTAATAATGCGCAGCCTGAAGCAACTCAAAAGCAAAATTCTGCGTCTATTGAAAAGAAGATAACAATTAACGACATACCAGTTTTAGATTATGAGGGTCTCGAACCTTATTTGAATTTTTCCAACGACACGACTTATGTTATCAACTTCTGGGCAACTTGGTGTAAACCTTGTGTCGAAGAATTGCCTTATTTTTTAGCGCTTGACAAAAAGATGGAAGGCCAAAAATTTAAGACGATTTTAGTAAGCCTGGACTTTCCTAAGCAAATCGAAAAGAAACTAGTACCTTATTTAAATGAGCACAAAATCCAACCTGACGTAATTGTCTTGGATGATCCCGATTCAAATTCTTGGATTGACAAAATTAATCCGGAATGGTCTGGAGCAATCCCTGCGACAATTGTTTATCGAAATGATCGAAATGAATTTTACGAGCAGAGTTTCGAAAGCATGGAAGAATTGGAAGAAATAGTGGATCCGTTTTTCAAATAAACATCCCATAATTAAGCTAATTATTTTTTGAGAGTCATATTTATTAGTCCAATATAAAATCTATCTATTATGAAAAAGTATTTGCTGATATTTTCTATAGCAATTTCTGGAGCCTTTTTATTTCATGCATGTGGGAATGCAGAAACTTCTGACACTGCAAAAGCTGCCGCTGATATGGTCGGTGACAAAGTGGGTGATGCAGTAAAAGCGGTACAAGTCGTTAATGCAGAACCTGGCTACAAAGTCGGAGATAAAGCTTCTGATTTTAAATTAAAAAACATTGATGGAGAAAATTATTCTCTAGCTAGCCTTAAAGAAGCCAAAGGTTACATCGTCACTTTTACTTGCAACAGTTGTCCTTACTCTGTAATGTATGAAGATCGTTTGATTGCATTGCATAAAAAATACGAAGCAATGGGTTACCCTGTTGTAGCTATCAATCCTAATGATCCGGAAGTAAAGCCAGCAGATAGTTTTGATAAAATGATTCAACGATCAAAAGACAAAGCTTTTCCTTTTCTTTATTTATTTGATGAAAACCAAGAGGTCTATCCTGCATTCGGTGCATCACGTACTCCACACGTTTTCATATTGGATAAAGATTTAGTTGTTCAGTACATTGGTGCGATTGATGACAATGCGAAAGATGCAGATGCGGTGAAAGTGAACTACGTGGAGAATGCAATTACTTCTTTAGAAAAAGGAACTAAGCCAAATCCTGATTTTACGAAGGCGATTGGTTGTTCAATTAAAACTAAAAAATCGTAGGCTTGATTTTGATTTGTTTTTGAAAAACAACAATAAGAATATTTTATACTAGGCATAAAAAAGGCTCCGTCAATTGACAGAGCCTTTTTTTGCTTTAAAATCGGTTTACGGTTTCTTATCTGCGCGTTTTAGCTTTTGCTTTTTTCATTCTCTTTGCCTCTTTTACTTTCTGCTTCTCTTTTTTCACTTTAGCCTTTGCTTTGCGCTTTGCTGCTCGTGCTTCTTTTGCGGTCCAATTTCCTTCCTTTTTGTCTGCAGCTTTCGCATGTCCATCATTTCCAGGATGCGTTTCGCCTTTTACTTGACCTTTTGATTTGTCTACAACCTTAGTCTTTGGTTTGTTTACAACCTTTGTTCTTGGCTTATCGGCTTCATTGGAATGGCCATCATCTCCTACGTGTTTCGTTTTTGCTTTATTAGCAGGATGATCCACTTCTGCTTTTGAAACTTTACGTGGTTTTTTTACATCGGTGTTTTGTGCGCTTACATTGGTTCCCATTCCCATAAATCCAAGGAAAAGAAATGCTGCGAAGAAATATTTTAAATTTTTCATAATCAAGTATTTTAGTTCTAATTAATATT
>CALIAG010000557.1 GCA_938041325.1 uncultured Saprospiraceae bacterium | reverse complement strand
ACCCGCTTTAAAGCCAGGCTCCATCTCTGAAGTATGAGACCAAGTTAGATTTAGTTTATTGACAGTAAAAACTTGAGGTGCTGATTGAAAAAAGGTGAACTCTTCGGAGTAAGTGTCTTTTGCATTTAAAATACCGTAGTTGACTCCGGCAAAAAAGGAAAATTTTGCTTTTTGAGCGGAGACGATTGTAAAAGACAAAACGAAAATTAATGTTAAGAATTTATTCATAGCTAATGATTTTTGGAATTTATAAAAGCGACTTTTTTTATTTTAAAAGGACAAGTTTTAATTTAAAGAAAATCTTGCGCCAAAACTAGCTACCTGCAAAGTTGCTGGGATTCCTTCTCCAGTAATATAATTAGCACTTTCTTTATTACTCTTGAATATGGAATTGAATGTGGTCGAAAAGCTTCCTTCGATGGCAATTTTTTCTACTATTTGATAAGAGAAACCACAATCTCCGCCAAAGTTTGAGCTGTTAATTTTTGTTGAATGATTTGTTTTTACGAAATCTGATGATCGATTAAGTCCACCACCAAAAGTAAAGCTTGCAGTATCACAGTTAAGACCAATTTCTCTTTTGACTAGACTTGAAAAGAATAGACCTGAATAAATAGAGAAATCGCCTTCAAAAATAATAAATTCTATACCCAGAGGAATTTTTAGATAAGTAAGGTATTGAGTAATTGGGAATTTAAAACTAGGTAAACTAGAAAGGTTATCGTTACAAAATTCTTCTTTGTTAACATCTTCGAGCTCTTTATTGAAGAGTAAAAACTCAGTAACATCGTCAGTCAGTAAACTTCCAAAATCATCGTCATCCTCAGTTTTAGAGATCTGAGAGTTTAGGCGGAAGGAGATGTACTGCCCTTCAATTCCAGTACGAAAATTAATATTGTTTTTTAATGGAAAATGAATATTAAGGCCGAGTTTAAAACCCGGCTCAATATCTGAGCTATAAGACCAGGTTAGTTTCTGTTTGGTTACAGTAAAAATTTGTGGTGATGATTGAAAAAAGCTAAATTCTTCAGAATTGGTATCCTTCGCATTTAAAATTCCATAGTTAATTCCTCCATAAACAGAGTATTTCGCTTTTTGAGCAGAAAGTATATTACAACACAAAACGAAAATCAATGTCAAGTATTTATTCATAGCCTATATATTGATCTCTTAAATTTACTTAAAATCCAACCACATTCCAAACCCTTTAATTCAATAAAAAACTCACTTCGATTGTTGCCCGGACTTCGATTTGACCTGGAGCAAAGCTTGCACCATCAGATCCACTAGCGCTGGCATCCGATCCTGTACTGTTGGAGTAAGCACTCGGTTGGGCGTATCGGTTGGTTTTAATTTCCGTTATTTTATGAGCTTTTTGGATGCTTTGACCCAAAGATTCTGCTAATAAAATTGCTTTCTCTTTCGCGGCTTTTATCGCTTTTACTCTGGCTTTGTCTTTATGCGTTCTCATCTCTGTATTGCGAAATCTTGGACTGCCAATACTAGTCACACCCATCATCAACAAATCGTCTACAATCCGCTCGTATTTTGATAAATCTTTAATACAAACGGCAATGGTCTGTGAGGCAGTATAATAATCTACGACTTTAGATCGGTGACTTTTTACCGGACGTACACTGAGGTATTGTGTTTGAATATGTTGATCTGCAATTCCTTGGTTTTTTAGATAGCTGATGGTGCTAGCAGAAAGTGCATTGTTTTCTCTTTTTGCAGTGACGATATCTGCGGCTTCTTTAGTGATTGAGATATCCAATAAAATTTCATCTGGAGCAGCATAGACAATAGCTTCACCGGTTGTGGTGATCAATGCAGGGGTGTCCTGAGCGCATAGATTAACGGAGCAAAGCAAGGAACACAAAAGAAAAAGAGATAAAACAGGTAATGATTTCATAATATTTAAACTGATTATTAATTTTAAAAGTATGCGTAAGTATAACCTTAAAGGTATTTTTTTTAAACAAGTTTACTAAGCCAAGCAACGACCTTTTCTGCGATCTCTTCTCCTTTGTCTTCCTGCAAAAAATGTCCTGCGGCTTCAATGATTTCATGTTCATCGTGTTTTGCTCCGGGAATAATTTTTTGAAATACTTTTTCTAATCCTTTCATGATTGGGTCGCTGTCGCTGAACAGGGTGAGTACTGGTTTTTGGAATTGAGCCAATACTTGCCAGGCTGCAATGTTGTTGGCAGATTCTGGATCATCAGGGGAAGCTGGAACTAAGCTAGGGAAAATCCTAGCACCCGCTTTATAACTTTCGTCTGGGAATGGAGCATTATATGCGTGCAGCACTTCTTCAGAAAGTGTTGATACAGTGGCTTTGTCAATCACGCCTGCAACCGGAAATTCAGGAACTGTCTGAGAATATTTTTTCCATTTTTCGAAAGGTTCTGACATCGGTTGCAAACCATTTGGAAGTATGGTATTGGCCACTATTAGCTGATCGAATAGGGTAGGCGTCTTGGCCAATAAACGAAGACCCAATAAACCACCCCAATCTTGACAAAACAATTTGCAGCTGGTCAGATTCATTTGATCCATCCAAGAGCCAAGCCATTCCAAATGTTTTGCAAAAGTATAATCGGTTGTTTCCGTTGGTTTATCCGATTTTCCAAAACCAATGAGGTCTGGCACCAATACGCGGTAGTTGTTTTTTACAAAAATGGGAATCATTTTTCGATATAAGTAAGACCAACTTGGTTCACCATGAAATAAAAGTATAACAGGGTTTTCGGGTTCTCCTTCATCTAAATAATGCATTCTAAGTTCATCTCCAACGTTTACATAATGTGCCGCAAAGGGATAGCCTTCTAAGTTTTCAAAACGTGAGTCAGGTGTGCGTAGTATTTTCATGTGCTTGCTTTTATTGTCAATGAAAATTATAGGTGTCTTATTTGTCTTGTTCTAGGCGTTCAATAATCTTCTGTGGTAATTTATTTGTCCCAAGTGATAAGTAAGATGGGTGCATAGGTGAATTAATAGATATTCAATGGAAGTCTTTTTATCAAAAACCAAATGGGGATAATCTGCTTTGAGATCAATGTCTTTCAGCTTTTCCAAAGATAAGTTAATATCAACAATCGTCTTATCAATCATTTCTAACAGCACAGATTTTGAAATACCTTTGGAGGAGAATTCCAATTCTCTTTGCCTTATGTATCCATTTTTTGCAAATTCAGCGCAAATATAGGTATTTAGATTCCCGATCAAATGAAGACAAAGATTGCCGCCAGAATTTTTGATGGAACCTTCGACCGTCCAGATCGTCTTGTTATCAGTATACGCTTCAATTTCAATCCGTAATTTTTGCAAATCCCGATTGTAAATTTTTCCTAATGTATCAATTAATGTGTTTTCCATGCAATCAAGTTAAATTGGTTCAGCTCAAACAAAATTAGCCATAAAGATTAAACCATTGGTAAGTTACGGTGTTTACTTGGAGAATATTTTAAGACTTATAGATTCAGGTGATTGTTTTTTAGCATAGAAGGGAATTGATTGATTTTAGAATCCTTAAGCGGAATAGATTTCGCTCCTCTGGAGCTTAAAAAGATTTTTAACTAATATCTATAAAGATTTCGCTCCTCTGGAGCTTAAAATATCTTAGTTAATATTTGTAAAGATTTCGTTCTTCTGGAGGTTAAAAATATTTTAGTTAATATTTATAAAGATTTCGTTCCTCTGGAGGTTAAAGATATTTTAGTTAATATTTATAAAGATTTCGTTCCTCTGGAACTACAAAAGACTTTTAGTTTTTTATTGAAATTTTGCCCCTTTAGAATTAGCAAAGAATATGGATGCATTTTATCAAAAAAATGATTTGAGAAACGCACGATAAAAATCTATAAATGATACTCAGTTTAGCAGAGAATTCCAATTTAGGATTTGAACTACAAAGATTTTGAATATTGTATAAAAGCTCCAGAGGAGCGATACATTTATAGCAAATTCAACATAATAAGATTAAGCTCCGTAGGTGCGAAACAAAATATTTTAGATAGAAAAAGCTTAATTGAAAATAATATAGACACATGAAAGTTTACTACAAAGAGTGGCAACAATTTTTGCCTTTGGATATAGGAGAAGTTTGGCAATTTTTTTCTCGGCCAGAAAATCTTAATGGGATTACGCCGCCAGATATGAGCTTTGAAATTTTATCCGATATTGCGAATTTGGAGATGTACGAAGGAATGATAATTCAGTACAAGATTTCTCCATTTCTTGGTATAAAATTGAATTGGACGACGGAGATTACTCATGTTAAAGACCAGGAATATTTCGTTGATGAGCAAAGGTTCGGTCCTTATGCACTTTGGCATCATCAACATCATTTTGTGCAAAAGGAAGGTGGCGTGTTGATGTTTGATAAATTGCATTATGCGATTCCGTTTGGTCCTATTGGGCGAATAGCGAATGGGGTGTATGTTGGCAACAAAGTAGAATCAATTTTCGAATATAGAAAGAAAGCAATTGCTGATGTTTTGAAATTTGATGAACTCGTTGGAAAGGCGATTTAATTCACTAGTACTTTTAACTATCTGAACGATTTTTTCAGTATTTTCTGAAATCTCTTGTCGTTTTTAAATAATTGTAAGGTTCTCTTTTCTTTTATTTTTTCATTTAAAGGATACTCAATTATCACGTCGATTGCTTTTTCAATATTTTTGTAAAACAATTCGATTTGACCTTGTTCAGCGTGTATCATTGCGATGGTAGCATAAATGTATCCATCTTCTTTTTCCATTGAAAGTGCTTGCTTGATATCTGCGGAAGCTTTTTTTAATTCTCCCATGTCCCTATAAATTTCCGCTCTGTTGGTAAAAGAG
This sequence comes from uncultured Saprospiraceae bacterium, assembly GCA_938041325.1. GTDB lineage: Bacteria > Bacteroidota > Bacteroidia > Chitinophagales > Saprospiraceae > CALIAG01. The sequence continues at coordinate 6,682 of CALIAG010000557.1, read as the reverse complement.
ATGTAATCTGTGGAATCGCGATCAATCATCTTGTCAAATACTACTATGGAATTTTTATATTCCTTCAAGCGATAATAGGCAATGCCTAAAAATTGAGCGGAATAGCTACTTTCTGGTTCTATTTCCAAAGCTTTTTTGAAATCTTGAATCGCCTCTTTGTAATTGCCTTCTTCAAATTTTTTAGCGCCGCGGGTCTCGTAAAGTTCGTATAAATTCGAATCAGGATCTATTTGCGGCAAAACATTATTCAAACTAAGGCTCTGTATCTCATCATCTATCCTTAAAGGTTCAACGACATCTAAGTCAAAAGAACCACTGAAGAGAAAAGTCAATAAAATTAAAATCTGCATAAATTATTTTAAAATTGAAACGTTTTCAAAAAGAAGGTATTTGAATCCTGATAACAAAATTTACAAAAGTGCTGGTTCGGGGTTTTCAAAAAAAAAAACTTCAAGCAAACTAAATCTGCTTGAAGTTTTTTTAACCCGAATATTCTTATCCGTTTTTCAAAGGTGCAGTCAACTTTTGACCTTTCTTTTCCAATTTTGGATGTACCAATTTCATTTCATCAACCAAATGACCAGCACCTGCAAACTTATCAATGATGAAAAGAATGTAACGCGCATCTACCATTATGTTTCTACAAATAGACTTGTCGTAATTGATGTCACTCATCGTTCCTTCCCAAACCCGATCAAAGTTCAAGCCTATTAGATTTCCATTTGCATCAATGGCCGGACTACCTGAATTTCCACCAGTAGTATGATTGGATCCCAAAAAGCAAACAGGCATTTTCCCCTTATCCGCATATCTACCGAAATTCTTTTTGGCATAAAGTGTTTGTAATTTTTCAGGAACATCAAATTCATAATCCTCAGGAACATATTTTTCAATTACACCCGATAAATAGGTAACAGGATCATAAGTGACCGCATCTCTAGGTTTATAACCATTCACTTGTCCGTAAGTCACCCGCATGGTACTATTCGCATCTGGATAAAATTTCTTTTCAGGAAAAGCAGTCATCATCCCTTTCATATAAGTTCTTTGCAGACTTTGAATCTGAGCATTGAGTTCTTGGTATTTCGATTCAACATTGTCTTGAAAAGTTTCGTTCAATTTGCTTTGTAAACTGCAAGCTACATCAGCATTTATTCCATCAATAATTTGTTTGGGATCTTTTTCAAGTAGATCTAATACTTTTGATGTATTCGTTAGCATAGAGCTTCCATACATTTGATCAGCAAGTGGAGATAAATCGCCCTTGTATTTAGCAAACATAGCAGCCACATCTTCTGGGATGTAAGCAGGATTAACCTTTTCAAAATACATGGCCATTAATTCAGCAAAAACCTTTTTATCAACAGCAGGTTCATAATCTTTATAGAAGCCTGTTGCGAAACTTTTTACTCTTTTTAAATACCGATTGAAGCCATCTTGGTTTTCTGCGTTATAGCGGCTTGCTAGTCGATTAAGGACTCCTGCTACCCGCATCAGTTCCACATTTCTACCAATGATCTCATTAAAGTGGTCCCTCGTATAGGCATAGGGTTCGATGTCTTCATACAGTTGTTCGAATTCATCCAAAAGAGAACCGTACTTTTTATTCCATTCTGGATTTTTGGCAACTCGTTTGTTAAACTCTGCTTCAAATTTTTGTTTTTTAGCAACAGCTCCAGTTGATTTTAAACCTTGACTTTCCCCGATCCATTTTTTCCAATAGTTGGCTGTACTTGCAAACTTAGAAGCGTATTTAATTTTGATTGCTTCATCTGCTCTCATTTCCGCATCAATAATTTTGAGGGCTTTATCTCGGATGCTAATCTTAGCTGGATCCAAAACATCTTGAATTTGAGCGACTGCCTGAGAAGGCAAATAAGAATTGGTTCTTCCTGGAAAACCAAAAATCATGGTGAAGTCTCCTTCCGCAACACCATCCAAAGAAATTGGTAAAAAATGTTTAGGCTTGTAAGGTTTGTTTTCTGTTGAATATTCTGCTGGTGCATTATCTGGACCTGCATATATTCTGAAAAGAGAGAAGTCACCTGTATGACGTGGCCAAACCCAGTTGTCAGTATCTGCTCCAAATTTTCCAATGGATTCAGGAGGAGTACCTACCAAGCGCACATCTGGAAAGGTGATAGTGTTGAATAAAAAATATTGGTTGCCATGAAAGAAAGGACGAATAATGATATCATGGTGTTCTTTCAACTTTATGCTTGCCTTGTGTTTAGCCATATTTTTATCGATCGTTGATTGTCTTTCTTTTTCCGTCATTTCATCGGTAACGCCCATCAGCATTATGTCCGAAACGTCTTCAATGCTTTCAATGAAGGTGGCAAAAAGTCCAGGGTTGGGCAATTCTTGATCAAAAGATTTTGCCCAGAACCCATTTTTGATCAGATTGTTATCCAAAGAACTATGGCTTTGAATCTGTCGGTAGCCACAATGGTGGTTGGTCAATAACAGCCCGCTATTGGAGATCACTTCTGAAGTACAAAATCCGCCAAAATGTGCAATGGCATCTTTAAGGCTTCCTTTATTGACACTGTATATGTCTTCCGCTTTCAATTTCATTCCCATTTGCTGCATCTCCGACTCATTAAGCGATTGCAGTAAGAGTGGAAGCCACATTCCTTCACCCGCGATACATACGTTAAAAGTAAAAACGATTAATAATCCGCTGATTAAATTTCTCATTATATAAGTATTGGTTAGAATTTAAATTTAGAAGTTTAAGATGGAGAACAAAAGGGAGAAAATCGACTGTTTTAGGTCCTCCAAGCATTTTTGAAACTTTTCAAATATATTTATTAAAAAGGGGAACCAAAAATCAAAAATAGATTTCATTACTTTTTAGGGTAATTGCTTTTGTAAATGTAATTACTTTGACAACATCTTATCGGTTATTTATGTATTTTTAGGCTTAACTTATCTAAAAAAGACGCTCTTAACACTAATCATCAGATCGGATAGAAAAAGTGCAGTAGCAATTACTTTGAACAGATTACATAAATATACAATATTACTTTTCCTTTTTTCCGCATTGGGGTTTCTTCTCAACGCACAATCTTCTGTATTAATAAACGAAGTATGTTCCTCTAATGATGTTTCCATACTGGATGAAGATGGCAATAGTCCGGACTGGATAGAACTCTACAATAATACTTCTCAAAGCATCAATTTAGAAGGTTACTTTTTAAGCGACGACAATGACGATTTGTTTAAATGGGAGTTTCCGGCTATTCAAATAGAACCAGCTTCTTGGCTTCTCGTATTTGCATCTGGCGAAGACAAGTTTGAAGAATATGCACATACCAATTTTAAAGTTTCAAAAGATGGAGAGCGTCTGCTTCTATCCAATAGCCTCGGGGAATTGATTGATGAGATATTACTACCCCCTTTGGAAACGGATCAAAGTTATGGACGGCAATCAGATGGTGAAGATTTTTGGTATTATTTCAATGATCCAAGTCCAGAACTTTCGAATGAATTCAGTACTGGAATATTAAAAGCACCCAAACCTATTTTTCCAAATTTGGATCACTTCTCTAATGAACGCATGGTCATTCCTCTAGAAAATCCAATTGCGACTGGAGTTATTCGCTATACGCTGGATGCAACAGTGCCAAACGAAAATTCAATTTTATATACAGCGCCTATTGTCGCAGATACAACGGTGGTTATACGTGCTGCGGTCTTTGCAGATAATTATGCCAGTGGAGAAGTTGCATCACAAACCTATTTTTACAACACCAATCATGATCTTCCAATCATTGCATTGATCACTGATTTTGACAATCTTTTTGACCCTATAGAAGGGATCTTTGTAGATGGTCCCGATGCAGACACGATTTGGCCTTACCTTGGAGCTAACTATTGGAAGGATACGGAAATTCCAATGCATTTTGAATATTATGATTATACACACCAGTTGGTTTATGAAACGGATTGTGGAGCACGGACACATGGAGGAAGATCTGCTCGAACACAAGAGCAAAAGCCCTTGCGACTTTTAGCAAAGGAAAAATTTGGTTTGGAATCTTTCGACTATCCGTTTTTTATAAATAAGGAAGTAGATTCATTTAAAAGATTGGTGCTAAGAAATACAAGTGGCGATTATGGAGTAGGGCATATACGCGATCCGTTCATTGCACGCTATTTGATAAATGAAAAATTGGATTTAGATGTTTTGGATGCTCAACCTTGTGCTTATTACATCAACGGACAATATTGGGGGATCATTTATTTGCGAGAAAAATCTGATGAGTATTTTGTACAAGGCAATTACGGAATCGAGCCCACGGAGATTGAGTTGTTGGAAGAAGATTCAACGGTACTAATAGGCACTTATGATAAGTTTGATAGTGATCGAGACTTTGTTGTTGAAAATGATATGAATGATCCCGTGAATTGGGAACGAGCAGAACGGTCTTTCGATACGAAGCACATTGCAGATTACTTTATCACCCAGACTGCGATAAATAATTTTGATTGGCCAAGAAATAACTTAAAACTTTGGCGTCCAATGACGGAAGACGGGAAGTGGCGATACCTATTGTTTGACATGGATTCCTCAATGGGAAGATATGGTTGGACCACTGCAGAAGACAATTCATGGGACAATAAACTTAGGATTCACGGGGACAATGCCCACTCCGAAATCATGAATAACTTATTAGAGAATCAAGGGTACTTCGAATACTTCTTGAATCGTTATTGTGATCTTTTGAATACAACTTTCAGGTCAGAAAATTTTGACGCAGAAATCACCCGTAGCCAAGACGAAGTTTTTACAGAAATGGACGAACATTTTGAGCGTTGGGATGGTTTATTCAATCGTTGGAAAGACAAGATGATTCCTAAGATTAGAACCTTTGTAGAAGATCGTCCAATGTATGCGCGCATGTATCTGCAAGATTTTTACCAGCTAGATCGAGAAGTAACTTTGGAGCTGAATACTTACCCACAAGGTGCAGGCAAAATTAAAATCAATACAATAACGATAGATGAAATGCCTTGGGATGGAATTTATTTCAAAGGCATTCCAGTAGAATTGACTATTGAACCTAATCCTGGTTTTACTTTTTCACATTGGCAATCTATCAATAATATCAAGTCACCAATTTCCAATTCTAGTATCCTTGTTGATTTTGAAGAAGACGATAAAGTTTTTGCCGTTTTCGAAAGCAGCGACGAAGTCTTTGAAACCAATGTTTATCCCAACCCAGCTACAGACTTTCTTAACTTAAGAATCAATACACCTGTATTCGATCAATTGAATTTAGAACTTTTCGATCTTTCCGGTCGCCTTGTCCATCATTTTCCGACTCAGGAAATTATTCCAGGCAGCCAAGAAATGACTTTGACGAGTCCTGATTTTCTAAGGGGTTTTTATATCCTAAAAATCTCTGCCAGTTCACAAACTTCTTACCAGAAAATATTTTTCAGACCTTAAGGAGATTAGCGAAAAGCGGTAATAAAAAGCTTTAGTTCACTTCCTAGTAGGTGTCGAAATCTGCGAAGCAAAAAAAGTAATCATTAATATCTATATCTGGTTCAAAACTTAAATACCCAACTAACCATGATTCCTGGGGAGACTCAATTTTTTGTAATTGTGAAGCCATTTTAGATGTTGGTTGTACATGGAATTGTATTTCATTAATTCCTAGAAAAAACGCTTTCCTTTTTATTTTGTTAATGGCTTTTTCGAAAGCCTTATCAGATGGAGCATAGAATAATCCAACCAGCATAACAGCTTGTATTTTTACCCAAAAAATGCAGTCATCTGATTGTATAAAATAGTGATTATTAAAACTGTTTTTATATTGAACAAAACTAGAAGTAAAATCCTGTTGAAATTTATCTTTATGATCAGTTCTTAACTTCGCTATTTCTTCTTTTGTCGCTTCCTTTTTGAAAAATAAATTATAAAAGGAGTTCAAACCCAACTTGTTCAATACTTTTGCGAATGGAAGTGTAGGTATGCGGATGTGAAACCGTTGCAAGTGCAAATATTTTTTCCAACCTAGTTTTATAGTGCTATGATAAGTATTTTCACTATGAAAAGCGCAAGCAAATTTAATATTGCACTCTTTCATCAACTCATAGGAAAGCTTGGCTAGCTGATAATGTAATCCTTGTCCTTGACATTCTTTTAGCGTAAATGAATCGCAAGTATGCCCAACATTTATTTCGCCTTTATTGCTTGAAAATATCTGAGGGATTGCACCATAAAAAGCAACAGGATTATTGCCGTGATAAGCAATAGTACAAATGTAATCCATTCCTGTATAGGTTGCATTGTATTTGTTTTGGAGGTATTTGAGCGAAACTTTTTTGTTATATACTTTCAATAAAATTTCTTTCACCGCAGGTAAATCTTTGGTCTCCAATCGTTTTAAATGGTATTTATCTTTATAAAGCATAAGGTTTAAAAATAAGAGTCTTTTAATAAACACATCAATTGCAAATCCATAGAGATGTAGGGATTCATGACAAAACGTTTTTGCAAAGCTTCATTTTTTTGATCTTCTTTTGAATGGTAAGCTACTAATAAAACTTTTGTATATCCTATTCCTAGGCAGTACTCAATAAGTTCATTTGAATAAAATCCAAAGGGAAAGGCAAACTCATTTATTTTTGTTTCGCAAATTCTTTCCAATGCTTTTTTACTATTCAA
>CALIAG010000556.1 GCA_938041325.1 uncultured Saprospiraceae bacterium | reverse complement strand
TTAATTCATAGCTAAATTTATTTACTCGTTTCTATACATCCAACGTGGTTGATATTTGTCTTTATCATATCTCTCAGCAGGATTTTTGGAGGTAAATACAGTCTTCAATAATTTTAGGAGAGGTGATGGATTCTTTGATTTTTCCATGTTTTAAGGTTTTATATTAGAGAATAAGATTGAATTCGATTGCGCGCACAAAATGACCTTGGAATTGATGACATTAAATACATCAAAACCGATTTGAATGCCGAAGCACCTTGTTTGTACCGAATCTTTTAGAGAGGACACCAATTTAGGAGAACAAACAGTTACTAAATCCGCTTAGTTGGACAGAATAACTATCAAAACAATTTGAATAATGGGTTTACCAAAACCTAATTGTTGGAATGCTTGGTGTTTTCAACTATTATCTAATTTTATCTTAAAATTCCATCAAAATAGTCAATAATATATTTATCTCAACTATTTAATTCACTTGATAAGCGAGAACCTTAGGCGGAAATCTAAATAAAAATAAATACTTTAAAAAATAATAGTATTACTATTCCATACAAATGTATGACAATTTTCTAGGATTGCAAGACAATCTTCTTGTTTTATTTATTTTTTTTTTAAGAAAGTTGCCGATTGAAGAAATTCTAAGATCAAGATTTGGTTGACTATAAAAGCTTAGTACCTATTTCCAGTCCATTCACTCCAACAAAGCCTTCTTCTTTTAGCCAATAATTTACTACATTAAAGGCTCGAAATCAAAACATACTATGCGCTCTATCCAAAAAAACCTAAGCAACGCTTTTTACGCCCTTTTAAGTCTTCCATGCACAGCAATGGGCTTTGCCTTATCAGTTCAAATTGCCGCTTTGAGCTGGATTCTAAGTACGAAATATGGGTTTGATATGCATGATGTCGGCTTTGTGTGGGCAGCAGGACCTTTAGCAGGAATTATTGGACAACCTATCGTTGGCTTATTAAGTGATAAAGTTTGGTTCTGGAAAGGCAGAAGACGTCCTTTTATTTTGATTGGTGGAACAATTGCTGCTTTGATGTTACTTGCACTTCCGTTTATTGATGTGATTGGAGCCGCAACTGGAATCGAAAGCTTAGTTACTATCGCCTTGATTGTTGCTTTAACTTTAGACTTATCTATAAATATTAGTTTTAATCCAACAAGAGCAATTATTGCAGATGTCACTCCTGCTGGTGATCAACGAACCAAAGGGTACACCTGGATGCAAACCATCTCCGGTTTTTTTGGGGTAAGTGCTTATCTAATTAGTATTTTTTGGGGAAATTTAACGCTAATCTACTTTGGGTCCATTATCGTTTTAATATTTTCTGTCATTCCTACATTTTTCATAGAGGAACCCAAAACCTTAGATGTTGTCAATGATGTAAAAGAAGATGATTCTGTTTTGGAAACCAATCTTCCCGAATTTCTAAAAATATCTTTTGCGCATGCATTTACTTGGCTTGGCGTTCAAACAATGTTTGTTTATATATTTTTTTATTTAAAAGAAGTCATTTTCGGATATGCACCGGATGCTGTTTTGGATGAAACCGTGAGTAACGAAATTGGCCGTAGCATAGGTATAGCGTTTGCAGTCTTGAATACTGTAGGTTTCGTTCTACCTGCTTTAGTATTGGAACCGATTACTAAAAAAATTGGAAGGGTACGAACCCACGCAATTTGCATTCTTATCATGGCAATCGGATATGGATTACTCAGTTTTTTAACGCCTTCCTTGACTACTTTGTATTTCCTAATGGCAATAGTAGGAATTGGCTGGGCAGCTGTCGTTTCATTGCCTTTTGCAATTATGTCTGAAGTTGTAGATGAAAGAAAAATGGGTTTATTTATGGGCTTATTTAATTTGTCTGTAGTACTGCCTCAACTCGTTGCTTCAAGTATTGGAGGCTGGATACAGACCTTCGCTAATAAAAATATAATTTTTACAGTCTGTGCCATCTCCCTTTTGGTTTCGGCTTTACTCTGGTTCATGATCAAAGAGAGCAATAGAGGGGAAAGCAAAACAACCGTTCCTACTGGTGGACACTAATTCAAATCTATGCTAATTGTCCTGCTCATTCTCTGTGTATTGTTCATTATTTACTCGACGACGAAGTTGAGTTTACATCCCTTTCTGGCTTTATTATTAGCCGCTCTTTTTTATGGTTTAGCTTCTGGGATTTCAATACCAGATTTATTGCTATCTGTGAATGAAGGATTCGGAAATACAATGGGGAGCATCGGACTTGTAATTGTTTTGGGCGTTTTAATCGGGACCTTTTTAGAGCAAACAGGTGGAGCGTTTAAACTAGCGGAAAAAGTACTGAAGTTGATTGGTGAAAAACGGGTACCATTGGGCATGTCCCTAATTGGGTATATCGTTTCGATCCCTGTTTTTGCAGATAGTGGGTTCATTATTCTTCAGCCTTTGAATAAAGCTTTGACTAAAAAAGCCGGTCTTTCATTGGCTTGTACTTCAGTCGCACTTGCACTTGGCCTAATGGCAACACATACCATGGTCCCTCCCACTCCGGGGCCAATTGCTACAGCTGAAATCATCGGAGCCGATTTAGGCATTGTCATTTTCTGGGGCGTTTTTGTGAGTTTATTGTGTTTAATTCCAATATTATTATTTGCAACTAAAATTGCTTCAAGGACTTTCATAGAGGCAAACCCTGAAATTACTCCTGAAGAATTTTCAGCCAGATTGAAAAATGCTCCATCTGCAACAATGTCTTCCTTGCCTATTCTTGTCCCTTTAATTTTAATCGTTTTAAAATCTTTTAACGAATACTTTGATTGGATAAGCGAAGGCTCCTTGTTCAATACTTTACAATTCATTGGTACTCCTTTTATTGCTCTGCTCATCGGTTTTGGTTTTGCGTTATTACTCCCAAAGAAATTAGGAAAAGAAATGCTATCAAATAGTGGATGGGTTGGAAAAGCTTTAAAAGATGCTGCAGTCATCATTATGATCACCGGCGCCGGAGGAGTATTTGGAAAAGTACTCCAAAATTCGGGAATGGCAGATGTGCTTGGAGAAGCGCTTGAAGGAATCAACCTTGGCATATGGTTGCCTTTTATTATCGCAGCCGCACTCAAAACTGCACAAGGTTCTTCTACCGTTGCCATGATCACAACAGCTTCAATAATTGCTCCCATGCTGCCCGACTTAGGATTGGATACAGACATCAGCAAAGCATTTTGTGTTTTGGCAATTGGAGCTGGAAGCGCCGTAGTTTCACACGCCAATGACAGTTTCTTTTGGGTGGTAACGCAACTATCAGGAATGAGCGTCTCACAGGGTTACCGTTTGCATAGCTTGGGTTCAGGAATAATGGGCGTTTCAGCAATTTTAATTATCGCCATTTTATCTATGTTTTTCTAATACTTACTTTTTCTTTTTATAAAAATTTTATCATGAAGAAAACCCTAAAAACTATCCTGTTCAGTCTACTGGTCTTTGGATTATTTCCAATGACTGTTTTTGGACAACCCAATTTACCTTCTATTGACAAAACGATGGAAGAAGCAATGAAAAAATTCAATGTTGCAGGTGCAGCCATTGGTTTAGTAAAAGATGGTAAAATCATTCACACAAAAGGTTATGGTATAAAATCAGCTGCAACAAAAAGTCCGGTGAATGAACATACAAATTTTGCGATCGCTTCCAACAGCAAGGCTTTTACTTGCGCTGCTTTAGCTATGCTGGTAGAAGACGGCAAATTGAATTGGACAGATAAAGTGAAGGATCATATTCCCGAATTCAAAATGTACAACGCTTATGTCACTGAAAATTTCAACATCAAAGATTTGTTGACGCATCGAAGCGGCTTGGGTTTAGGAATCGGTGATTTAATGTTTTTTCCTGATGGCAGCGATTTTACGATCGATGATTTATTGTCCAGTTTTCAGCATTTCAAACCAGTTTCTGCTTTCAGAACAAAATTCGATTATGACAATCTATTGTATATCGTTGCAGGAGAAGTTATTAAGAGAGCTTCTGGCTTGACTTGGGAAGACTTTATTCACCAGCGTATTTTTACACCTTTAGAAATGGACAACAGTTATCCTAGTCTAGGACAAATCAAAGATAAATCCAACCTCGCTTCGCCGCATTCTTCTGAAAAACCAGAACTGAAAGTCTTGCAAGATTTTGAAGAAATGATCAATGGAGCTGCAGGAGGAATCTATTC
>CALIAG010000555.1 GCA_938041325.1 uncultured Saprospiraceae bacterium | reverse complement strand
CGGATTATGAAACTAGTAGTAAAGATTATCCGGTTCTATACATGCATGATGGCCAAAATTTGTTTGATGCGCAAACAAGTTTTTCGGGAGAGTGGCAAGTGGATGAATCACTCAACCAACTTTTTGATCAAGGTGATTATGGCATAATAGTTATCGGTATTGAAAATGGTGGAAGTAGTCGAATCGATGAATATTCTCCGTGGATAAATCCGCAGTACGGAGGAGGACAGGGAGATGATTATATTGATTTTATAAAAAACACTTTGAAACCTTATGTTGATGAGAACTACAGAACTTTACCCGCTCCAGAATACACTGGAATAATGGGCAGCTCAATGGGTGGATTGATATCAATGTATGGAGCCGTTGAACACCAGGAAGTGTTTGGAAAAGCAGGATGTTTGTCTACCTCTTTTTGGTTTTCTGACGAAGTTTATACGCATGTTGAAAATACGGGGAGAGAACAAGCGATGAAAATTTTTATGCTTGCTGGTGATTTGGAAGTAACCAGTACGATAAACATGGTGGATGATATGAATGAAATGAAAGAGACTTTGATTGAGAATGGCTTTGGTCAAGAAGAAGTTTTTACAACCCATCATTCCGACGGTCAACATAGTGAATGGTATTGGGCCAGAGAATTTCCTGCTGCATATGAATGGCTTTTTGGAGGAGTAGTAACCAGTACAGATAATTTGGAAACTGATATTTCGCTAACGATTTATCCGAACCCAAGTCAGGATTATATTTATGTAAAACAGGAAAGAAAAGAATCTAAATTAGCAAAACGCATTCAGCTAGTTGATTATAATGGCCAAGTTATTTTTACAAAAAAAACAACTTCAAATTCAACGAAGATAAACTTAAAAAAAATTCCAAACGGACTCTATGTTGTAAAAGTTTGGGGAACGGATCGTCTGCTAAAAGCGGAGAAAGTATTCATTTCGAAATAAGAATTATTCCGGAGTGTAGTAGGTTTTCTCATCATCCGTTATGTTCCATATTTTAAGCAGCTTGCCATTGCCTTCGGACTTCCATGTTTCTCGAATGACATCCCATTCCATGATTGAGCAATTGTTATCCAACACAACTGTTTTTTCTTTGGAATTCGCAATCTGTGCTAAGCCTTCTTTTTCACAATCATTCTTACCAAAATTGGATTGATCAGAGATAGTAAAGATCAAAGAAAGCAAAAACAAACCTGCTACATATATGCTGTTCGTCTTGCCTTTGAGATGACGTATTAAATAAAGGCTCGATTTTCCATAGAAATAAAACAAAGCTAAGTTCACTGGCAACAGCGTATCTGATCGGACAATGAATTGTCGATATTCTCTGTATCCACCCAATGGGAGAAATGCGATATAAATCAAAGAGAATAGTCCAATCAATTTTAACAAATCCAGTAAGTTCCTACTTTCCTTCTGTTGCCTAGATTTAAAAATAAAAACTGTATTTATTATTAAAAACAACAGGAATATTGGATAGGCTAATTTCAAAGTTAAAAGATTAAACAAACCTTTGGACATCAGTTGATACCGCTGTGCTATGGATACCGTATTGATATTTTCCATATTGAATGTGCCAATATAAAAAGAGTACAAACAAAGTAGTGGAAACAATAAAAAGAAGAATAAAACAGATCCAGGAATTTGTTGAAACGAAGATTTGATCTTCCTCAAAGATTCTTCATTTTCAGCCTTTTTAAAATTTCTAAAAAAGATATAAAGCAAAACGGCTGGACAAATAATCACCACAACTGGAGCAACCAATGGCCCACTAAAAGCCAATGCGATCATTAAAGCGAATAAACCCAAACTCGTCAATGGTTTTATCGATTTCGACGCAGGCACACCAATACGATGCGATTGATAAAATGGCAAGAAAAACAATAACAACAAGGTCATTGGAAAAGTATAGGAAAAAGCATAAGAAATCGAAGTGCTCATCAATCCTATAAAACTATTGAAGATGGAATTTTGAAACAAGGGAGTCAGCAGGACGGCGGCTATGAGCAATTTACTTTTTCCCAAATCTTGAGCGCTGGAATATGCAGCCAACAAATACAACAATAATAGATGAAGTAGAATTTTAAAAAGTGCAGAACTGTAATAAATGCTTTCTATTGCCGAAATGAATTTTTGAAAAAAGAAAGGAACTGTTTTGAAATACGTCGACATGCTTCTGTGCACAAAATATCGATTTGGAGCCCCATACTCCTCCCCTTTCAGCAGCACACTCATTCCAAAAGGATCTTCTAATACTTGTTTAAAATACTCCGTTGGCAAGACCACTCGCGCCACATCACCATCCAAAGGTTCTGAATAATACTGGACCGTTGAATAAGCCAAATCCAAAAGCAGGAGAACTAGGAAAAGGAGTTTGACCCAGGATTTCATGTGAGAGGGTTAGAGGGTTATTATTAGAGGGTTAGACGGTTAGACGTTAGAGGGTTTAGACAGACGTTAGATGGCTACGTAATTTGATAGTCTAAAAATCTAACGTCTAGAGGTCTAGAAGTCTAGAAGTCTAACATCTAACTCACCGCAACATAGTAAAACTTCCTTCCATCAATTCAGAACTTCCATCTACAAAAATAATTTCAGCAAAATAAATGTAAACACCATTTTGAAGTTCTTTGCCTTTCAGCAAACCGTTCCAACCGTCTGGAATATTATTGGGTTGGATGTTTTCTCTGGTATATAAGAGTTCCCCCCAACGGTCAAAGATTTTAAACTCTTTAATTTCTTCAACAGAATTGCCTGCAAAAATGGTAAAAGTGTCATTTATTCCATCTCCATTTGGAGAAAAGACATTGGGGATATATACATTCAAATCCTTCCGGACAAACATATTCAAATAATCAATCGCCACACAGCCCGCTTCATTTATCGCTCTAAACTTGATGCTGGATTGTGTTGTTGGTTTTGCAATCGGATTCAAACAATCGACGCAATTCAAAAGTTCTTCAGGAGTCCAGAAAAACGTATCAATAACCATGTTGCTCAGCGCATTAATGAACACTGAATCTCCCAACTCAATTTCAACATCTTCTCCTATATCTATTGTAAATTCTTCTGCCGCAGGTATATAAACCGTTGTATCGTAGTCACACCCCTTTGCATCTTGAACCGCGATGTCATAAAAACCTGGACTCAGAAACTCGAAGTAATTGAAGGAGACAAATGGACTTCCATTCAATGAATACATATAAGGTGCTTCTCCGCCTTCCATGCTTACTACCTCAATTCTGCCATCATTATCGCCATAACAAATTGGGGAATCGATATCAAATTCAGGATTCTGGGGCGTGTCTTCATCTCGTGTCACTTCTACAACATCAGAATTTTTACAGCCATTGTCCAAATTCGTTATTTCTAACTGATAGGTTCCAATACTGATCGCAATGGATTCAATCAGGTTTTCTCCCGATAAAATACTTCCATCGCTTGTGGTCCATTCGAATGCACAATTAACACAAGAAGGGTCTACTTCGCCTTCCAAGATCACGAACTCATCTAAACAATCCAATTGAACAGTAGCTCCAGCATCCATGATTGGTCCATCAGTATCTGCAAGGATAATAATCTCCTCTGTGACGGTACAACCATTGTCTGTATTATTGATAGAAAAGAAATACGTTCCAGGACTATTGGCCACTACTTGAATATCTGTCAAGCTATCAACATTTCCACCTTCCCACAAATAATTAAAATTTAATCCTGCAGAAGATCCTATCCCGCTTAAAGGAATCAAAGTATCTTGGCAAGTGAAGACCTGAGGTTCATTGACTGTTACATTTGGTACTCCTTCATCTGCGCCCACATCTACTTGGCTGGTATCTCTACATCCACTTACTTGATCAATCACGACCAATTGATACATTCCAGAAGTATCTACTTCAACCATTGGTTCATTCGCTTGTCCTACTATATTTCCACCATCAAAACTTTCCCAGAAAAAATCAACGGCTCCAAATGGTTGAGAACTTGTTGCATCAAATGTCAAGTCTGGTTGGCCACAAGTGATCTGTAATCCATCCACATCCACAATAACGGCAGTAGGAAAATCATAGAAAACAATTTCGACAGGTGCACTGACATCCAAACAACCGTCTGCTAGGTCTACGTTTAACGATGCATTCGCATTTCCGGAGACTGCAGAAATAAAATAACTTGTTCCGTAGGTAAGTGAAGCATCATAGGAAAATTGAGGAACATCAGATCTAGACAATTCCGTACCCAATGGAATTCCTGTTCCATCATGAAGGATAAACTGAAGACGGTCATCAAAATCAAGTGAACCACCAAAATGATTCAGTGTAATTACTTCATCGCCACAAACTGAAATTGGTGTTGTATTTAAAGCCCCTGCATCGGTTAAACAATCACAATCATAATCTCCGGCTATAGAATCTCTGTCGCAGAGATTCGCATCCTCCACCATAAAATTAAAGGCTCCTCCTTTAGGAATTTCATCACTTGTAAAGCTATTGCCTATTAAAATCCCAGCGTCTCCTAACACATCGTAGGTACTTGGCTGGCCTCCCATGATTTCAAAACTAACCGTATACGCAGTGTTATTTTGATTGCAATTTGTAACGACATTGACTATTTCAGGAGCAGAGAAAACTTCTATCACTTGAAGTGTATCGTGGGAAAGGCAATTGTTTTGAGAGTTTACAGATACCACATATACCCCAGCAGTTGAAATATCTTGTGTTTGAGTAACATCGCTATTGTGTGACCAAAGATAGGTCGTTCCAACATCTTGGACTCCAGCGTCCAGCGTAATTGTTTCGCCTTCACAGAAGGAAGTATCGATTCCTAAATTTACATCAGGATATGGATGAAACTCGACATCGATGGTATCTGTAAAAGTACACAAGTTAGAATTCGTTACCGTAACGGTGTAAATATCTGAGTTGGTTACTTCAATGACAGGTCCTGCTTGCAAAGTACTCCATACATAGCCAAAGGCTAAATTCGCAGCATCCAATGTCGCGGTATCTCCATCACAAAGATTTATATCCGGTCCAAGGTTAATTGTTGGTGTCGGATAAATATCAACTTCTATATCATCCGTCCAAGAGCAACCCACCCCATCTGTGAGGGTGACGTTATAGGTATTGGGAGCGGATGGATTTATAATTCGAATAGAATCTTTTACAAGTAAATCGTCTGACCAATCCCAGGTACATTGAATGCAATTGGTATCGAGTGCATTTAATTCGACATCTGCCATGGGGCAAACAATGGTGTCTTGAAATTCTACGGAAATATTACAAAGTGTTTTAATGACCCAGTAATCATTCAAACCATTATTGGGCGTTACTTTGTCTCCGCTAATTCCTGATTGAGAGTGGCCGGCAAAGAAGTAGCCACCATCTCTGGTTTGAAACAGATTTTCCAATACATCTTCTCGGTCTCCTCCTAGCGTTTTACTCCATTTTACATTTCCATTCCCGTCAAGGTAAACCAGATAGTAATCTGCAAATCCACGAGAAGGTTCTGTTTTTTCAAATCCGACTCCCGAGTAAGCAAAACCACCGACCATGTAATTTCCAATGCTATTTTGTTTAACGCTATAACAATTGTCTTTCAAGGCTCCTCCCAGTGTTCTGTCCCATTCAACTGAACGGTCAGCAGCTAATTTTATAACCCACAAATCATCATCTCCTCTATTGTTTTCTGATTTATATGGAGGGTAAATATCTGATCTTGATCCTCCTCCTAAAATATAACCTCCATCCGCAGTTTGATTAAAAGAATTTATTTTCTCTTCTCCCTCACCACCAATTCGTTCAGACCACATCATGTCACCGTTGGTCGCATCAATCTTAAAAAACCAAAAGTCGGCAAATGTATTTCCACCTATTTGTGGATCAGCGATTTCATCTCCGACAACAGAACGAGTACTTCCTCCCACCAAAATATTTCCATCGGTTACATCAATTTGTACTTCCGATAATTGTTCTTCATTATTCCCGCCATAGGTCCGATCCCAGATTTTTGTTCCATTAAAATCAACTTTAATGATCCATACGTCAAAATCACCTCTACTGTTTTCTGTTTTTTCGAAGCCAGCATCTGACCAAGATTGCCCAGCTAAAATATATCCGTCATTAGTTTCTACAACAGAAAACAAATAATCCAAATGGCCTCCACCATAAGTTGAATCCCATTGCATTACACCAGCGGCATCTGTTTTTACGAGCCAATAATCGAAGAGACCACGATTGGCTCCGGTCTTATCTCCGTTGGCATTTGAGGCAGACCAGCCTCCTAGAATATATCCACCATCCGTAGTTTGTTTTACAGAGAAAAGTCTTTCGATTTCAGATCCACCATATCTTTTATCCCATTGCTTGTTGCCATCTTCGTCTAATTTGACCAACCAAAAATCTAAATTTCCTCGGCTTGTCTCACTTACGTTTGGAATATCTTGAGGAGAAGAACTGTGGCCGCCTAAAATATAGCCGTCATCAGCAGTTTGTTCTACACTATTTAAGTCTTCCCAAACACTTCCACCAAAGTCGCGATCAAAATGATATAAAAGGTCCTGTGCTACCAAAGAAGGTGATAACAGTAAGCTCAAAAGGAGTAGAGCCAAGGAAATGAAACAAGTCCTAATATCTGGGGGAGACATGTTCATAATTTGTTTAGTACAAAATAGTTTTTTCTTGTTTATAGTGTTATTAAAGTTTAAAAAAACATATAATAACAAAAGTTGGTTGTCAACTACAAATGTAGCCAAAATCTCTGCTATTCTAGCTGTGAGAAAGGGCTAAGTTCCTAACATAAAGGAACTAAAATAGTTGAATTTAATTTTCAATAATAAACAGGAATTCTCTTCAGCAGATATTCAAATTAGTATATAATTCAAATTGAGTACCTCCTTAAATAATAGGGACGGGATTTTCACTCTCCAGACAAGGTGAATTGCAAAATCCTCACAAATTTCGGTTTTGGACTAATTGTTTCAAGAATTTTGGAGGCTTTGGAATTGAATTTAACGATAAATCCGGTAAAATCACCTAATAACCGTTAAAAGTGTGATCAAAATTACAGGAATGTCTACTAGATACCAAGTATTGTCGGTTCAAAATGAAAATTTAACGTGTCTCACTCTTGGTGTGGTCATTTCATGAGCCAAACTAATTTGATAATCCTTATTGTATCGATAAGTAGATAAATTGAATTTTGATGAAGCATTCGACTGGTTTCTATCAGAATAGTCGATTATTTCAAGTGAATTATTATGAACAGAAATATTGGCTATTTTATTGCTCAAACCAGTTCCGAGGGCTTTCATTACAGCCTCTTTTCTGGTCCAAAGAGAATAGAAGAATTCATTGCTCTGATCTTTCCTTAATCTCGCTTTTTCTGCACTTGTAAAATAGTTACTTACTATCGAAGAGTAGTCAAAGACTGGGTCTATCTTTTCTATATCCAGTCCCATTCTATATTTGCCAAATCCTACTGCTATTCCCAAAAGGTCATTTGAATAGGAAATGCTGAAATTTAAGTTTTCAGAATTATTTTCGACAAAAGGTTTCTTGAATTTATTTTTATAAAAAGAAAGCGACTCAGGCAATACATTCAGGTATTTCCCAATCAGAAATCTTTTGAGTCCGTGCGTCAATACATACCGCTTGCGGTCAGCCGTAAAACGGAATCTTTTCTCTTTTGCTATTTCTTCCTCATTGAGGTTGGTTGAAATAAAATCTATTTCTTCTTTTTTCAAACTATTCAGTTCCACGATCCAGATATGAATATCAGATCGATCTTGAAAAGAAATTCGGGTCGGGGTTTCTAATTGTATTCGTTTACTTGTGGGTTTAATCGAAATCATATTTATACTACTAGCTGCTTACTTTTGAGGAATTCAATTCATTATACACTTTGCATTTTTCGTTCAAACAAGTCTGAAGTATTTTTGCAAATTCTTCTCCATGAGGAGCATTAAAAAGATGTAAATGGTCACCAGGTACATCATGGATGAGCACACCTTCTTTTGCAAAAGGTTTCCATCCTAAAAATTCAAAATCGTGAATCCAAAACTTTCGTTCTTTTGCCCGAAACAAATGGATTTCACCTTCATAAGGGGTGATTTTATAATTCTCGAAAGCCAATTGATTCATTCTATCGACCAAAGCTTCATGGTCTTTTGTTCCTTGCTCAATCGCCTTATCTTCATTATTCGAAATACTCCATTTCCAGCGTTTAAACATTCTGGAAATGCTGTTCGATTTATATTTAATATTGGACATCGGACTTTTAACGATAGAAGAAATATTCCAAACCACTTTCTTACTAAAATTCGCTAGGTGCCGATAATAGCTTTGTTTTTCTCCAGTGATCGTTGGACGTACAACTGTATCAAACATTCCCAACATCAAGACTTCTTTTCCTTGTGCCCGTAATTGCTTGGCCATTTCGAAAGCAATCAAGCCTCCAAAAGAATAACCAGCAAGGGCATAAGGTCCAGTAGGATTTTGTTCAATAATTTCTGCAAGATAATGTGCAGCAATATCTTCTATTCGGTCCAATGGCTTGTCACCTCCATTCAGACCACGCGCCTGCAATGCATAAATGGGTTGAGCTTCATCCATATGATTGGCCAAAGTCTGAAACATTAAAACGTGTAACCCCGCACCATGCACTAAATAGATTGGCACTTTGTATCCAGAAGTTTTTATCGCAACTAGCGATCCTCCTTTTTTACAAACGCTATCGGTATCTGATCCTTCCATTTGGGTGGCCAGTTGATAGACCGTTGGATTTTCGAGCAAGCTTGCTAAAGGCAATTTCTTACCCGTTTGCTGCTCTAGTTTTGCCATCATCTCCACTGCAATCAAAGAGTGTCCTCCTAGTTCAAAGAAGTTATCGTGAATCCCTATTTTATTTATTTTCAGTATTGTCGACCAGATTTTTACAAGCATTTTTTCATTTGTTGTGCTTGCAGCCTGATACCCATTAAAGTTATCATTCGACTCCCAATTCGGTTCTGGTAACTTCTTCCTATTGATTTTCATAGAAGCTGTCATCGGAAAAGATTGCATCTCTACGAAGGCAGAAGGAACCATGTAAGAGGGTAAAACTTTTCGCAATTGTTTTTTCAACAACTTTTGATTCAGCTTAATCCCGTTTTTCATCACCACATAAGCCGCTATCCTTTTGCTCTTAGAACTGTCTTCTTTTACCAACACCACATTTTCTCTGATGTCAGTAAATCTATTGATATTCGATTCGATTTCTCCCAACTCTATCCTGAATCCTCTAACCTTCACTTGGTTATCTACCCTCCGCAAATATTCAACGCTACCATCTTCCAAGAAACGCCCAACATCTCCGGTTCTGTAAATTTTCTCAAGAGAATTAAATGGATTGGCGACAAATTTTTCAGCTGTCAACCTTTCCTGCTTCACATACCCACTAGGTGCTACTCCTACGCCACCAATACAAATCTCTCCTGGCACTCCAATAGGTACTCTTTGTAAATGCTCATCTAGAATATAAAGTTGAACATTATTGATTGGTTTCCCAATGGGCATATACCCCTCTTCGTTTTTAGCTTCCACCAACTTCTGATCAACTTTTTGAGTCGTTGACCAAATGGTAGTTTCTGTTGGGCCGTAAATATTATATAATGCTTTTGATCTTTCAATCAACTTTTCAGCAAATGCTTTTGTCAAACCTTCTCCCCCACTTAAGATGGTAAGCCGATCACTTCCTTCCCAGCCAGATGCAAACAATATCCTCCAAGTAGCCGGAGTCGCTTGCATGATCGTAGGCAGTGATTCTTCCATTCTTTTCTTTAATAAAAAACCATCAGTCGTTGCCTCCTTACTCGCTATGACCACCTTTGCTCCTAAGAACAATGGCAAGAAAAAATCTTGTACACTTGGATCAAAGGCAATCGATGCGACACTAAAAATTACATCGTCTTTTCCAAAGCCGATTGCTTCTTTCATTGCAAAATGATGGTCAATCACCGCGTAATGTGGAATCGCTATGCTTTTTGGTTTTCCTGTTGAACCAGAAGTAAATATCACGTAGGCTAGATCCTCCGGCTTCAAATAAGCCACCGGGTTTTCAATAGAATAATTTTTAGGTAAAAACGACAAGTACAACTGTGACGTTTTGTTCAAGTGTTGCCCGTTTTGATGAACTTGCTGCCAGTTTTTATTCGTTGGAATAATAACATTGAACGCATCGTAATCAGGCAAACGATCAATCATGAATTCATGACTAATTAAATACCTTGCCTCTACGTCTTTTAGTAAGGTTAGTATTCTTTGATCGGGATTAACCGGATCCAAAGGAACGTATACCCCACCCGCCTTAAGGCATGCCAGTAAGCCTATCAGCATTTCTATAGAACGGTCCATGAAGATCCCAACATGGTCTCCTTTGTTCAATCCTTTTTCAATAAGGAAGTTGGCCAATTGGTTTGACCTTTTATTTAAGGTTTCATAGTTTAAAAATTCACCTTTAAAGTCAACTGCAATTCGATCTGGTTCTAATCCAGCTTGCTTTTCGAATAATGCTGGAATCGTAACTTCATTTGGAAACGAAGTCTCTGTATTGTTCCAACTCAAAAGTTGATTGAGTTCAGAATCGGGTAAAACGTTGTATTGCCAAATTTTCAGATTAGGTTCAATCACCAATTCTTGCAACAGTGTTTTGAATTCCGATAGCCTTCTGCGAATAGTCGCTTTTTCAAACAAATCTGTATTGTAAATCCATTCAAAATCAATCCCATTCTTACCCGATTTGACATTAATAAAAGTGTCAAAGGTTTCAAATTTTCTTTGGATTGGTGCAACGCTTACTTGCATATTCCCAAACTGAATAGGCTCTGCATCAGCATCCATATTGAACAAAAAGGAGATGATAGGTTGACGGCTTTCATCTCTTGCCAACTTCATTTTTTTCACCAAAGAACCTAATGTATAATTTTGATATTCGAAAGCATCTAAAACGCTATTCCGCGATTCCTTCAGTTGCTCACTAAAAGTTTTGGTCTTATCTATTTTAGTACGAATAGGCAACAGGCTTACTCCATGCGCTACCAAATTTTGGTTCCCTGCAATTGCCTGTGCAGCAGCGACCATTCCCAAAACAAAATCCTCTTGTCCAGAAAGGCGATGCATAAATACTTGAAAAGCAGAATACAAGGTGATGAAGAAAGTTGTTCCTTGATCCGCAGACAATCTTTTTAAATCTTCGTACAATTCAGGTTCAATAAGAATGCGTTCTAAGTCCGCATCATAGGTTTTCTTTTTTGGACGATTTTTATCTGTTGGAAATTCTAATACTGGAACATCATCTTTAAACTGATTTAACCAAAACTCTTCTGCTTCCTGTCCTTCTTCTTCCTTTTGATTTTCAATTTGTTCGAATACAAATTCACTGAGTTGCTTGGCTTCCGCTAATTCAACTTTTTCATTATTAGAAAGTGAAGTATAAATGGCACCAAGATCGTTGGTAATAATTCCACAACTCCATCCATCCGCAAATGCATGATGCGCAGTCAATATCAATTTGTATTCTTCTGAGGAGAATTTCACCAAGGTGAATCTTATTCCTGGGGCTTTAAAAATATCTAGAGGTTGGGTTGTTTCTTCTTCTTTAAGTGAATTGAAAAACGTTTGTTTCTCCTTTTCTACTTTATCAGAAACATCTAAATATTTATAAGGCAAATCGTATTGACTGAAAACATGTTGACGGGGTTCTTTTGAATCAAAAATAGTTCTCAATGATTCATGACGATTCATTAAAACTTTTAAGGATTCTTCTAGAACTGCTACGTTCAAATTTCCGTTGAACTTCAATTCACCGCTTAGGTTGTATGCTGCTGCTGCTTCATTGCCGAGTTGTTGTTCGACCCAAACTTCTTTCTGCCCTTCCGTTAGTGGAATGGTTTTTTTTTGTCCTCCATCAGAAGTTTTTTCCAACAAAGGAATATGTTGTGGCGGCGGAACAATTACATTGAGGTCTTCTTGTTCGAAAACGGTAATTTTGAAAAATCCTGCCGATTGCATTTCTCTTATACTTTCCTCAAAAACCTGATAAGTAAAATCAAGATCCTCTTGGGTATGTGCGGTTGACATCAAGCCAGCCTTTTCTTGCCAGTGTACTCCTTTCAATTTCAAGAAGTAGAAAAACAATCTGGAAAATGGATTATGGTCAGCTAATTTAACGGCAAGTATTGAAGACGTGCATTGAATATACAATGGCACTTTCGTTTCTAAGAATAAATTTTTGAGCCTTTCTGCAAATACCATGGTTTTGGTATTTAAGGCCTCATACATTTCATCGCCTCTTTCCTTTATTTCACTAAGTGCTGCTAATGAAGCTGCTAAGCTCAATGGATGTTTGACAAATGTACCTCCGAAGAACGTAACGCCTGCTTCTGGAATGGAGGCATCGCCAAAATTCCACATGCCGCCATCGAAAGCATCCATGAATCGCGATTTACCCGCAACTGCTGCCATTGGCAATCCACCTGAAATAATTTTTCCGTAAGCCACGATATCGGCTTCAACACCGTACCATCCTTGAGCTCCTCTTGTACCCAATCGGAACCCGGTTATCATTTCATCAAAGACCAAGGCAATGTCTTCTTCCGTGGTCAACTTCCGAATTTCTTTCAGTAATTTGACCGGTTGTCTAATCGGGAAATTCGGTTGAATCGGTTCAATAATAATTGCTGCTAGATCATCTGCATGTGCTCTGATTTTGTCCAAGACATTTGGATCTTCATAATCCAGCACAATTACATTTTCTACTAAAAATTGGGGGATACCTGGTGCAACAGGCATGGAGATCGATTTACCGTCCCTGATTATCGATCTAACCAAAAATTCGTCTGCTATCCCATGGTAATCCCCCTCAAAAACAGCAATTTTATCTTTAGAAGTGACTGTACGCGCTGATCTAACTGCTGCAGAAAGTGCTTCTGATCCGGTATTGACCAGTGTAGCACGTTCCATACCCGTTAGCTCGCATAATAAGTCAGCTACTTTTTTTGCTAATGGTGTCAAAACGCCAAGTTCCAATCCTTTTTCCAACTGCTCGCTTACCGCTTTCTGTACAAAATCCGGCGTATGACCAAAAAGACTAATTCCGAATGCCATTCTAAAATCAACATATTCATTCCCATCAACATCCCACATTTTAGCTCCTTTCGATTTCTCAATAGCTATTTGATAAATCAGATCTTTCCAGAGTTTATTAAAACCTGTAATTGATCTTGGATCGGCTAAATGTTTGCGTTGACTTCCAGTTAATTTTTGAGAGCCTTTGGTTTTGTCTGTATATCTTTCAATTAATTCTTTTAAATATTTCAGTTGCCTCTCGTCAAGTGCTTCGTCTTTTTTGATGAGTGGTTTCCAAGGACCAAATCCTTTTTTCACTTCTTCTTTATTCGTTTCAATTGGAATATTTTTCGAAACAATATTATTACCAAGCTTTTGAATTGCAATTGGTTTAGCAACAGGCGTTTTAGATACAATTCTATTTTGACTTGGCTTTGACGGCACAACATTTTGTCCTCGCAATAAGGCAAGCTGCTGTTCCATAATTTGCAGTTGTCTATCAATCAAACCCTGTACATCTCCGACGCTGGTATTTCCAGTAACTGTCTGCTGCTTATCAACTGTAGGATGAACTGGATTAATCCCATTGTTGCCATCATTCTTGAAATGAATCTGAGTTGCGACTTGCTGTGGTTTTGATGCCTTGTTCAATTCGGATAACTCCTCTTCAAATTTATCTTCCGGCATTAAGCCATCCACCAGTTCTGCAAGCGCATCAATATTTGGTGCTTCTTCAAAAAGTTGACGGAAATTTATTTTGACCTTAAATTGTTTTTTGATCTTAGTGGTAGCCTGAGTTAAAAACAAGGAATCAAATCCAAGTTCAAGAAAGGAGGTAAATACATCCATTTCATCAACGGGGATCCCACTTAACTGATTGAACAAATCTTTCAACTTCGAAACGACTAGGTCTTTTCTGGTCAAAACGATTTGATTTATACTATTTTCCCTTTCCATGTCGTAGTTGTCTAAAGAGGTAATTTCTGTTGTTGTATTTTCTACGTGTAAGGGGGCCGTTTGGACTTTCGGTTCTATCCAAAACCGTTTTCGTTCAAATGGATAGGTGGGGAGAGATGTGCGTGTGGCGTTAAAATTTTGTGTATAATTTGACCAATTGATTTGGATTCCATTTAGCCAAAGTTGGCCAAGAGTTTTTAAAATAAAGGCCAAATCAGGAATGGTCTCTTTTGGATGGCGTAAAGTAGCCAGTATTTTTTGTCCTTTTTGTTTGGATGGATGTTGTCTTGCAAAGGTGCTCAAAGTTTGACCAGGGCCAACTTCAATTAAAATTTTATTTTCTAATTTTAAGATGGTATTTGCTCCATCGGAGAACCGTACCGTTCCTCGAAGGTGATCCACCCAATACTGAACATTTGAAATAGTATGCTCTTCTGCAAAATCACCAGTCAAATTGGAAACAATTGGAATTTCAAGTTTACCAAAATCAATGGTTTTCAGAAAAGACCTGAACTCTTCCAATATAGGTTCAACTTCCTGGCTATGTGCTGCTACAGTTATATGTAAGCGAGTAGAATGAATCTCTTTTTCATTCAACTTTAACTTAAGTGCATCAATTTCTTCAACAGCGCCGGATACAACACAATGATCTGGTTTGTTGATTGCTGCAAAACTCAATTTATCAGTCAAAAATTCTTTGACTTCATTTTCCGGCATCGGTACACTTAGCATTGCTCCTTCTGGCAATTGCTGAAACAATTGCCCTCTTTTTGCGACAAGCGCCAAAGCGTCTTCTAAACTCATTAAGCCAGCAATACAAGCAGCGGTATATTCTCCAAGGCTGTGGCCTATCATCAATGAAGGTTTTAAGCCCCAATGCAATAATAATTTAGCCGTAGCATATTCTATTGTAAATAATAAAGTAATGGCAGGAAGCGGATCCAATATTGGTTCGCTGACTGCATCATTCTCTGGATATAAAGTAGATCTAACATCTAAATCATGCTTATTTAAAAGCAAGGCCAAACACTCGTCCACTGCATTTTTAAATACTGGTTCCTGGCGATATAAACCAAGTCCCATATTAGAATGTTGAGCTCCGCCTCCAGGAAACATAAAAACCAAGTCATAATTGATTCCAGTTATTTCACTAGAAAACACTTTAGCAGGATTGTTATTTTTTAAATCAAGAATAGAATTGGAAAGTTCATCATTAACAACAAAAGCTCTTTTCTTGAAATGTTTGCGACCATGAATCAAAGTGTAAGATACATCTGTCGGATTTAGATCTGGTTTTGAATTAAATTCATCAGCAAGATCAAGAGCAATCTGTTCTTTTGCAATATCCGTCTTTGCTGACCACATCAAAAGTTGATGGGTTTTTGAAATAGTTTTTTTAGAAACCTCAGGTGCTTCTTCCAAAACAATATGTGCGTTCGTACCGCCTAAGCCAAATGAACTCACTCCTGCTCTTTTCGGCAAACCATTTTCAGAACTCCAAGGTCTTAATTTATCATTTACAAAAAACGGTGTTTGCTCAAATTGAATTTGTGGATTAGGATTTTCAAAATGCAAATTGGCAGGCAACAGACCATGCTTCAAAGCAAGGACGGTTTTTATTACGCCAGCAATGCAGGCTCCTGCATCCAAATGACCAATATTTGTTTTCACAGAACCTATTCCGCAAAAACCTTTTTTATCTGTAAATTCAGAAAATGCTTTCGTCAATCCCGCTACCTCTATCGGATCTCCGATCAAAGTTCCTGTACCATGTGCTTCGATATAAGAAATGGTTGCAGGATTTATATTTGCTTTTTGATAAGCCTTTTTTATTGCATTGGACTGGCCTTGAATACTCGGCGCTGTAAATCCGATCTTTTCGGATCCATCATTGTTTATCGCGGTTCCTTTTATTACCGCATGAACTGTGTCGCCATCTTTTATCGCATCAGACAATTTTTTCAAAACCAAAAACGCCATACCATTTCCACGTACCATACCTTGAGCGTTGGCATCAAAAGCTTTGCAATATCCATCTGGAGATAAGGCATGTCCTTCTTTGTGCAAATGTCCCGCTTCAATTGGTGGTTGAATGCGACCACCGCCAACCATCACCATATCATTGTCTCCTGCTCTTAAACTCTGGCAGGCCAAATGAATGGCAACACCAGAAGAAGAACAAGCCGTTTGGACATTAACAGCCGCCCCTTTGAGATTCATTTTATACGCAACGCGAGTAGCGGGGAAATCTTTTTCAAGGGCAATTCCTTGTTGGAAATCATCAAGTGATTTGAAAAAATTAGGATGGGTCAATACATTATTTACCAGATAGGTATTTCTTGCTACGCCTCCAAAAACGCCGATTGTTCCATCGTAATGATCAGAAGTATACCCAGCATCTTCGAGTGCGGCATAAGCACATTCAAGGTAAATCCTATGTTGAGGATCCATGAGTGCCGCCTCATTGGGCAAGTAGCCAAAAAAGGAAGCATCGAAACAATCCGCATGTTCCAAAGGCATTCCTCTTGGAACGTAGTCAGGATCATTGATTAGATTAGGATCCAAACCATTTTGGATTAAATCTTCGGAAGAAAACTCAACACTTACGTCTTTTTCTTCAACGAGATTATTCCAAAACTCATTTATATTTTTAGCACCGGGAAACCGGCCACTCATTCCGATTATTGCAATTTCTTCAATTCCTTTCTGTTCACTTTTCAACGGGTCTTGCCGAGATCTCTCTACATTTTTAAAATGTTTGAATTGTTCACTTTCAGGAATATTTAAACCCGATGTTTGCGAAATTTCTTTGTAACCAAAACTTGCTGCCAGCGCCCATGTGCCTTTACTTATTTCAATATTTTTTATATGCTTCCACTTATCAGCAAGGCTTGAATTGATGGATCCATGTTTTATAAAATTGGGATCGCCCATTGCTTTGCTACCAGCATAAATACCATCAGTCATCTTTTGACTAAGGTCAGAATATGGATTCGCTAAATTCGAATTAAAATCGATTCCTAATTTTAAACAAAGGTTGGAAAGTGTTTTTGTAGGGTTTTTAACAAGAGTCTCATACTCTATCCGCAAAGTACGATTTTCAGGAATAGTATTAAAGAAATCAACTATATTATTATGGCTTTTTGCCCAAATTAGCTCTCCCAATTGTTTTGGAGAATAATTATGCTTTTCTAAAAACATCACTTGATCCATATGCATTTTTGCAAATGAATCTATCATGGACAAAGGATGCCTAACCAATTGTATAAAAAATGCATCTTCGAATTCTGCCTTCGCTTTTTTCAATGCGTCTAGATCCAAAGCATAGGAAGGAGATTTATCAACTAAAATTGAATCTCCGATCCACGATTGCAATTGTTCATATACTTGCTTCGTAGTGTATTTCTTTTTTTCAAAATCACTTATTATTTCTTTGGCTTGATCTCCATCACAGTTTTGCAATTCCATAATCGCGCGCACCAATCCTTCAGACCATAAAGAAAATTTGCCTTGATAAGCATTTTTTCTTTCTTCCATATCATTGAAGTGGAGGAGTTGAAGCTCATTCGCTGCAAAAATATCAGGATGACCGGCAAGCATGACTCGCAAAAGTGTAGTGCCTGATCGAGGTGGTGCCAAAATAAATATCGCTTTCTTGTTTTTATTTTTTGATTCCGGAACAAGGTTTATTTGAGGTACTAATTTTGAAAATTCATTGAAATCTTTTTCCGTCAGCTCAGCATCTTCAACTCTAGCATTTCCCTCAATTGTAGCAGAATGAAATGCAGCTTTGACCGCTTCTGGATAATCCCTTTCTAAAAGCTTTGAATATTCTTCAATTGTTGGTGAATCGAAAAGAGTAACAACAAATATTGTTTCCCCTATTTTCTTTTGAACTTTTGCAATAAACTTTGCTGCTTGCAAAGAGTTTCCACCCAGTTCAAAAAAACGATCTTTTACACCGACCTTTTCAATTTGCAATACTTCTTGCCATAAATTACACAAGAATTTTTGAAGATCAGTTGAAGGTGCTACATAGACCTGTTCCAATTCAGGGCGTGCCATACTGGGCTCTGGAAGAGCTTTGCGGTCTATTTTTCCAGAGTTTGCAAATGGCATTTTTTCTAGGAAAACAAACTGAGCTGGCACCATATAATCTGGCATTCTTTGATCCAGATATGCTTTTAATTGAGAAACATTTGTTTCACCATTTTCTTTTAACACCACATAGGCTACGAGTTTTTTATTCTCTGTTGTATTGCCTTTTATTTCAACTACAGTTTCTCTTATTTCTGGATGATTATTCAGTACAGATTCTATCTCTTCTAATTCAATTCGGTAACCTCGCAACTTCACTTGATGGTCAGCTCTGCCTACAAAATCAATATTCCCGTCTTCTAGGAATCTTCCCAAATCACCACTTTTATACAAGCGATCATTTGGATCATTGCCATATGGATTGACGATAAACTGCTTGGCTGTTAATTGAGGGCGGTTCAAATATCCACGAGCGACGCCATTGCCACCAATAAATATTTCTCCGATCTCGCCTGTTGCAACACGTTCCAATTTATCATTCAAAATTTCTATAAACACATTTTGAATTGGTTTTCCAATCGGCGTTTTTTCACCAACAAAATCTTTTGGAGTTTGATAAATAGTACACCCTACCGTTGCTTCCGTTGGACCATATTGATTGAGTAAATTCGTATGCTTTAAGAGCTGATGGTGCTTCTGAACCAAAACTCCTGGACAAGCTTCTCCTGCTACACTGACTGAAACAAGATTATTCAATTGCGCTGTTGGCAACTGATCTAAAGCCAAGTTGTAAACAGATGGAAAAGTAAGAAGATGGGAGATTTTATTTTTCGAAATATAATCCCCAAAAGAAGCGATGTCTTTTTCGAGACCTTCTGGTGCAATGTATAATGTTCCGCCATTTAGTAATGTCCAATAAATCAAAAGAACAGCACCATCAAAAGCGAAACTATAGGCATAGAGAAAACGGTCAACGGGTTGATCTACAAAATTAATTTGCGCTTCAATCAGATTGACAACGTTTTGGTGTTCTATTTGAACACCTTTTGGTTGCCCCGTGGAGCCTGAGGTATATATTGTATAAATTAAATTATCAGGTTGACAATTTGTTGTTGGTAGTTCTACAGAATGGTTTTTAAATAAAGCGGCTTCCGTATCTACTTTTATGATTTGAGTTCCTTCAATAGAAGGGATCTTTTTTGCGATTGTTTCTCGAGTAAGAATAATGGAAGCTTTACTGTCTTCCAACATGAATAATTTTCTTTCTTCGGGATAATTTGGATCGATTGGTAAATAGGCTGCGCCAGATTTCAATATTGCCAAGAGTCCGATGAACATCTCGAAGGATCTATCCATGCAAATGGCTATAATCTTTTCCGTACCTGCGTCTTGGGCAATAAGGTAGTGTGCCAGTTGATTAGAACTGGTTTCGAGGTCAAGATATGACATCGATTGATTTTCAAAAACGAGTGCGTTCGATAACAGGGACGTGTTAGCTTGGAGGGAAAATAATTCGTGAATGCACTTTCGTTTAGGAAACCTGAAGCGTGTGTTCGTTCCTATGCTCATAGTAAGTAGGCAAAAAGTTTTTACAACTTTGCTCTACGCACAGGGGGGGCGTTGTGGTAGCTGTTTTTGTTTAATAAAATTGCTTGTGCAGTTTTTAGGACGATGGACGTGTCAACAAAGTTACAACAATATTGGCTTGAAACTATACCCTTAAAATGGTAAAAAAGGTATATCTAAAAAAATTGAATTGTATAAATACCCACCCTCAAGTTATAAACTTGAAATATTAATTTTAAGACTAAAGCGTAAGGCTTAAGTCACTTTAAAAATAATGTAATTTTTCGTTAACATTATACAACCTTAAAATTTCTTTTATTTTTTTTGAAAAAACACTGATTTCGTACGTAATTACACGTAATCATTGAAGAAGAATGCACAAATAAAAAAAGCCTCCATTAAGTCAAAACGACTTAAGAAGGCTTTTTTTTGTGGAGCTGCCGGGAGTTGAACCCGGGTCCAGACAAAGCATTAAACAACTTTCTACATGCTTAGTTTTCGATTGGGTTTTCGAGAGAGGCGTAGGTTCAAAAACAGACCTATGTCCAATCCTTAGTTCCTTGATTTCGCTTGATGACGGAACAGTCCACTTCAGCTAGCCTGCAGGATGTTGATGTGCGTTACGCTATGTATCAGGCCTCAAGCGCAGGGCACAATAGCTTTCTAATTCCTAGAATTAGGCAGCCATAGCAAAGTTAGATTTGCCATTTATAGGTTTGAATATCCTTTTTTACGAGCGTAACATTCTTGGCTCGGCATGCTTACTATCCAATAATCTTTCCTGTCGATTCCAGTCAGCCCCGTATTATCAGCGAAGTTATTCAAAAACTCAAAAATAGGTTTATAAAAGTACTTTCGAATTATGATTCACTCCGATGTCCAAAAGTACTAACCATTAATAGAGTTTAATAGTTTCAAAGAAAAGAAATAAAAAAAATCGCTCAAAGTAAGGTAAGCTTGAGCGATTTTGATTGAGAAATTCAAAAAAATAAAATAGAGCTATTCGATTATAATATCCTTTCGGATCTTAATGTCTTGATTAGTAGTGATTTCGATCGTATATTTCCCTGGTTTTACAGATTCAAAACTGAATTCGTAAATAATATCTCCAGGAAGATCTGTCACATTGTCTTCTAGCATTAATTTTTCTCCTTTAATCATTTTAATTGAGGTAATATCGTCCTCAATCGCCTCAAAATCAACGAAAAGCATTTCTGATTCCGCATCTTCAAAGAAAATGTTGCTAAAAGTATAGGTATAGTTGACTTCTGTTAAAATAGTGGATTTTGCTACAGGATTTCCTGTTTTTGCAAAAGATTGGAAGGATAGAACAAATAAGAATAGAGTAATTGATAAAAATCGCATTTTATGTAATATGGTTATGTTGGTTATGAACAAAAAGCGAGGGAAGAATTAAAGAGGGGGAGAGTTTTAGGTGTTGTGTGGTTACGGTAAAATATATTTTCAATTTCCATGCCAAGAAATAATCCTGTCACGAAATGAATCAATTGAATTGCAGACCTCGTTCAAAGGTAAAAAACCTCCATAGTGACGTTTTTAAAAAAAATATAACGGATATATTTAATAATTTAGCCAGACCAAGTTAAATCCAAAGTTTATGAAAATAGGTGTAATCCGAGAAGGCAAAGTTCCTCCTGATTCAAGAGTAACATTAACTCCAAAGCAAAGTGAACAAGTAAATTCAAGAGAGAATGTGGATATTTATATTCAACCCTCTCCTATCCGTTGCTTTCCAGATCAAGATTATATTAATTCTAATGCAGTTCTTCAAGAGGATTTAAATTCTTGTGACGTGCTTTTAGGAGTAAAGGAAGTACCAATAGACCAACTGGTCGAAAATAAAACCTATTTTTTCTTTTCCCATACCATAAAGAAACAATCGTATAACAAAAAATTGCTGCTTGCCATTCTTCAAAAGAATATCCGCTTAATCGATTATGAAGTGTTGACAAATGACAGCGGCAAACGATTGATCGCATTCGGAAAATTTGCAGGAATGGTAGGAGCTCATAACGGCATAATGACCTACGGCGCTCGTACTGGAGCCTATACCTTAAAGCGAATAAAAGATTGCGTAGACTACAAAGAGGCCAAACAAATTTATAAAGAACTCAATCTTCCCGCTATTAAAGTAGTATTGACCGGTACCGGCCGCGTTGGCAATGGAGCAGCTTTGGTTTTGGACGACATGGGTTTTCAAAAAGTCGATCCTTCTGACTTTTTAAGCAAGACATTTGATGGACCTGTTTATACCCAACTGCAATGTTCTGACTATGCTGCAAGAACGGATGGCAGTGATTTTACGAAGGAAGACTTTTATAAAAGACCTGAACTGTTTAAGAGCATTTTCGAACCGTATACGAAAGTCAGTGACATAATGATAAACGGGATTTATTGGGATAACAATGCTCCTGCCTTTTTTACGCAAGAGGATATGACAAAAGACGAATACAATATAAAGGTAATCGCTGATGTAACCTGCGATATCGCTCCTATTTCTTCTATTCCTTCTACTATAAAGGCCTCCACCATTGCTGACCCCATATTTGGGTTCGATCCTTCTACTGGTAAAGAAATCCCAGCATTTCAAGATAATGGGATTGATATGATGACCATTGATAATTTGCCCAATGAATTGCCTAGAGATGCTTCTACAGCATTTGGCGAACAGTTTATAACATATATCCTTGATGAATTGCTAAAAGAAGATAGCCCAGTAATTAAAAGAGCTACCATTGCCGAAAATGGTGAATTAGGTCCTCATTTTCAATACCTTAAAGATTGGGTAGAGGCAACAACAAGCGATACTTAAAGCAAGATCAACTTACATATGAGTATTCTTTAATGTGAATTAAACCATTCACCCTCTCCATCATTGGTATTTGATCTAAACAATAAATTGCTTATTTTTGCAAAAGAATACTTCTATTAATTAGACTTTATGCTAAAATGGTTTTGTATAGAATGTGAATTTAGATTTTATTACTAGTCAAGGCGGCAAAAACGGAGTGTAGCCTTAGCTACATGAGTATTTTGATAACGAAGAATAGTGATAAAAGAAAATTCAACTTCATACGAAATTATTTAGAATAAAGTCTAGTGATCTAACTACTGTTCAAAACCCAACAGTTTCCCCCTTAACCGTTTTTCATCTAAACCAAAAATATTTCTTTAGAACTATTGAGAATACTCATGTATTCCTAAAAGTTCAGATATAAACTAGCTAATAGGTTGGACTTAATTTCCAACCTTAAAACGAATGAGGACACTTAAACCCTTTCTTGTCATCCTATGGCTTATGGCCGGTTTTCATACCGGACTAATTGCCCAACCGTGCTCTGCAGGAAATTCTTGCTTTGATGCTCCTTTGCTATGTGGAAATGTACTAAACGGGTTTAGTGGTTCAACGGGGCCTTCCAACGACATTACGCAGCCAGATATATTTTGTGGTATTATCGAAAATAACGAATGGATCAAATTTGTGGCTTGTGATCCAAACGTTGAACTAGAACTACTCATTGACAATTGCGCCGGTACATTGACTGGAAGTGGTTTGCAAGCTGAGATTTTTGAAACCAGTGATTGCTCTAACTTCACTTCTGTATCAGATTGCTTTAATCCAGCGGTTGAAGCCAATGGAAGTTTGAATGCAAGTGGCCTGACTCCTGGAAATATTTATTATTTAATGTTAGATGGATGGGCTGGTGATATATGTGATTATCAAATAAATATTATTTCTGGAATTGACTTAAGTCCGCCAGATCCTGTCATTATTACCAATGGTGCGATCAATGGTCCTGCGAGTGTATGTCCAGGAAGCCAATCAAGTTATACCTTAACTTTGCCAGAATGTGGTGATGTTTCTCAAAGTGGTTGTGCTTTGCCCGAATTGCAAGGTTTAGCAACTGTCTACACTTGGAATATCCCTCCTGGTGCGAGCATTGTTGGAGATGCTAATTCAGAAACCATTACTATCCAATGGGGAAATACCAGCGGAACGCTTTCTGTTGACATCAATGAGAACCTGCCTTCCGACTGTGGTTGTGATTGGTCTTGTCCAGCAGAAATTCCGGATCTAAATATTGTTGTAAATATAAACCCGATTAATTCGGATACACTCCCAACTGTTTATCTATGTGATGGAGATACTTATGAATTTTGCGATGTCATGTATTCTACAACTATCGATGCCATTTGCTCTGATGATTGCATCAACGCAGTTATTCAACCTATTATAGTATTGCCTACAACGTATATCAACCTCGGCACTTTGCCATTGTGCAACGGAGCATGTTTTGAAATCAATGGAGAACAGTTTTGTGGCGGCGGTTTCTATACTTCTACATTCCAAGACAACTCACAATGTATTATTTCTGCTTTCGATCTAGAAGAGATTACGGTGGAAGGTTTTTATACCGCAGGTGGTGTTCTTACTCCAACTCAATTGGATTCAGAATTGCTGGGTGGTGGAACAACAAGCACCGGTGGAACGCTGACTTATGAATGGGCTGGCCCTGGCATCAACCCTGGAAATATAAATGAGCAGAATCCAACGGTTACCTTACCTGGTCCATATGTCGTAACCATCACGGACGTAGATAGCGGCTGTATGTTTACCTATACCGTTTTTGTATTGTATCAAGACAACGATTGTAATCTTCCCGTTCCTCCAGCAGATAGTTGCACGAACGCTCCTCTTTTGTGTGGCGAAAACTTAGATGGCTATTGTTCTTTTACAGACAACTTCACCCAATCTATTCCAGGCAATCTTCAATCTGTTTTTTGTGAAACGATTGATAACAATTCATGGCTTAGATTTATTCCATGTGAGCCGGATGTTTCTTTTGAAATCGTGGTGCCAAATTGTAATATAGGACA
The DNA here is from genome assembly GCA_938041325.1 of uncultured Saprospiraceae bacterium. Classification (GTDB taxonomy): domain Bacteria; phylum Bacteroidota; class Bacteroidia; order Chitinophagales; family Saprospiraceae; genus CALIAG01. Next base: position 4,953 of record CALIAG010000555.1, on the reverse strand, counting down.
AGGCATTGAGATTGCCGTTTTTCAATCTGATGATTGTGATGATTACCAGATTCTTTCAAATTGCCTTTCTATTGATTCAATGAATACCGATACGCTAATTGCGACAGGGCTAACTCCTGGAGAAATTTATTACATCATGGTGGACGGGCAAGATGGAGCGCATTGTGAATGGGAAATAAATATTCTTGAAGGAATCAGCATAGAACCTTTGAGTCTCGAACAAACAAGCGAAGCAATGGTCAGCGGGCCCATGCAAGTTTGTCAAGGGCAAGTTGTAGAATACATTGCAACTCCACCTGTTTGCGAATTGGTAAGCGTGGACAATTGTCCTTATCAAAGTTTATTGGACAGCTTGATTATTGAATGGACCGTGCCTAGTGGTGCAAGCATACTTTCCGGTCAAGGAACAGATACCTTGACCGTTGAATGGCTATGGGGCCCTGGCGGTTTGGTATTCGTAGAAATAGAAACTGCTATCAATGAATCCAATGCTTTTTGTACTAGCTCGAACGGTTGCGGATCTTTTGCATCAATGAATACAGATGTTGAATTCGTAAGTACCACATTGGATCCAGTTTATATTTGCGAAGGCGACTTTTATAATTATTGCGGTACAAATTATAGCACAACCATTGATGCCGTTTGCGGAGATACTTGCAGCCAAGTTATTCAACCTATTATTGTCCAAACTCCACAGACCAATCACTTAGGTGTTTTTCAACTATGCGATGGCGATTGTTATACTTACCAGTCTCAAGATTATTGTGCGGATGATATTTACGAATTCTTAGTTCCAAACGGCCCATGTGTCGATACGGTTCGTTTTGAAATTGAGTTAATTCAGGAACCTCGTTTTTACTTGAGTGAAGTCATTGAAGATTGTGATGCCTTTGGAACTTCTTATAATATTGTTTTTGAAATTGTAGATGGTGTTCCCCCGTTTTATGTAAACGGTCAATTGCAATTTAGCAACTTGTTTCAATCTAGTCCTATCCTAAGTGGAGATCCTTATAATTTTGAAATCAGTCAAAGTGCGGTATGTAGCGATAGTACTATTGTGATTAGTGGAGAAAAAAGTTGTGCTTGCCAAACATTGGCAGGGACAATGCAACAAGATTTAATTGTAGACTGCGAAGGAGAATCGGTTTCTGCTCAACATCTCGGCAATGAACTTTTAGATGGCGATGATGCTTTTGAATATGTTTTGCACAATGGCCCAGATTCTTTTTTAGTAGATCCTCTTGACATAAACCTGTCCGGTACTTTTGAGTTTATTCCCGGTGTTATGGAGTATGGGCAAACTTATTACATTTCATATGTTGCAGGTAATGCTATTGATGGAGGATTTGTAGATTTAAATGCTTTATGCCTTCAGGTTTCTCTTGGACAACCTGTTGTTTTCTTTCCACGTCCTATTGCGAATGCGGGTTTAGATAGTATCATCGATTGTAACAATCCAAGCATCCAATTAGGTGGAGCAATAGAAATCAATACGAGCCCTAGTGTAAGTTTTGTGTGGACCGGTCCAAATGGGTTTGAAGAAAGAGACAGTTTAAATCCTTTTACTACAAGCCAAGGAACATACACCTTGACCGTTATGGATAGCGTAACTGGTTGCACCTCCTTGCAAAGCATTGATATCAATCCTAATTTCATTGAACCTGACTTATCAGCAAATGGTGGCGAATTGTCTTGTTTTTTCCCAGAGATACAATTGACCTCCTCATCTGTATCCGCAATTGATTTTGAATGGGAAACACCAAATGGCGTTTTTATTTCCCAACAAAACCCAATGGTGAATGAACCCGGAATGTACACACTTACCAGTACCGGCTCCAATGGATGCACATCAAGTCTTGAAGTGATGGTGGAAAATAACATTATCATTCCTGATATCGAAACTCAAGGCGGCGAACTAAATTGCAATTCACCTATATTCTTATTGAATGCAATCACTAATGCTAGCCAACCAGATTATTTGTGGATAGGTCCAAACAATTTTGATGTTGAAACATCCAGTGCTCAAACTGAAGTTCCGGGAATGTATACCATCAATATCCTTGACTTGGATAATGGCTGTCGAAATGATACCAGTATTTTTATCGCAGATTTTATAGACTATCCTTTTACTGACGCTGGTCCTAATTTAGAATTAGATTGCAACTCGCCTAGTTTACCGATCAATAGTGGGAATACTGCAAGTGGTGAAAATATAGTTTATTCATGGACTGGTCCAGGAGGTTTTATGTCAACGGAATTGAGTCCGCAGATTGAAACAAATGGTGTTTATACATTGGTCGTGACAGACACCAGCAATCAATGTACACAGATGGATGAGATTAGTGTGGTCTCTAATTTTCAGGAACCTATTATCTTGGAAGCATTGGGTGGAGTTTTAAATTGTGATGTAACAGAAGTTGTTTTGGATGGAGTAACAAATGGCGAAGAAGATATTTTCTTGTGGGTCAATACTTTTGGAGATACCATAAGCAGTCCTCAGTTCGACGCTACTATTCCTGGTACTTACGAACTAATTGCTATCGGTCCGAATGGTTGCCGCAGCGTGGAATCTATTGTAGTAGAAGACAATTTTATATTTCCAGTTTTAACCCTCAATTCTGAAAACATTGATTGCTATAACCCGGAGGTTGAATTGAGCGTGGCTTCTAATCTGTCAGATGTAACTTATAATTGGCAAGGCCCCGGAATTACGAATAACACCAATGCAAGTATCAATACAAGTCTTCCTGGCATCTACGAAGTTTCTGTTGTCAACAACGAGAGTTTGTGCGAAACAGATACTACATTAGAAATTCTTAACAACATCTCCTACCCTCTTGCAGAAGCGGGAACTGCTGAACAATTGACTTGTAGTATTTTTGAAATACAGCTGGATGGAAATGAAAGTTCGGAGGGAAATGGCCTCAATTACTTTTGGACAAACCCATTAGGAAATGAGATCCAAAATGAAAATTCATTGGAACCAACGGTTGAGTCACCTGGTGTCTATTTCTTATCCGTTAATAATACTGAAAACGGCTGCAACAGTATCGATAGTGTTGTGGTAACTGAATTTGAAAACATTCCAACTGTTATTGAACTAGATATTAATCAACCGGAATGTTTTGGTGATGAAAACGGAAATATTTTTGTCGAAAATAGCATTGGTGGCATTCCTCCATTTAGTTTTTCGTTTAATGGAAATGCTTTTACAAACAACTCTTATTTACCTGGATTGGGAAGTGGAAATTACGCTGTAGCTATTTTGGATGCGAACGGATGTGTCTATGAAGAGAATATTCCTTTGGCAGATCCTCCATTAGTGGAAGTAGAATTAGGCGGAGACATTACGATTGACTTGGGCGATGAATTAACCTTAACGCCTATTATTTCAATTTCTGAATCAGAGGTTTTCACCATAGATTGGTCCAATAATTTGAATGAAACGCAAAGTGGTGTATTCCAATGGACGGTAAGTCCTACCTATGGTACTTCATATGATTTGGTGGTTGCGGATTTCAATAATTGCAAAGATACTGCTTCCGTAAACATTTGGGTCAACCGTGAACTTCCCGTTTATATTCCAAACGCATTTTCTCCAAATGGCGATGGCAACAATGATATATTTTATGTCAATGCAGGTTCAAGTATTACCAACATCAAAACGTTTAGAATTTTTGATCGATGGGGAGAACTTGTTCATCAAGCAGATGAGATCGCTCCTAATGATCCTGCGTTTGGTTGGAATGGTCTTTTAAAGAATCGAGAAATGATTCCTGCCATTTATGTTTACTATGTAGAAGTAGAAACTTTTGAGGGTAGCGTTGAAGTTTTCAAAGGGGACTTTTTGCTGGTCCGTTAAGGTTTAAATCTAGTCCCAGAATATTTAACTTCTCTTTAGCTTTCCTTGGTCAACATTTCATATAATTCTCCATTCAATTGTTCTGGATTTTGAAAATGAATGCCATGTATTCCGCAGGCTTCTCCTCCTTTTATATTTCGAAGCGAATCATCAATAAAAACTGATTTATCCGCAACAATATCGTAGCGATCCAAAATCATATTGTAAATTTTCGGATCCGGCTTTTTTATTTTTTCAACTCCGGAAACAAGAATGCCTTCAAAAAGCTGGAGGAATTCGAATTGCTCTAAAGCGACTGGCCATGTTTCCGCGGACCAATTCGTCAAAGCATATAAGCGATGCGTTTTAGCGGCTTTGAGTTCTTTTAAAATTTCAACTGTTCCTTCTATTGCACCTCCCAGCATTTCGGGCCAACGTTCATAAAATGCTTTTATTTGTTGCGCATATTCTGGGTGTTTTACGATCAATTGATGGGTAGCTTCAGCGATTGGGCGACCAGCATCTTGTTGTTCATTCCAAGCAGGTGTACAAATATTTGATAGGAAAAATTCCATTTCCTTTTCATCCTTGAAAATTTTACGGAACAACCTTCTTGGTTCCCAATCAATTAAAACGCCACCCAAATCGAAAATTACAGTATCAATCATTTTTATAATTTTATTAAAAACCGTTTCCAGTTAATACATCTCAAATATAACTATAGAACCCTAAAATTGTTGTGCTTTTAGTTTAGAAATCTATTTTCTAAAACTCCATCCAAACGAAATTTTCAAATTTCTACTTTTTTCCATTTCCCTTGACGGAAAACCACAATTGCAATAATTGCTAAAATTGATTCGCCTATTGCTATGGCCCAATATACACCAGATGGGCCAATTCATTGTTCGACCAAAACGTACGCCAATGGAATTTGAATCAACCAAAATGCGACAAAATTAATAACGGTTGGTGTATAAGTATCTCCAGCTCCGTTAAACGATTGTCCCAATACCATTCCATAAGCAAAGAAAATATAGCCGAGACAAATGATTCTTAGGCTTAATTTTCCAGCACTGACTACCTCTGGATTTTCACTAAATATTCTAATGATT
>CALIAG010000554.1 GCA_938041325.1 uncultured Saprospiraceae bacterium | reverse complement strand
TTTTTAATCTGTAAGTTTGTTCTTTCATATGTGCCGAAACTTAACTCACTTTTTAAATTACGCATATGAAAAATTTAATTTTTACACTTCTAAGTGTTCTCCTTTCTTTTAATGGATTTTCTCAAAACCATGCGCTTCATTTCGATGGTGCGAATGATTATGTTCATCGAGACAATTTTTCTCTCAATTCAACTTTTACACTAAGTTTTTGGATCAAGCCTGCAGCTTCTGCTAATGGAGGTTCAGATGATCGTGTTGTAGCCTTTGGACCTTCTAACCGACTAGAAATTGGTGTTGCAGACTCCGATTGTACCAACGGCAATCTTTGGATGTTTGCTTATGATGTTGGAGTCAAATGCTATGATGCTGATTTGAGGGATGGCGAATGGCACAACATTGCATTGGTTGGAAATGGAGAAACAAGGAGCATTTATTTTGACGGTATTTTATTGGAAATCTTCGCTGCAGATCCACTTGCTGAATACGGGGTAAACATGCGTTTAGGCACATGGACTGGAGGCGTCGCTACTGCAGCCTATTACGCAGGGGAACTGGATGAAGTTCGCATATGGAACGTAGCACTAAGTGCTCAAGAATTAGCAGAAACTTTAAGTTGTGAATTAGATGGGGATGAAGAAAACCTTTCAGCCTATTACAATTTTAATCAAGGAGTTCCCGAAGCAAATAATGCAAATGAAACTTTTGTGTTAGATGCAACTGCAAATGAAATATTTGGGGAAGTGCGCAACTTTACTTTAGATGGATCTTCTTCTAATTGGATAGCGTCTACTGCTCCAAGCACGGGGCTTTGCAATACGACTTCGACAGAAGATATCGTCCACTTCAAAGATGTTCAAATTTTTCCGAATCCAGTTCATGATCTTTTGAAAATCAATACGGATTTTTCTAGTACTTCAACTGTTCAAATTTACAATGCTCTTGGAGAAAAAATGATAGAACAAGTGTTTTTGCAAAACACAGAACTGTCGATGATAGACTTTGCCAAAGGAATTTATTTCGTAACAATTACCAATTCTAATAAGCAACTTACCCAAAAGGTGATGACTTTCTAGTGGTGTGAAAAACTTGTTTATATCAAAAAAAAAATCCTTTCGGTTTGAATTCCGAAAGGATTTTTCCATCTAGTTTTTACTAAATAGAAAGTTGATATTTCTAATTGATGTACTGATCTCTAATCGTCTTCTACTTCAATTATACCTGTATGAAATAACTCTTTCTGAACGGTAATGAAGTATTCGTTTCTGAAAAAGACGATGTTCCTATATGCTGCAAAGTCATCTGGGAAATCCATATTCCTGGAAACTTCCTTAGCATTCATCTTCATTGGATCGGTAAGTCTAAAAGGAAAGCCATTTGCTTGATGCGTAAAAATTAAATCATCTGCGGTTTCTACCATTTGAATATCTGTCATAGAATCGCGCTTCGCAAAAGTAGCACCATTGTCCAAAGAGAGGTGTAAATCATTTCCAAAACCTGCTGCAAATACGGTATCCTTTTGAGCGAAAAAATCAAAAATTGGAAGTTGTGGAATCGGATAAGTCAAATCTCCATTCGAACTGATTCTCGCAGTTCCATTTAATGAAGAGATATAATAAAATCCATTTACATGTTTGATGTTGGCGAGTCCATCATTTGAAAATAAGCCAGCTGGCAATTCGTTGACTTCAATACGTTTTTTCAAATTAACTTCTTCAATAATCGTTTTAGAAGGATCTAACTCAATACTGAAAAGAAGGAAAACATATTTTCTTTCTAATCCCGAGAAGTTGATAGTTGGCAATAAGTATTCTGTTCCAGTTGCATTGAACGCACCGGTGTATCTTGGGTTGGCATCAATGATTAGGTTTTCATCGGTATCCAAAACATAATCCAATAAGTTGAGAATGACTTTTTCAGTAGGGTTTTTAGTAGAGTGAAACTCAATAGATTGATTTTCTGCTTGATCCAATCTGGTCAATCGTACAAAGACATTTTCTGAAAGCATTGGCCGGCCTAAAAATCGGAAAGGCAAATTAAGAGGCCTACGTTCGATTAATTCTTTGTTGATGTTCAATCGAAGAAACTCATCTCTAGTGAGTAACAGCAATTCCGTAGGGGTTGCCAACATATGCTCAAAAGGAGTTATCGTCTCGAAATCGAGTGTCTTGATCCAGATGTCTGCCTCTGGTTCAGGCGGCCGAATTAAGCAAGCGTTTGTCGTAAGGACAATAAACAAAAGTGCTATGAAAGTTTGAAAACGATTCATTTTAGGTAAAATTTTGGTCTAAATGTGGTATTCAGTTGGTGAGGGCCTTTTTTCGGAAATTGGGAGTAAAGTCAGGAATAGGACGGGTAGTAAACTTGATCATTTATGAGTAATCAAATTTCAGTCCGTAAGTTATGAAAAATTAGCGTCTAATTCAATCATATTAGCCTAGAAGCTAATTCGTATAACTTTTTATTGGAAAAGGAGTTTTTTGTAAGTGGCGGATTCATTTTCTTGCTGAACTTTGGCAACCACCTCCATATCAGAAGTCCACATTAAATCCAGAATTTGAAAATTAACCAGCTTTTCAGTCAATAATTGCTCAATTTCATTTTGGTCTCTTAGAGCAATTACCGTCAGCAATTCACCGCAATGATCAATTAATCCATTTGCACCTTCTGCATTATACCAGAAATTTCCTTCAAATTCTCTAGCCTTGCCAGTGTCCTTATTGAATAAATGCGTTTTTTGACATGCGCCTTTATTTATTTCTTTCACAACATATAGGTTTCCCTTTTCCCAAAAACCATCGTATTGGAAATATTGTTGAGTTTCTTCTTTGTGTAAAAGATTTTGCTTCGTGCCATTCGAAAAAGAAAGAATCAATTCATTGCCTGCTCGGAGTAGGTTTTGGTTTTTTTCCAAAAGGTACTTTTCAATTGCCCAACTACAATCATTCATGCCTTCCCATTCCTTGCTTTGATATCCTTTTGATTGATTGCAAAACTTTTCTACTAGATTGTGATTCTCGTTGTTTGAAGCAGTCTTGTCGAAGTCAGATTTATTTAAATTAAATATTTTAATTTTCTTTGCGTTAAGAACAACATCCGAGCCTTCACTTGCCGTTTTAGGGGTGTCTGTTTTACTATCAGAAGTTCTTTCTGATTGACATGAATTCATAACGAAAAGGAGAGTTAAAAGTAGAATATGCGTTTTCATTGAACGTGTTTTTCGTGTTTAGGAATAGGTAAGTAATAAATTGAAACAAAGGGAATTAACCCTTTATCTGTTTTATACATTCTTACTTACACGTTCCTTGATTACAAGGTATAGCCAATATTTTGCTTATTCAAATTTCTTTTTGGTTTTCGGTTCTTATAAAAAGGAACTGATTTTGCTGCAGCGCCACAACAAGAAATTCGTTTAATATCTTTTTTTTAGGCCCGAAAACACACTGGAATGCGACACATATCTATTTTCAATTTAATGTAACTAAAATTTGAGCAAATAAAGTGCTAATTTCAATTGAGATAATTTGCATTAAAGGCTTTAATTGAAGAACTTATGAGGTAGCGAAGCAGACTTACCAATATTATTTTTCCTCACATATCACCATTGAATCCATAATAGGATTCAATTCATGCCTTTCCCCCAAAACCGATTAATTAATAAAAATACAACTCCTGACTATGATGAGGTTTACTATATCTCTATGCTTACTATTTGGTATGATGAATTTGGTGTCTGCACAACAATTGATTGTGAACGGATCCCCCAAATCATTGGATCATCTAGAACTCCAAAAACAATTTAATGATTACGAAATATTTCAAATAAACACCCAAAAAATATACGATTCTGCTAGCCAAAATACTAACCAATTTCAATTTGAGCTTAACCTGAATGAGAACCTGTCCTGGGACTTAAACTTACACGAAAACGATATTCTTTCACCCGATTATACAACTGTTGAAAAAGGTAAAAATGGAAAAAATATAAAACAGGAAACTTCAACAAAACTTTTCAAAGGTTTTATAAGCAATGCTTCGAACAGTAAAGTTAGATTGACTTTAAACGATAATTTCATTTATGGATTTATCCAAGATGAAAACACGACTTACTATATAGAACCCATCAATACCTTTGTCAAAGACGCAGCCAATGATTGGTATGTAGTCTACAATACTCAAAACGTAATTCCAGGAAATAAATCCTGTGCTTTGTTTGAACAGGAAGATCGGTCTGGAAATTTGGATCAAAGAATTGATGACATACCTCCAACAGAAGAAGTAGATGTATTGGCTTGCTATGAATTGGATTATGCTTTGGCGGCTGATTTTTCTATGTTTCAAAAATACGGAGGTGCTGCTGGAGCTGAAGCACATATGCTTGGCGTTTTGAATAATGTTAGCGGAAATTACGACGATGAATTCGATCATCAAATCCTTTTCAATATTGTCGTAACTTTCATATCGAGTTGTTCATCTTGCGATGAATGGACAAATAATACGGACGCTGAAATTCTGCTCAATAGTTTTTCAGATTGGGGCAATACAGGAGGATTTGGTGTGACACATGATGTCGGAGAATTTTGGACCAACCGAAACTTGGATGGTACAACAGTAGGAATTGCATGGTTAAATGGAATTTGCAATGGAGGAAGATATCACGTCTGCCAAGATTATACGGGTAATGCACAATCTCTAAGGGTCTTGACCGCTCATGAATTGGGTCATAACTTTTCAGCAAGACATGATAGCGGGGGATCTCCATTTATAATGGCTCCTTCAGTGAGTAATTCTACAAATTGGTCAGTCAGTTCCCAAAATGCAATAAATGGCTTTGTTGCAGGATTGATAAATTCAGGGTGTTTAAGTACCTGTGGAGTTGGCACTCCTCCTTTTGCAGATTTTGAAGCGAATGAATTTGAAGGTTGTGCTCCTTTTACCGTTTCGTTTACCGATATAAGTACGAATAATCCGTTTTCATGGAACTGGTCTTTTCCCGGAGGAACTCCAGCTACTTCTACCAATCAAAACCCTACCGTTACTTACAATTCACCTGGAGATTATGATGTAACCTTGCTCGCAACAAATAGCGCTGGAAGTGATGCAGAAGTAAAGTCTTCTTATATAACGGTTACTGAAACGGTAACCGCAGATTTCGATTATTCTTTGGCGGGATTAACAGTGGTTTTTAATAATCAATCTGTTGGTGCAAATGCTTTTATTTGGGATTTTGGTGATGACGGTTCGAGCGAAGCGGAAAATCCTTTCTATACCTATGCTGAACCAGGTACCTATACCGTTACCTTGATTGCCCTTTCAGATTGCGGTGTTTCAACCACAAATCAAGAGATTACAATAGCTCTTCCTCCCATTGCTGCATTCTCTAGTAATACAACAGAAGTTTGTACTGGAATGCAAGTCAACTTTATTGATGAATCAGAATTTGCGGTAACATACGATTGGATATTTGCAGGAGGTACTCCTGAGACTTCCACAGCTCAATCACCCGTTGTGACTTACAATTCACCAGGTGTTTATCCTGTGGTCCTCACTGTCCAAAATTCATCCGGTTCTAATTCTACAAGCGGCAATTATTTCATTACTGTCGTAGAATCGCCTCTTGCGAATTTTACAAATTCAATTAGTGGAAATGAAGTAAGTCTTACCAATACAAGTCAGAATGCAAGTGGTTATAGTTGGACTTTTGGAGATGGAGCTACAAGCACAGCAATCAATCCAACGCATACTTATACTTTGGATGGTACTTACGAAATTTCATTGGAAGTAACTGGAGAATGTGGAACAGACAATATCAGCCAAACTGTGATTATTGGCGCTGCGCCACAACCTGGGTTTAGTTTTTCAGGAGGAGTTGGCTGCGAACCATTTGTAGTGAATTTCACAGACGAGTCTTCTAGCAATACAACCGATTGGATGTGGCAATTTCCAGGTGGAAGTCCTTCGACTTCAACTAATCAGAATCCAACAATCACTTATTCAACTCCTGGTGTATATGATGTAATACTTATAGCTAGCAATGCATTAGGTTCAAACGTTTCAACACAATCCGATGCAATAGAAGTTGAGGCGGGGATAATTGCAGCATTTGACTATTCTTTTACTGGTTTGGATGTAGCTTTTGAAGGTACACCAAACGCAGATAGCTATCTCTGGGATTTTGGTGATGGAAATAGTAGTAACCTTCCTAATCCGAGTCATTCGTATATGGAAGATGGAAATTATCTTGTATCATTAGTAGTTTCTGGATTTTGTGGACCTGATAGCTACGAAGAGACAATCAATTTAACGACTTCACCAACTGCAGGTTTCTCTGTTAATAACGGAACAGGCTGTTCCCCTTTAGAAGTGTCTTTTAATAACCAGTCTAGTAACAATTCAACCTCATGGTCCTGGTCTTTTCCCGGCGGAACTCCATCCACGTCAGTGTTTGAAAATCCAACCGTAATTTACGATACTCCAGGTACTTATTCGGTGAGCTTAATTGCATCGAATGCCACTGGTCAAAATACAATTACTCAAACAAATGTTGTGATAGCAGCTCCTCAAGCAGAGCCCGTATTTACGTTTAGTATTGATGAAAGTGTAGTAACTTTTTCGAACACATCTTTGAATGCGACTTCTTATTCTTGGGATTTCGGAGATGGAAATTCTAGCACAGATGTAAATCCAATGCATACGTATAGTGATGGAACTTTTACCGCAATTCTTACCGCCTTTAACGATTGCGGTTCTGTAAGTACCTCAGAGGTGATTACCATAAATACAGAACCTTCGGCTGGCTTTAGTTCGAATGTAACTGAGGGATGTCTTCCATTGACGGTAAGTTTTAATGATGAATCTACAGTGAATAGCTCTTCTTGGTTTTGGTCGTTCCCAGGTGGTACACCTTCCTCTTCTACCCAACAAAATCCTAATGTAGTTTATAATACTGCAGGGGTATATGATGTGACCTTAACAGTCTCTTCAGGTGTGATTTCTAATTCTATTACTCAAACATCTTTAATCACTGTGAATTCAACGTCCGTTCCTGATTTTAGTTATTCAATAAGTGAACTTGAAGCTACTTTTACAAATCAAAGCATTGGAGCGAATTCCTATTCTTGGGATTTTGGTGATGGAGAAATCAGTACAAGTGAAAATCCTATCCATACTTACGCTGTCGATGGAAACTACTTTGTAAACCTGACTGTAACGAATGAATGTGGCTCTACCACAACTCAGCAAGAAATTGAAATTTTGACCATGCCTAGCGCTGGCTTTACAAGCAGTTCCACAATTGGATGTAGTCCGCTAACCGTGCAGTTTACGGATCAATCTTCGGCAAATGCTGAAACAAGACAGTGGTCTTTTCCTGGCGGAAGCCCTTCAACATCAACGGAGTTAAATCCACTTGTTACCTACTCAACGCCTGGTGTATATGGTGTGACCCTAACGGTTGTAAATAGTTTAGGTCAAAACTCTGTTGATCAATCAGAGTTGATTGTAATAAATCCTGACCCGATAGCATCCTTTACAGTAAGTCAGAATGGCTTGAATGTAGATTTTACAACGATTGCTTCAAATGTAACTTCTTATCAATGGAGTTTTGGTGATGGGAATTTTTCATCCACTGCAAATCCGAATCATAGTTTTTCTACTGATGGAGTTTATAGCGTCACATTGACAGCAAGCAATGAATGCGGCTCAGTACAAAGTACAGAGATTGTAACGATAGTCACTTCGCCAAATGCAAGTTTTAATGCCAGTGCGACTGCTTTTTGTTCCCCTGCAACTGTTCAATTTACAGACCTTTCTTCTTCGAATACTGAAAACTGGCTTTGGTCTTTTCCTGGTGGAACACCTTCTACTTCGACAGATCAAAATCCACTTATTGTTTATAATACAGCAGGAACGTATACGGTTTCTTTGGAAGTTTCTAATTCCGCAGGAACAGATACAGAAGTAAGTGAAAATTTAATTCAAGTAGGAGAGACTCCAGCAGCTGCCTTTAATTCTACGGTATCAGACTTTACCGTTTCATTTTTAAATCTAAGTACCAATGGCACAAGTTACTTGTGGGATTTTGGCGATGGGAATTCAAGCACAGCTTTTAATCCGACTCATACTTATATAGAAGAAGGGGATTTTCAAGTAACCTTAACGGTCATGAATAGTTGTGGCACTTCTGTATCCTCCGATGATTTTAGTTTTTTCAATATGCCTTTGGCTGGAATCGGTTCAACGAATAGCGAAGGTTGTGCACCATATACGGTGAGCTTTCAAGATTTGTCTACTGGTCAAATCACATCAAGACTTTGGTCTTTCCCAGGTGGAACTCCTGCAACTTCTACGGAAGAAAACCCTTCAGTGGTTTATACAACTCAAGGAGTCTATCCTGTGAGTTTGGAAGTAAGTACACCGGCAGGTACGAACGCGATTACAGAAGCAGACTATGTAGTTGTAAATACAAACGCTATTAGTGATTTTGGTTTTTCTATAGATGAAAGCATTGTCACTTTTGATAATACTTCTATTAATGCTTCTGGCTATTTTTGGGATTTTGGAGATGGAAATTCAAGTACACTAGCGGATCCTGTTCATGAGTATGAAGAAGACGGAACTTATGAAGTGACCTTAACGGCAATTAATGAATGTAGCGATGTTTTTCAAACCATAGAAATTGTGATTGCTACAGCTCCAGTTGCCGGATTTATGAGTAGCGCAACAAGTGGATGTACCC
>CALIAG010000553.1 GCA_938041325.1 uncultured Saprospiraceae bacterium | reverse complement strand
TAATTACATGGAAGGATTGAATGGAACGCGGTGGGATGCACCAATAACGCTAACACTAGGTGATGCCATCGATGGTCAAAGTTCAAGTCTATCAAAACACTTTAGAGCAGAGCGCGTCACAATCGCCTACAATACCTTGGTCAATAATAGTCATGGGATTGAAATTGGCTACGACAATAATGACAATTACAACAAGGACCTTGCAGACATTATCATTGCAAATAATTTAATCACAGGTTCCGAAAACAGTTTAGTTGAAATTGTCGATACAGATAATGACCAAGGAGATCGCATAACTTGGTTGAGCAATTTAATATATCCAACAGAAGATGCAACTGTTTTAACTGGTGCAACTACAACCTCTTTTGATGGCTCAGAAGTGAACAATGAAAATCCTCATCTCATTTACGATGACACTTACAATCTTTGGAGAACAACAGGAGACACGCCTCTTTACGACAATGCGATAGCATCACAAACCATCCTGGAAGATATAGAAGGTCAAGAGAGACCAAACCCTAGCAACCCTGGGGCTGATCATTATAGTTTGGAAAGCATTCGATATGCCCCTTTAACTCCAGATGATGTTGGTCCCTATGCAGGTGATGTTGTGGTAACTTCTATTTCAAATGAAGATAAAATAAGTGGCGCGTTATTATTCCCTGTACCAGCCAATGATGTTCTTCATATCCGTGAACTTGATCCTAAAATCATTAAAGTTGAAATCGTAACGGTGGACGGGAAAATTGTTTTATCTCGTAAAGTTAAAACAGCATTAAACGAATTAAGCTTTAATACTTCAACATTGGCGAGTGGGATATACGTTGTTAAATTTTTGGATAAGGATAATTATATGGAATCAAAGATGATTGTAATAAGGAAATGAGTATTGGGTTGATCTGTCAAACCAAAAGTGCTTGGAACTTATTATTCTAAAATTCAAAATAACACCTCAATCCATAGATGAAATTCGAAACTAAATTATTGACTTTAATTTTTCTATTTACAAGCCTACCATTCTATCATCTTTTTGGCCAGACTTCCATCGTTCCCAAGTACGGAATTGCTTTTAACAAAATCCAATTGGTCAAACGTCCTCCAGATTTTAAAAGAAAAAAAAGGCCTTACGATAAAACCTCTCAGACTTTTGGAATCATGGTGAAAAAACAAATGCATAAAAAATTATTTATGCAAGTTGACTTATTTTATCTGAATTCGGGAACGAATGAAGATTTCTCTCTAGCAGCCGATTTAGATTACAATTGGATTGATTCAAAATACGTGAATGCAAATCTGCAGTTTGGAAGAAATATTTTTAAATGGTTAAACGTCAATACTGGATTTTACTTTGGTAGGTTGATGGAATCCCAAATACAAATAACCAGTTGGGGGACATCAATCAGAGATGGAAAATCGGAATACAAAAACCATGATTTAGGATTGAGCTTTTCTGCGAATTTTGAATTTAAAAATGTTGTTTTAGAATTTAAAAACTTAATTGGATTGAAGAAAATTCATTGGTCGCAAAAGAATCAACATTTTTTAATTAATGCAGGCTATTCTTTTAAGTTTTAAAAATAAAATTTTAGGAAAAATTAATAGAATTCCATTCTTTACTCCGATTCGTCCTTCTTGACAGGTAACCTATCTCACAAGAATCAAATAGACCTATCGACAGCATACTAATGATCTTGAAGCCAATTAAGACTGTCTCAAATGTGCATAAATGAATGTAAGGTTTTTGTTGGACTCCTATTATCCAAGAGATTTATTATTTTAGGGTAGATTTACTCCACAATTCAAACCTGTACAGTTCAAAAATAATCTTATCAAAGGAAGCTATGTGCTTAAAAAACATTTAGCAAAACACCGTATAAACACGTTTATATGAAACCCCATACAAAAAACAGAACAGACATTTCTGAAAATGAAATGTATCTCAACCTAGATCGTTTAGGCAGCAAGAATCTTTCATTGGAATTTGAAAAAGGCAAATATTTATTCATCACTAATTATTTCTTAGTTTGAAAAAATATTTATTCTTTTATATCCTTTTCATAACAGTACATAACCTTAATGGGCAATCTACTGATGCACTTCTTTGTGAAAAGATTCTGTCAAAGGAATCTATTTCGAAATATGAGTTTGAACTGATTGACAGCCTCCTATTCGAGATGAATTACTATGTAAGCGATGTCCCTTTGAACTTATATAGAAAAGCGATTCGTAAAGCAAAAGAAAATGGACAAACAGAGTATGAAATAAAATTTGAAATATGGATTGCTAATTTATTCGATCAAATATTTAATCCAGATTCTTCTTTTCAACATGCTAATAACGCTGCTACTTTAGCGCAACAAATAGAGGACGAAGTCGCTTACGCAAGGACTGCCAATATAAGGCGCTTGGGCTTTGCGCGTCAAAACAATTATCCCAAAGCATTGGCAATTTGCTACGAAGCTTTGGAAATATTTGAGCGACATGAAGATGAAATAGGAAAAGCAATCACTTACCGAGATATTGGAACCATCAAAATACATGAACGAAAATATGAAGAAGCACTGGACTTCTGTTTAAAATCAATTGCCGGATTAGAAAATAGTGACCAACTTTATGAATTGATCTTTTCATATCAACGTACGGCCATTGCTTATTGCAAAGTTGATGATTTGGATGAAGCATTGAATATTGTTCAAAAAGGAATAGAAACTGCCCGGCGACTTAATAAATTTCGTAAAAATCAAATGCTTACCAAAGTTTATTGGACCCGTTCGTCCATTCATAGACTTCTTGGAGATTTTGAAAACGCTTTAATTTTTCTAGACTCTACAATGATCACTTCGAATTCTACAGGTTATAAGCATATTTCTATTTCTATACTAAATGAAAAAGGAAGTATTTTTTTAAAACAAAAAAAGTATGAACAAGCACTAGTGACATTTACAGCGGGTTTGGATTATATTAAGAAGGAAAAAATCAGACACAACACCTATGACAATTTCATACCCATTTATTCTAACCTTGTAAAAACATACGAAGGCTTGGGGGAGTATAAAAAAGCCAATGAGTATTTAAACAAAATTACCCTTGCAAAGGATAGTATTTTTGAAATTGAAAAAGAAAAACAAAAAGAAGAGTTGGAGACAAAATATGAAACCAATCAAAAGGAAGCGACTATTGTACTTTTGGAAAAAGATAAATTGGCACAACGTTCCTTCTTATTATTGAGTGCTGTGCTTTTGTTGGTGTTGGGCATCCTTGCTTTGTTTTTATTTAAAAACAATAGGTTCCGTGCAAAAATCAATAAAGAATTAGAACACAAGCAGACACTAATAGAAACCAAAAATGCTCAGAATGAATTACTGCTTAAAGAAATCCACCATAGAGTAAAAAACAATCTTCAAACCATTTCTAGTTTGTTGAGTTTACAATCGAATAGCATTGATGATCCCAACGCGTTGGATGCCGTTCAAGAAAGTAGAAATAGAGTGACTTCCATAGCCTTGATTCACCAGAAATTATATCAAGGTGAAAACTTGGCAGCGATTGAAATGAGAGAATATTTTGAAACCATTGGTCAAGCGATCATCAACAGTTTCGGCAATAAGGTCACTGGAGTTGAACTGGATATTGAGATGCCAGAACTTGAATTGGATATTGACACTGCTATTCCAATTGGTTTAATTGCGAATGAGCTTATAACGAATTCATTGAAATATGCCTTTACCAATAAAACAAATGGAAAAATTTCTATTTCGATGAAAAAAAAGGAGGACAATATGATTCACCTTTCTATAGCAGATAATGGCATCCATGTCAATGAAGGTACAAGTGAAGGCGGAACTGGTTTTGGTACAATGCTAATAAACTTATTAACGACTCAGATAGGTGGACAGTTGGAACAAAACATAGAAGAAGGTACGCACACGAATATCAAGTTTTATTTATCAAAAAAAGCAAGTTAATTTACACGACAAATGACTACCCTACCCAAACACAAAATTTTAATCGTTGAAGATGAAATGATTATTGCTGCCGACCTTTCTATGCAATTGACTAAGATTGGTTATGATGTCATTGGAATCCAAACGCGCGCAGAAGATGCACTCCATTCGCTAAAGATCAATCGTCCTGATTTGATACTTATGGACATCAATTTGGCAGGTGAAATGGATGGTGTCGATGCTGCGATTCATATTTTGGAACACTTCAGCATCCCAGTTATTTTCTTGACGTCTAATACCGATGAGGCTTCTTTTCAACGAGCGGTACAAGCAAAACCTTATGCTTTTGTAAACAAACCTTTCCAAATAGATCACCTTTCTAGAAATCTAAAAATTGCTTTTCAACATATTGCTGAGCAACAGACTCAAGACGGTGAAGAACAGGTAGAATCTTTAGATCATCTATCTACGTTGAATGATCGCTTATTTATCCGCCAAAAAGATAAGATGGTCAAAGTTACTATTTCGGATATTTTATTTTTGGAAGCCGATAGAAATTACTGTAAAATTTATACCAAGGAAAAAGAATACTTGGTATCTTCTCCATTAGCTATACTTGAGGAAGAAATAGTCTCGAAAAAGTTCATAAAAGTACACCGATCCTATGTGGTCAATATTTCTAAAATTGATGCCATTGGAGAAAATAAAGAATATCTTCTTTTAAACAATCACAATATTCCTGTTAGTCGCCGCAACAGAGCGGAGATTTTCCAGCATTTGAAACTTATCTAAGGTTTTTACTGCTCGTCCTCCAATTCCTACTATTCGGGTAATAAACCCTACCACTGGGAAGATTGTATCTGATATCTCTAAGTATAGTTTTATCTTTAAATTATGCAAATAGTACGAACAGCAAAAATTGTGATTATCGAAAATCAATTGATCATTGCAGCCGATATGCAGCTGCAATTGCAACAATTGGGTTATGAAGTTATTGGCATTATTCAAAGTCCTGAGGCAGCTATTGAAACCATTAAAAAAAATCCACCTGATCTTGTATTGATAGATATACGACTGGGAGGAGATCATAATGGTATTGAAACCGCCCAATGTATCATGGAGGAAGCACCTTGTCCTATTCTCTTTTTATCCTACGGGACCAATAAACTTATTTTTCAAAAAATGATGCAAACGAACCCATATGCTGTTATTCCTAAACCCTTTCAAATGACAGATTTGGAAAGAGGGATATCCAAGGCCCTCAAACGGATTGCTGTAGAAAAAGCGAATGCATCAAAAAAAATACAAAGCGAGCATTGGACAATGACTGGAATTCCTCCAAAACAGAACCAATTCAATTATGCATGGCAATCCTAAAGAAAAACTTGTGGTTTAGAAGAATGGATACGAAAGTAATTCCTTTATTATTACCGCTCGTCCAAAATACTGTACCGCTTGTACAATAATTTTCTTCTACCCGGATAATTGTTATAATTTCAACCAATGGCAGTTCTAACTTTGAACATTTTTAAATCTAAAATATTTTCTACTTTTCAATTCCCAATTATTAAGGTGAATAAAAAACCTGAATCTGAAAATCTCAAAAATTTATTCTATAAACCCCAGCTATTAAATTCTAAAAAAATGAAAAATTTCATCTTTACCACAACACTACTTTTCCTTTTCGGCCCTACTCTATCTTCGCAAGATTTGTATGACTTAGATTCCCTTCGCAGTATTTATATTGACTTCGAAAATCCGGACTGGAATGAGACTCTTATTGACAACTGGT
>CALIAG010000552.1 GCA_938041325.1 uncultured Saprospiraceae bacterium | reverse complement strand
GTTGATAATAAAAAACCAGTAGAAACATCCAGTCCTAAATGGCATTCGCTTTTCAATGGCAAAAATATAGATGGTTGGGTACCAAAAATAAATGGCCATGCACTGAATGAAAATTACGCCAATACTTTTCGAGTTGAAGATGGAATTTTAAGTGTTCGGTACGATGGTTACGGTGATAATTTTGACAGCCGATTTGGTGCACTTTTTTACAATAAGAAATTAAGCAATTACAGATTGAAAGTAGAATATAGATTCGTTGGTAAGACCGCTCCGGGTGGACCAGAATGGGGCTTTCGAGATGGCGGTGTTCAGTTTCACAGTCAGTCTCCTGCATCTATGAAAATTGACCAACCTTTTCCTGCATCCTTGGAATACAATCTTCATGGTGGCAATGGGACGGACGAAAGGCCTGTAGGAGAAATCTGTGCCAATGGCATGTTGGTGGAAATTAATGGCAAACCAAACGAATCGTATTGCACTCCTCCTACCGTCAAAAAAACATTTCATGGCGACCAATGGGTAACCATGGAAATTGATGTTAAAGACGGGCAGATCATTCATTTTGTAAATGGCGAAGAAATTTTAAAATACGCAAATCCAGTATTTAATCCGGAACATGATCTTGGGAAAACTTTGATTGTAAATGGAAATACAATAGTGAAAGAGGGGTACATTTCTTTGCAGTCCAATAGTCATCCTATGGATTTTAGGAAAATAGAATTGATGGTTTATTAGTATAGGGCTAGACTTTTAGAGTGTTAGACTTTTAGACTGGTTAATTTGGGTTTAGTCTTTGCAAACAATATTAGTTATTAAAAAAATAGCACGTGGAAAATAAAATTGAAATACCACTTAGCAAAATGAAGATCTTTTTGCTACTTTTTGCTGCAATAGCATTTGTGGTTATGGGAATTATGTTTGTCCAAAATCCTGAAGATTGGATCGGTACAAAAACTGTTTCTCCAGGCTTTATAAGAATCATAGGAATAATTGCTACAGTCTTTTTTGGAGTATGTGGTTTATTTATAGGTCGAAAATTGTTTGACAACCAGATTGGTTTGACCATAGATGACAATGGCATTACAGACAACACCAACGCAACAAGTGTAGGTTTAATAGAATGGGCCGATATTATTGGCTTGCAAAAGGTAGAAGTTGCTTCTACAAAAATTCTTGTCATTATGACAAACCAACCGGATAAATATATTGAACGTGGAAAGAATGCTTTATCTAGAAGAGCGATGAAAGCCAATCACAGCATGTACGGTTCTCCCCTTTCCATAATTTCCAATTCGCTTAAAATGAAATTTGATGATTTGGAAAAACTCGTAGTTTCTGAGTTTGAAAAGAGGAAATCATAGATAGAATCAATCCAAATCTTTTTATTCAAAAAACTTATTCCTTTACTACCTTCAATGTAAAATACACGGTCTCAATTTCCACTTGCAAAAGATAAATACCTCTTGAAAATGAAGACAGAGAAATGGTATTGTCGACCAAAGTTCCAGCACTCATTTCACGGCCTAGGAGATCGTAAATTTTATATCGAACAGGACTAGAAACGCTTTCATCAAAGAAATCCAAATGGAGAAGGTCTGCAGTTGGATTAGGAAATACAGTGACTGGAACATCAAATAATTCATTTAAGTCTCTTATCAATGTAGCTGGACGAAGCGCGGCAAATCTTTTAACGTGAGCAACTGCAGCATGATAATTATTGATGTTTTCTGGATAGTTCCAACGCGCAATATGCTCAGGCATTTGTGGGCCATAAATTGCATCTAGTGAGTCGATTTTTGTTATAATGTTTTTAGGAGAAAATGTATTGTTTAACTGATAAAGCAATTCGCTATAAAACTTCCGTTTGAAAGATTTATTGGTCATAAGTTTTTGGACCAGCGTTGTAAAGAAAAGTCCATCTGCGGCTGTTCCTTCTGGAAATAAAATCTCTAATAACTTTGACTTCCAATAATCATTAATCGCACTGTCTCCATCATTGAACAACCACTGCCATTTGCCTTCATCTGATTTCCAAAATTTCAAATTCTGTTCTGGAAAGTCCCAAAGTTCAAAATAAGCTTGCGCTACTAAAAATTTGACAAAATTGTTTACATCAATAAGTTCAGATAAAACAGTATAATCTGATTCATTTTCGAAATTAGAATCCTCGACAAAATTTTTCAATTCATCAAAGGTTCTTTGTTCTCCAAAAATCAATTCTCCTTCTTTTTCGAACAAGTGGATTTCTTCTTCTGGAATGCTTTTGTTTCCGGTGAGGTAGTGTTCGTCTTGCCGTTCTTTGAGGTTAAAAATGCCCCAATAAGATCCATTGATAAAAGCAATGACAGGAGTGAATGCCTGATAGTCCATTCCCATTTCCTTCATTAGCAAGTGTGCCAATTCATCCTTAAATGGCAAATGAAAGTAATTCGGGTTAGAGGTACGGAGTATCAGCCGTTTAAATTGATTTAGTTCAGGCTTTTGTTCAAAAAAAGAATGCTCAAAATTTGAATCCCCATATTCTGAACGAGCATACAATCGCAATGATTTTTGTGGCAGTTTCCGACTGAAATCGCCATGTATTCGGATTCCCATTTCTTGATCCAAAATACTTGTTCCATTGCTATCAAAATATTCTAAATGAGCGGCCTTTTCCCACAACTTTCCACGTTGGTTGTAATTGGGAATTCCCTCTTCTCCCTC
>CALIAG010000551.1 GCA_938041325.1 uncultured Saprospiraceae bacterium | reverse complement strand
GGAAAAGCATAGAGTGATAGTAATCCTGTATAGGTATTGTCGTATTTCGCCAACGATCTTTCATAAACCAATTTTCCACTTACATCCAAAACTTGTAATCGCAAGAATGTTTTAGGGCTTTCAAATCCATTTATGTTTATTCTAAAAACACCTGTTGTTGGATTTGGAAATACTTCAATTTGTTGACCAATAATGTATTCCTTTGTAGGAGTTGTATCATCAAAGACAATCGTTTCTCTGTACTCACATTCAGTACCATCCAAAACAACAACGTTATAAGTGCCTGGCCCCAAACCTTGAAAGACATTGGTCGCAGAAAAATTGGTACCACCATTGATACTAAATGCAACGGGTGCTTCAAAATTACTTGGATCGATTGTAATCGAACCATTTGATGCACCTTGGTCAGGTTCCAATACAGTTATAGCCGCTTGTAAGGCACAAAAATCAATGGTAATTTCTTGTTCAAAAACACAGCCTCCAGCTCCTCGAATCATATAACTATAGGTTCCAGGCAATTGATTCAAAAATACCCGAGACAATTGCCAGCTGGCTCCTCCATCGTTGCTGTATTCAAAAGGCCCCACTCCACCTGTTATGGTAATGACTACTCGGCCGTCATTTTCCATTTCGCTGCTGGCTTGGTCAATATCAAATTCCGCAGCTATGGTACAGGTGAAGGTTCCACAAAATTCATTGGTCTCTATGGTTCCAAAACTGGAATTTATTAAAGAAGCAACAGGCAATCCCGCCTCATCTGTAATTACATAACTTCCTGAAGTGATGCCATCGCCAAAAGAATCGAACAAGGTAAACGTAAAGCAATCATCAGGGTCTACACACCATGTCTCTACAATTGTTTCAAATGAATTCTCATATGGACCTCCGCTAAAAACGATATTGTTGGCAGCATCCTCAACTTGCCAAGTCGTCTCCATCGGGAAGTTGTCCAGGTTCAATGTAAAGGTTAATCCTGTCCCTTCTAAAGTTGCCATGAATTCTGTCATTGAAGAATCATTTGTATCTCTTTCATCCGGTACACCATTTGGAGAAATACTTGTTGCCTCCAATTCATGCATGCCATCACCAAAGCCCGTAAGGATATAAGTAATGGATTCTGTATCTCCAATTGCGAGGGTTCCTGTCCAAGGCAATTGCTCGATCAGTGTTCCGTCTAACATCAAATTTATCGTTGCAGAAGTCAAGTTGTCTGTACCAAAATTGGTCAATAGAATTTCAACTTCAGTGGAATCTCCACAAAAATTGGTTTCCATATCTAAGCCAGAAATACCTGCATCGTTTTTAGGCAACTTGGAACGCACTACTCTCAACAGATCATTATTTGTATTGCTGTCTCCATCTAAAAAAGTAAAAACTTCAAAATTATAATCTCCGATAACAGACATGTCGACCGTTTGAGGAAAAGTGTGCGTATAAATGCTATCTGGATATAAATCAAAAGTGACTGTTTCAGAGATTGGTGGAGCACCGTCAAAAGCAAATCCAACTTGAAAGACACTTGGTGTATCCAAACCAAAATTCTTGATCTCAATTTGGACAGCTTCCATTGCTGTCAAATCCGGCGAACTCTGTGGAGTCAGCAAAGTTATTGGGCCAATATTCGTCGTATCTTTTTGCATTTGAAATGCAGCAATTCTAGACCTTGAACCATTGGCTCCTGCATATTGACTGGTAAACCAAAAAGTTCTGTCGTCTTCAGGATCGATAGACATGTGCGCATAATCTGCATAACGTCCACCAGTATTAAGCGTACTTCCTCCTACTGCTAGGACATATTCGTTGACTGTCATTTCCCCTAATGGATCTGAAGCAAATCGGCCTGTAAAACGCAAGCCGATAAAATCGTTTTCACTAGATGCAGAATACGCCAATCCGATGTTACCCGATGCATCCATACATATTGAACCCATATATCTGTCTAATCCATCATCCGGAGAATACGTTCCTTCTTGATACAATTCCCATTCTCCTCCAGGCATTCTTCGCATTTCCACCCA
The DNA here is from genome assembly GCA_938041325.1 of uncultured Saprospiraceae bacterium. Lineage (GTDB taxonomy): Bacteria > Bacteroidota > Bacteroidia > Chitinophagales > Saprospiraceae > CALIAG01. The sequence goes on along the minus strand of CALIAG010000551.1, from coordinate 18,782 downwards.
ACGAATACCCGCAAGATTCATTCCTCCAGTTACATCGGTGATAAAGTTTAAAACCATCGCTTCATGCGTTCCAAAATTCCGATAATGAACTTGGTTCATGATGACTTCTCTTAGTCCGTCAACATTCCCACCACCTTGCTGAGGAACACAATCAAAAATCCCTCCTCCTCCTGAGCAAGGATTGGTATCGAATGGAGACAAAGGAACAGCAGTAGTAGTGACCGTTGTATTATTGGAATCTTCAAAATCAATATCCAGAGTATGAATTCTGATTTCATCATTGAACGCAGCTCCCCAACCATCATCCGATAAAGTCAGGATAATCGGATTGTCATCGACGGGACTATTTAAACCTGAAAAATCAACCGGCGTTGCTACTTGAAAACCAGGTCCAGAACCGATTCCTGTTAAAGTTATTCTTTGAACGGTAACCATTGCATCTCCATTCAACAAAGCATCCCGATCAATGTGATAAGAAGGCAATATTGCTCCACCTTGTTCATTGGTAGTAACCGTGTAAGAGTTCTGCCATATGCCATATTTCGGATAATCCGGAAAGTTTGGTGTAGCAAAAGCATAAGTATTGTAACTGCCCAATGGATCGCTGTCTTCCGAAACAGCAATCAGTAAAAAATTACCATTTGGAAATTCTGTAATGATCCATCTCTCTGCTAATTGATCATATAATATTATGGGATCACCAGCAGAACTTTGTCCAATAGCACTCCATATTGTGTTGGCCGCAAATGCAGGTCCGACTGGAACGCCTTCTTTATCATAAGCACGGATTTGAGTTGCGTTTACGGCTTGTAAGTAGTGGTCTTTTCCGATGTCTCCCGTTGGATCATATGGTCCTGCATTACTGGTAATTCCATTTATATTAACGAGTGGAATGACATCGTTGATCGGGGATCGGGAGCCAGCACTCGTTTGCCTGATTGGATCTTCTCCCTGAGGTAAAGCGTTTGGATTTTCTATATGTCTTCGTCTATTGGTAAAATTCAAAGGAGCTTTTTTGGCTAATTTACCAAATGCTCTTCGATCAGGATTTGTTGGATCCATCGGAACTAAATCTCGAACAGGTGGAGTCTTCCCAAGAAATTCTGCATAGGTGACTTCCACGTCATACTCTACATCTACATTACGAGATTGAGCATTTGCATTTTGAAATCCAGTGAGGATCACTGCAAAAATAAAGAGGTAAAAACGGGCTACATTTTTCATAAAAAAGGTGTAATAGGTTTTATTTAATTTGCTTCTTTGGTTGGCATAAATTCCGCTTCTAAAATCAAATCAGACTCTTGAAATAATTGAAGCAATTCTTCTGGTTTTATTAGCATTTCGTTATAAGTAAAAAGCCAACGGTTTTCTGATCGACTCATTTGGCCAAGGCTTTTGACTTCGTAAGTACTGAATTTTTGTTCTATATTTTTGCCAATCATCCTTGGCCCCAACAAGGTCATAATTCTATCTTTCATCACCGTCGGTTGCTCTTGAATCGGGGGATCAGGAGGTGGATTCTGTGTAGGCTTGGCAGTATCGCAATTGCTTAATAAAAGGACGGATAAACTAAAGACAATTGCTACGAGTAAATGATTTATAGTTGGTTTTATCATTGTTTGATCGTTTTCTACTGTAAATATCAAAAAATATAACTGATATAAATGACAGAACGGATACACTGCTAAAAATTAAAATGGAAAAAATATACTTTCAATCAATATTATAAGGATCGTTCGAATAAAATAAGGAATAGATCATCAAATAATTCCTTTTTTCTTCAATATCCTTAATCCTTCCCGTTTGGTTAATGGTGCAAGTTTCTCGTTTTTAATAAAGGAGATTATTCTATCTGGGTTTACTCTGGAATGTTGGCGCAAGGCCCAACCTGCGGCTTTTTGGAGGAAAAATTCTTTAGAATCTGCTATTTGGCGAATAAATCCAAATAATAAATCCTCATCCACTTGGTCTTTGTATTTCAATTGGAAAATTATACAAGACCTTTGCAACCACATATTTTCAGAAGCCATCCATTTATCTGTGATCGGTTTTATTTGTTCGGGAAAGGTTTTAAAGTATTTGCCCGCGAGTGTACTGGCCAACCAATCCACGGTATCCCACCATGAATTGGCAAGAAGCATTATTTCAATAAGTTGAATAAAATCTTTCCCTTCTTTTTTCTGAGCACGTTGCGCCATTTCAATCCCTAAATAATTCATTTCTCTATGCTCATCGTCCATACAAAGTTCAACAAAATCAATTAGTGCTTTGTCTTGAAAAATTCCTTCTTCTTTGAAAATAACTTTTGCTAATCCTGTCCACACAGGTGCCTTCAACCCAAAATATTCAAATTGATTCCGCATGTATTTCATCTGCTTTTCAGAAACAGCAGGATCGCCGTTTTCTTGAAAAATAGCGTAGGCTTTGTCGAAGTATTTTGTGGGTGTTAGCATGTTTTTTTGTATTCAGTATTCAGTACTTAGTACTTAGTACCAGTATTACGGTTGGATGAGGGACTATAGTCATTAGATGGTATCCTAGCTTAAAAACAAATCGTCATCTAAATACTAGGTACTAGGTACTAAGTACTGCTCCCCACTATATCTTCCGCAAAAGAACTGCTGCTTTTTCCAATAGTTCTTCCGTTTTTGCAAAACACAGTCTAATGACTTTTTCATCTTTTCTATTGGTATAAAAAACGGAAACAGGAATCGATGCTACTCCAAACTCTGTCGTCATTCGTTTTGCAAACTCAGTATCTGGTTCTTGACTAATTTCGGAATAATCAAACAATTGAAAATAGGTCCCTTCGGAGGCCAATGGTCTCAATCTGGAGCCTTGCATTTGTGCGGCAAAGAAATCTCTTTTCTTTTGAAAAAAGTTTGGTAAACTTAAATAGGAATCGGGATTTTCTAAATAATCTGCAATTCCGTATTGTGCAAAAGTGGTTACACTAAAGACATTGAATTGATGGATTTTTCGAAACTCCTTCATCAAATAATCTGGGCCGACCACATAGCCTATTCTCCATCCTGTAGCATGAAAAGTTTTACCGAAAGAATATACAGCCATACTACGTTGATACAATTCTGGAAACCGAAGAACGCTTTGGTGCTCTGCTCCATCAAAAATCAAATGTTCGTAGACTTCATCGCTTAGTACCATGATGTCGGTACCAGAAGTCAATCTTTGCAAAGTCGCTAGATCCCATTTTTTTAAGGTTTTTCCAATTGGATTGTGTGGCGTATTAATGATGATCATTCTCGTTTTTGCGGTGATCAATGATTCAAAAATTTCCCAGTCAATTTTATAATCTGGTGCCGATAAAGAATAAGGAACAGGAGTTGCGCCACAGATCTCAATCGATGGTGCATAACTATCGTAAGCAGGTTCGATCAAAATGACTTCATCTCCTTTTTTTATAAAAGCACTTATGATGGTAAAAATGGCTTGTGTAGCACTGGCTGTAATGGTGATCTCAGAATCCGGATTGACTTTTTGGCCATACATCCGTTCCATTTTTCCAGCGATGCGTTCCCGAAGGATTGGGACGCCAGCCATGGGCGCGTATTGGTTTTTTCCATTTTGCATATGGAAATTCACCCGTTCTTTCAATTCTTCTGCTACATCAAAATTAGGAAATCCTTGTGAGAGGTTGAGCGCATTATGCTCATTGGCAAGACCCGACATGATGGTAAAAATATTCGTTCCTACATCGGGCAATTTAGAGGTAAAATTCATGTATTTGCAATTTTTCGAAAGCAAAAATACAGAAAAAATTTGGCACAACTATAAGCTGTTCCTTCTCCTCCAATATTTATAAAAAAAAGCAAAAAGAGGATTAACTTTTATCCTCCGAAGAGGATTTAAGTTAATCCATTTCTTTTTGTCATTCTATCACTACTATTATTTAGTATTTGGTATTTAGTATTTAGTATTTAGTATTTAGTATTTAGTATTTAGTATTTAGATCGGTACTAAGTACTAAATACCACGACCTATTTTTTCTTAATCGTTTGAATAAAATCCAATGTCTTTTTGGTCAGTTTTTCTATCTTTTTAAGATCGAAATCTCCGTTGGCTTTTTTCACCATCAATTTGGATCCCATACCTACGCAATAGGCACCAGCCGCAAACCATTCCTTAAGGTTTTCAGTATCTGTAGAAACACCACCTGTAGGCATTACATTTGTCCAAGGCTGAGGTCCTTTTATTGCTTTTATGAATCCCGGACCATAGGTGCTTCCAGGAAACAATTTTACAATTTCGCAACCCAATTCTTCTGCTCTGCAAATCTCCGTCAGACTTCCACATCCTGGCGACCAAAGCACTTTTTTGCGATTGCAAACCACTGCTATGTCTTCGCGAAGAACGGGGGTAACTACGAAATTAGCGCCCAGTTGAAGGTATAGACTTGCTGTTCCGCCATCGGTTACAGAGCCGACTCCCATCATTAATTCGGGCATTTCTTTTTCTGCGTATTTGTACAAATGCGCGAAAACTTCATGCGCATAATCTCCTCTATTGGTAAATTCCAACAACCTTGCTCCACCTTTATATATTGCATGCAACATTTTTTTTGCTACATCGATATCAGGGTGATAAAACAAGGGAACCATCCCCTGTTCTTTCATTTTTAAAGCAACTTGAATTCTCGTAAATCTTGCCATTTATTTTTATGGTAATTGTATTCGTGCTTAGCATTCAAACTGAAAGGTTAAATGCTTTTAGCATAATTTAATTTATTTATCTACTAACTCTACCCGAAGCATCTCCTTTCATTAATTTTTCAACTTCATCTACGGTTACTAAATTAGCATCCCCATAAATGGTGTGTTTTAAACAAGAAGCAGCTACTGCAAAATTGAGTGCTTTTTGGTCATCATTCGGGTACTGAAGCAAGCCATAAACCAATCCTCCCATAAAACTATCTCCACCTCCTACTCTATCAACTATATGGGTGATTTGATATGTTGGTGCTTCGTACAATGTCTTACCATCATATAATACACCGGACCAGGTATTATGAGAAGCACTAATGGAACCTCTTAAAGTCGTGATAACTTTCTTGGCTCGAGGAAACATTTTCATGAGTTGTTGTAAAACCGAGAGATAGGATTTGGCATCTACCTCGTGACCAGCTGTAACGTCCAATCCTTCAGGATGTAAACCAAAATGCTTTTCCGCATCTTCTTCATTTCCTAAAATCACATCACAACCTTCCACTAAAGCAGGCATCACTTCTCCAGGTTCTTTTCCATAATTCCAAAGTTTCTTTCTGTAATTCAAATCCGTTGAAACGGTTACGCCCATTTTATTAGCCACTTGAATGGCTTCTAAACAAGCATCTGCTGCACCTTGCGAAATAGCGGGAGTAATCCCGGTCCAATGAAACCAACCTGCATCTTTGAAAACTTCTTCCCAATCAATCATACCTGCTTGAATCTCTGACATCGCAGAATGAGCTCGGTCATAAACGACCTTACTACCTCGACTGACTGCTCCTATTTCCAAAAAATAAATACCTAATCGGTCACCTCCATATACGATGTGATCCGTTCCAACGCCACGCTTTCGCATTTCCATTAAGGCACATTGCCCAATATCGTTTTGAGGAAGTCTGGTGACAAAATCAACAGGGACACCATAATTGGCAAGTGATACTGCTACATTGCTTTCACCTCCTCCATAGATTGCTTCAAAAGAATTTGTTTGAGAAAATCTTTTCCAACCGGGGGGTGTCAGCCTAAGCATTATTTCTCCAAAGGTTACTACTTTTTTCATTATATAAATTACGTTTTTTTATGAGAAGGCAAGGCCTCCGTTGATATCAAAATTGGCACCCGTTACAAAAGAGCTCTTGTCAGAAGCTAGATAAACCACTAAATCTGCGACCTCATCTGCTCTACCTTCTCTTCTTACAGGCGTTTTACCAGCAACGATTGTTCTCACTTCATCTTTAGTAAAATCATCATGAAACTTTGTTCCAATCAAACCAGGACAAAGTGCGTTTACTCTTATTCCTTTAGGTCCAAGTTCTTTCGCCATCGCTCTTGTAAATGTAGTGACAGCTCCTTTAGAGGAAGCATATAATGCAGATCCTCCACCTCCACCATCTCTTGCAGCAAGCGAGGATAGATTTATGACAGAGCCACCTTTCCCCATTAATGGTGCAAATGCTTGCATAGAAAAAACAGTACCCTTAAAGTTTACATCCATAACTAAGTTATAGAAATCCTCATCAAATTCCTGCAATGTTTTTCGTGCAAAAAGCCCCCCCGCATTATTCACAAGAATATGTACTTTTTTACCAAAGGCTTTAACTGTTTTTGCCTTTAAACTTTTGATACCTTTTAAAGTTGATATATCGGCCTTGACAGCAATCGCTTTACCTTTAAAAGATTTTATCTCTTCTAATGTTTCCTTAGCTCCTTTTCTAGAACTATTATAATTCACAACAACCTTTGCACCTTCTTTTGCTAGTTGAACAGATATGGCTCTACCAATATCTCTAGCACCTCCAGTTACAACGGCTACTTTTCCTTTAAATTTACTCATTACACTTTTTTTAAATTGATTTTATGAGAGTAGTTGTTTTGAAACTCCGAACCTATCTATGAAAAGATCAATTTATTTATAAACAGTTCTTTAGATCCGAATTTTCAAAACAACTTCAAATTCTAAAATTATATTCCTAATGCTTGACCGCCACCAACTTGAATTGTTTCTGCGGTTAAGAAAGAAGCATCTTTACTTGCTAAAAAAGAAACAACACCCGCAACATCTTCTGGTTGACCTAATCTTTTTAGCATAATATTATTTGCCCATGATTTAAACACTTCTGGCTTTGTAGACTTAATTCCAATATGAAAATCGGTATCAATGGTCCCTGGTGAAACAGCGTTCACTCTGATCTGGTATTCTGCTAAATCTTTTGCTAATGCTCTTGTAATGGTATGCACTGCAGCCTTAGAGGTACCGTAGATTCCAGCACCAGGTCCTCCTGCATTCCAACCTGCATTCGAGGTATAATTAATGATCGTCGCATTATCTCCCTTCTTAAGAAAAGGTATCGCCGCTCTCGAAGCGAAAAATACAGAATCCAAATTTAGAGCCATTACTTTCCTGAAAAAGTCTGTGGTCATATCTTCAAATCTAGATCGTCCACCTAAGCCACCTGCATTATTTACAAGCACATCAATTCTTCCATATTTTTCACCAATTTTGGTGATGTTCGAAGTTACAGCTTCTTCATTTGTAACGTCAAATCCATAATATTCAGCCGTGATACCTTCAGCTACAAGTTCTGCAACTTTTTCAGCTCCTTCTTCATGATTGATTCCGTTTATTATAACCGTAAATCCGTCTTTACCTAATCGTTTTGCTACGGCTAAACCAATTCCAGCTGTGGCACCGGTTACTATAGCTACTTTTCCGTCATTCATAATAGAATATTTTTAATTTATTAGTTTCAGTGATAAAATATTAATCTAAGAGTTCTATAAAATAATAATACTTGTCTATTTTGGTTTCAATGGTTCGATTTTCGGGCATAGCATCCAAACAGCAGCCAAAGCAATTAAAGCTAGTGCTCCACCAATCAAAAAAGCAGGGGTGTAGTTTCCTCCTTTTGTTAAGAGAGGCACTAAAATGGTTAGACTAAATGCACCTAATTTTGCTGCCATTCCTGCAAAACCTGCAAGTGTCCCTACTACTTTTCCACTAAATAAATCACTTGGTAATGTTTGAACATTTCCGATTGCAGTTTGGAATCCGAATAAAAGTATCGCCATAATTATTACAGCATTAAAAGCAGATCCAGGAGCACTCATTAGAAAAAAGCAAGGAATCATAATGAAGCAACCAAGTGTGATGACCATCTTTCTTGTTTTATTAACGGACCATCCTGCTCCCAATCTATTTTGAGCAAGCAGTCCTCCAAACCAAGCGCCGAACATTGCCCCTACGTATGGAAGCCAGCCAGAAAAGGCAATTTCCTTCACGTTCATTCCAAATACTTCGTTTAGGTAAATTGGGATATATACAATGAACAACCACCAAATAGGATCTATAGCTGCAGAAGCGATAACTACGCCCCAACTTTCCTTGTGACTAAAGAGCTTTCCTGTACTTGGGCTGTATCCATCATCAAAGGTTCCATCGTCATTTAAATCCTGATTTTCTTGTCCAGAAAGAATGTAATTTTTTTCGTCTTCTGACAACCACGGATGTTTTTCAGGTGGTGACTTAACAAGATAAAACCAAGGGATTAACCAAAGAAATCCAAGTAAGCCTATCGTTATAAAAATTCCTTGCCAAGCCATAACTCCTGTCAACATGCCAATGATAGGAAATGCAACAATTCCACCTATGGCCGCTCCAGAGTTAAATATTCCTTGAGCAGTCGCTCTTTCTTTAGTTGGAAACCATTCTGCATTAGCTTTGGCAGCACCTGGCCAGTTACCAGCTTCAGCGAAACCGAGCAATGATCTAAATATAGAAAAGCTCAACACTCCTTTTGCTAAGGCATGCATCATGGTAGCTGCTGACCAAAAACCTATCGAAAGTGCGAAGCCCATTCTTGTTCCAACCCAGTCAAATATTTTACCAAAAGCTGCTTGTCCTGCAGCATATGCGAAAATAAAGACACCAGAGATAGATCCATACATCAATTTTCGACCATCAGCATCTAATTCTGGAAAAATATCCTCGGCAATATCTGGCCATAAAACACCAAAAGCCTGCCTATCGATGTAGTTAATTATTGCAGCAAGTGCAACGAGGCCAACTACCCACCATCTTAGTCCTCCTACTTGTTTTCCTTGATTCGTTTGTTTTGTCATTGTTTAAGTTATAAGATATATTAGAGGTCTAACATTTCATGACCCAAAAAGTCTTCTCTTGCAGGGCTAAAAACATCAATCAATACCCCAGGTTTTGTACATACACATCCATGCATTACGTGTGGTAGGATATAAAAAGAATCTCCTCCCTTAAGTGTACGAACTTCCTCGCCAATTGTCATTTCAAACTCTCCACTTTCAACATAAGTAACTTGAGAATGATAGTGTTTGTGCATCTGACCAATTGCACCAGTTTCAAATTTAGCTTTTACTAACATTATTTTTCCGTCAAAACCTGTAATTTTCCTAGTCAATCCTTCTGCCACAGGTTCCCATTCGGATTCCGAGTCAATAAAAAATCCTTTTGTTGGTTTAATATTTTCGTGTAAGCTCATTTTTTTAATTACATTTTTATATTTTGAAATATAGATTTCGAACAAAGTTCGAATCACATTTAAATTCTACAACATTTATTTCAATTGATAAACACCTATCCATTCAAAAACCTTATCACCAACATTGATCTTATGTTGACTTGTTTCCGAAGCATCTTGGTTCGCTAACATCAATGTCCATTCTTTACCTGCTTTATTACTAAATTGGAGAATGGTATATTGATTATCATCATGTAAAATACTAACTTTTTCAACACTCGCAAATGGTTGCTCTGATAATTCAGTTACCCAATTATAATCTCCATGTGGTTCTATGACGGAGACAAAAGTTGCTTCCTTTTTGTCCTTTTTTCTAATTATAAAACTTGGGTCGTTTCGTAAATTATATTCCGGATCATTGGCTCCAAGTCTTGCAAATATTAATTCATCTTCTGGTTCAACCACACTGATCATTGAATAAAATTTACCATTAGAGAACCAATTGATATGGGCGGTACCATCTTTAGCTTTACCGACCGCTTCTTTCCATAAGTGTTGATATCCATGACCGGTCCCCAGGGTATTTAAAGTGGTCGCTTCTTTTTTGTAATCAAAATTGGTTAATAATAAATGTCCTTGAAACCAGACCGGTAAATCGTATTGATTGTTCTTTTCAGAATTTGCTTTAAAGATATCAATTAAAATAGGATGGCGAAAATTTTCATCTTTTACCAATACCATGGTTCGATGCAATTTAGTGTCCGAATAAGCATTTTTTGATTTTGCGCTGAGAACTTGCACATTTCCTTTTCCATTAAAATAAAAAAGGTCAGGATTGTATTTTTCACCAATTCTTATATCTCCATTGTAATGAGAAGTTTCATTGACAACTAAAGTATTATGTGCAATACTTTGCTTGGCCCAAGTATTGTTTTCTTTTAAATAACGTCCTCCTCCTTTTTGGTCAATGTTCACCCAACGAGCTGCACCGTAGTCTTGCATAACTTCCCCCGTTTCATCATAAAGAGAATAGGATAATTTATCAAAATGTCCATGCCCCATTCCTTGAGCAGAATATTTCATCACAAGACACAATTCATTATCGGGGTTCGTACTCGTTCTTAAAATACCGATACCTCCTTCTGTTCCATCTGGACCGTCTTTATAAGCAATTGATTTTTGTTTCATTGGTTTTGCCAATCCGTCTGCTAATCCTTTGGCTACTGAAAAGCCTGCTTCATCTAAAGCGACGACTCCTTGTTTTTCAGCAACGGATAATAGCATGGGATCATTTCCATAATGAAAATAAGCTAAATCAACTGCGGTAATAACTTCTCTGGCATTCCACGACATTCCTTTTTGAGAATCGTTAATGGGATAAAAAAGTCCGTTGTAATCCGTTTGATATAAAAGAGAATAAACTGCTTTTTCTAAGATCTTATCTCTGTATTCTAAAATCCCTAATTCGGGTTTATTATTCGCTAACGATTTAGCAAACTTTAAAAAAGGGAAAATTGCATAACGTAAATAATAAGGACCTTCTGTAAAATAACCATCCGGTGAAAATGAGCCATCTAGTTGTGCTAAAAAGCCTGCTTTTTTTTGTCCATCTGGACGGATTAAGCCACCATCATTATCTCTTTCATTTTTCTTATTGATGTCCATCTTTAGACCATATAATGCCCGGTCCACTAGTTCTTTATCATTCATCACCAAGCCAATCATTCCAACTGCAGCATTGCCCCAAGTACTATGATTGTGAATGCGATTAAAAAATTGTGGATTGCCTTCTGATAGAAAATCTGCTAGAGGTCTAAACAAATCTTTCTCTACCAATTCTCTTTCTTTTTTTGACATAAAATTATAGACACAATCGTAAGCTTGACTTGTGTAAACCAACCAATTGGCATCGTTCAAACATTGCCAAAATATCTTTCCCGTTGCATAGGATCTATTGGTTGGATGCAAAGGTAAGGTTGGAAACAATTCTGCATATTCCAAAAGCATGTCTCTTACATAGATGGCGTACTTTTCGTCTTCTGTAATTTGATAAAGATTCCCTGCTTTTTGTATTACGAAGAAATTGCGCTTATGTCTTTCGTGTGTATAGCCTCCTGCCATATCTTTTGGAACAGGTACTAAAATTCCAAGTGCTATTTCTGCATCAATCTCTTTTTTTGTTTCTTCAAGAATTTCATCAAAAAGAGGAACTGAACCTAAATCTGCTCGTATTTGAGCAACTCCGCTTTTCGTTAGAATTAAACTAGGATGATCTTGAGCACATAGGCTTAGCGTTGTTCCTAAAAACAAGAGGATAAAAAATTGTATTTGTATTATTTTTTTCATTCTAAGAATTCTACAACATAAAGCTACATGCTAGCAAATCGCATCACATTTTAAAAATAAAAATATTATCTCGTCTCAAACATTCTATTGGTTGTTCTTAAAACTTTTCCGCAATTGCCATGACTCCATTATAGGAAATGATACAAGCAAAAATCAAAGACATTACTATCCCCGTGTTAAGAACTAGACCTGCTTTGTGTTTGCCCATTAAAGCTTTTCTATTAATCAAAATTAAAATACAGATAATAACCAATGGCAAAACAAAGACGTTAAAAACCTGAGTCATTATTTGTGCTTTAATTGGATTCGCCCCAAACAGCGGAACGATCAGTCCAATGATACATGCGATTCCAGTAAGGACTTTAAATTGATTGGAACTCATATCCAATTTTCCATCTTGATAATCTGCTATCATTAATGGAGCTATCATCAAAATGGGAAAGACTGAAGACAAACCAGCAGACAATGTCCCTAAGAAGAAAACAGCAATTGCAAATTTCCCTGCAATCGGTTCCAAAGCATAAACCATATCCAAAACTCTGGTCACTACTTTTCCGTCGTGATAAAATGCGCCCATGGATACGCCCATAATTGAACCGCTAATAATAAAAATAAATATCGCGGCCCACATCGCATCTTTCCGTTGATCTGTCAAATTTTCTTTTGTCCATCCTTTTCCTTTTATAAAAAGTGGGCGGGAAATAAAGGTTGCGGAAGCCATTGTTGTACCAACAAAAGCGGCGACCAACATTTTACCTCCTTCTACTTGCGGAATGGATGGAATCATTCCATTTACAACTTCCTTTAAATCTGGTAAAACAATGAAAAAAGAAAGGAAAAAGGAGATTCCCATAAAGGAAACAAAAATCACCAATATCTTTTCAAATATTGAATAATTGCCATGCCATAGTAAGTAATACATTCCTGAGATAATCACCAGTGCAATCAATAAAACACTCCAATATTCAAGGTCTTTAATCCCAGGTATAAATAGTGCAATCATTTCAAAAATTGCATTTGCAGAAATCCCTAAAATACCGATCAAGGAATTCCACTGGCCAAAAGTGATTCCTACAATTATCAGAATGGCAATGACATTTCCAAATTTCAAATGCTTTCTAATGCTATATAAAGCCGTTTCATTTGTGATCAAACTATACCTTCCATACGCCTCCATCAACACCCATGAAAACAAACAACTTAAAAACAAAACCCACAATAATTGCATTCCGTATTGGCTGCCTGCTACGATCATCGAAGTCACACTACCGGTCCCAATGGTATAACCTATTGCGAAGATACCTGGGCCAATTGCCAATAAAAGCAAATAGAGCTTTTGAAATATGTTTTTAGAATCTGGTTTCACTTGTAGTTGTTAAAAAAAGGTAGGAGTTCTGCTCAAGAAATTACTCTTTTGCAGAATAGCTCCACCTTGAATAGTGTATGAAATATGCTCTATAATTAATGACTTACTTCTAAGTCGTAATATTTTACGGTTGCATGGGCATCTTTATTTGTTGTTTGTAAATAAGCACCTGCCTTAAAATAGTTTTCAAAAACATTCCATTTTTCCATATGAATATTTTCATAGACCTTTGATTCTTTATTGTTCAGAATAATCTCTAATCTTCCTGCTGACGCAATCACCTCAAGGGTGAAAGGTTCTTTACCTACATTTTCTGAAAAGTTAAATCCGCCTCCATCAATCCAAGCATTTTTAAATAGAATTTCTGGTACATCGTCATTTATATTTTTCAGTTGAATTGGAACCACTCTGATTATTCCGTTTTGCCAATATATCTTCAATGGTTGTTGTGCATTATAATCGGTCGCTCCAATCAGCTTTTTTTGTTCATCTTTTAAGCGACCATTAATTTTCATGACGATAATGCGGTAAGCATTTCCAGCTGCATCTTTAGATACCTCAGGTACAGAGAGCGTTCCTTTTATTCTTCCTCCTTGGATAAAAGTCCAGTTCGTCGCATCGCTTCCTGGTACCATTTGTTCCCGAAGTTCAGTTCGAGAAAAAAGTGAATTCGTTGTTGTGGAATTTGGATAAGTATAAAACACCAAAGAACCGTCTGTCGAATCATTGTACATTAAATCTTTTAGCAAAACATTATTTGCATAATCTAATATTGCAGGAGGCTTTATTTCCATTGGGCTACCAATTGGTAAAGTAACTTTCCAGTTATTCAAATCTATATTCGGTAAAAAATAATCCCTCCCTTCTTTACGAGGAGGAGAAGAATATGAATTTTCAGCTTTTTTTTCTTCTTTCTTACATCCAAAAGTAAGCGCCAGAATGCTAAAAGCAATCAAAATTTTAAAACCACGGTGATTATCACAAATCAACATTTATTTTATTAAAATGATGATTTACAATCTGTTCCTTTATCTATTTAGGAAACAGCTTGTATATCTGTTGCTGCGTCAAATACAGAAAATTAATTTATAAACATTTTACAAATTTCGCCTTTGTGAACTTTGTAAAATAAAAGTAGAAAAGACAATAGAACATCTGTTTAATTTGGTACTGTACCAAATTATTATTTTTGGAAAACACTTCAATGGTTTTGACGATTATTGAAAATGAATCCCAAAAACTAGAGGCCAATATTATTTCTACAAAACCTTGGCTCGGCGAACGCTGATCCATTTTTCATTTAGAGTTGTGAGAACTTAAATACATGGCAATTGTTTTGTGTAAATCATAAGTAACTATTCAAAATAATCAATAGCAAATGACTGTTTTTTTTTTAATATCCTAGATTATAAAATACGTATCACAAAAAGGGGTAAGTCCGTTTTTTTTCCACCTTATCTATTAAAAAAATTTCCATGATCATTTCTTATCCTTATTTCTTGACCAATTACTTCATTCAAGTAGACACTAAAACTTCTTAGATTTACTAAAGTCAATTACATCACTTAGATGTGCTTGCATTGCATTGCTTGCTGCATCTCCATTCTTGTCAATGATAAATTGTAAAATAGCCTCGTGTTCTATTAAAACTTTATTATCAATTATATCATCGTCGCAAACTTTGTATTGAATAAAATTATTTACGATGTCCGGTGTAATAATTAACATCAAAGATTTCAAGACAACATTTTTACTTGCTTCTGCAATTTTCAGATGAAACATTAAATCTTCCTCTACTGCTGTTTCTCTAAGTCTTATTTTCCGCTCATAAGCATTCAATGCTTTTTGAATTTCAACAATATCTTCGGGTGTTCTTCTTTCTGCTGCCAATTTAGCAGCGTTGGTTTCTAATATAACCCTTGTTTCAACTAAAGAGGTAAAATCACTTTTTTCTAGTTTTAAAACATCCGTAATTAAACCTTCCAAGGCCGTAATTCCAATCCCTGCTACTACAGTCCCACTTTGTGGAAGTGTTTTTAAAATTCCATAGAATTCTAGTTTTCGAATCGCATCCCGTACCTGAGACCTGCTTACACCCAGTTTTTCTGCTAATTTTCGCTCTGATGGAAGTTTATCTCCAGAATTTAACTGGCCGGATGTTATCAAACTTCTTATCTGTCTAATGATCTTATCTACAGGCGTTTCTAACTTTATTTCACTGAAATTCTCCAACATTTTGTGAATGGTCTTTTTATATTGTTAGGATTAAAATTGGTTGACCAATTGGTTGGTTGACCAAATTTAATAAATAAATTCTGATTTCAAAGCTTTTTAAATCGTTAAAATTCAATTAATCGAATTGGCTCAGATTTTTTTTGATTAAAACCTTTGAAAGAAAAATAAATATAAAACAAAATTGAGAGTTTCCAGTATGCATACTTGAGAATTTGCATTGATCTTCTCTAGATATTCCTCGCAATTAAGTTATTCAAGAATTTAGAATGATTCTGCCTATCTCCTATTTATTCCCTAAAAGAGAATTCAAGGTAATTCCTACCATTATTAATCCCATTCCTACTATTGCCAGCAAGGCATAACTCTCTCCGAACCAAAGAAAACTTAAGGCTACCACAAAGACTGCTTCCATATATTTAAGCGGGGCGACTTTATTCGTTTCTTCCATTTGAAAGGCTTTTGTCATGTAAACTTGCCCAATAAATCCAATGACACCGAGTGCACTTAACAAAAGTAGGTCCTTTGAAGTGGGCATTTCGAAACTGCCAATCATACCTATAAATCCAACGATCATACAGGCCATCATAAAGTAATTGATCACAACAAGATGATGTTCTGTATCGCCAATTTTTCGAATAAGTACAAATACAAAACCGAGGAAAAAGGCAGAAGATAGTATTGTGGTTAATCCCAATAATGTGATTCTTGAATCAAAGCCTTTTATCAATGCCGCTCCAATTACTGCTAGCAATAAAAAAGCAAATTGAATGGGTTTGACCTTTTCTTTGAGAAATACAATTGCGAGCAGAACTCCAAAGACAGGCGCAAGGTAGCGCAAAGTAGTGGCGGAACCGAGGGGCATGATCTTCACCGCATAAAAAAACAAAGCCAAAGCAATTGTTCCGAAAACAGCTCTGGCTATCAGTAATTTCTTATGGGTTCCCAATAAAGGAACTTTGTCTTTTAGTAATATTCCAGTACAAATTAGAAACGTTCCCAGTCCTCTAAAAAATAAGAGTTGAAACGTTGAATAGTCATTCAGATATTTTACCATCAAATTCATAATGGCAAAAGCGAAGGCACTGAAGAGCATGTATTGAAGGGCTTTCGGGTTCATAGTAATCTGTTTTTGGAAGGGCGCAGAAATAGCCAAATTATTTAAGTCAAAAATACTACTTCTATTACAAGTAAGATTATGAATGAGAAAAATCCAGTAATAACTAGATTAATTGACCGCTGTTTTATCTTCAAAACTTTAATCAATTTTGCTTTTAGCTCTTCATCGTTTGTGTTTGTTATTTTCCTTTTTATTTCTTTTCTTGAAACTGACATTCTGATTTGATTCAGACCTTTTAAATCTAAATTATACTCTCGGAAAAGAGCGCTCGAATTATCAAATAAACCAATAAAACATCCAGCCATTACTAATCCCCATGACAATATTTGAAGTAACTCTATCATAGTGTATCAAAACATTTATTTTTACAATTTAATAATTATAAAATAGCTGCTTATTCGCTGAGACAAAAACTTGCGGGAAATTATCTCCAAACATAAAAAAAAGCCTTGCAGGAAAGCAAGGCTTTTTTTCATTTGCAACAATTGTTGCTAAAAGATATTGGTAATTATCCCAATAGAGACTGCAATTTCATTGCAACACCCATATCTCCTTTAATTTTTATTTTACCGGTCATTACTGCAGTCATCGGATTTAACTCCCCTTTAGTTAAGGCGATAAAATCCTCTTCTGTAACACTTACAGTACAATCCGCTTCTTTGTCCTCAGTTGTAACTTCGTTCGTTTCGCCGGATCCATCCACAAATAATTTTTGATCACCGAAATCGATCTTTAAAGTTTTTCCTAATGCGGGAACAGATTTGGCTTTTTCCTGGATAGCTCCCAGTACAGTTTCAAGATTCATGTTATAAATTATTGATTCATTAATAATAATGTCCAAAAGACATAATTGTTTTACAATATTAAAAAAATAGACTTATAAATGTGCTGCTTTTCCGAAAATAAGCTAAAAATCCCGCGAATATTCGCAATTGAAGGAAATTTGGCCTATTTCAAGCTGTCCAAAAGGAACGTTTTAACGTCCTTGACGCTCTACAGAAGAAGTTCTTCCATGTGAATGTGCTTGCAATTTTCGAAAACAACTGACCATGAATTTGGGATATATTCCTCAAACAAGAAGGCGTTTTCTACTCCGATTCAGTTGTCCAATTTGCCTCATTGAATGAGAGGTGCTGTATTCAAGGATTTCAATTGCTTTTTTTGCATATTTGAGCGACGCTATTAATTTTATTCTAAACCAATCGATTGTGCGAATTCAAAAAAAGTTTATAGATGTAAATGGGCAATGTATCCATTATCGTTTTTGTGGAACTGGCATGCCGCTGGTTTTGCTACATGCCTCCCCGATGTCATCCAAGCGTTTTGAACCATTGATGCATTTGTTATCTGCTGATTTTTTAGTCATTGCTCCGGACAGTCCAGGTTATGGTCTTTCGCAACCATTATCGGATCAATTCTCTGACATGAAATCTTATGCCGATTTTTGGGATCAATTCTTTACAACGATTGGGCTGGAAAAATTTTCCATTTATGGAGACGCAACTGGTGCGCAGATGGCGATTCGCTATGGCTTAGAATATCCAGAAAAAGTTGACTATTTGTATTTGGATAATGCAGGACATTTTACAGAAGACCAAAAAACACGACTCCTTGAATCTTACTTTCCAGACCTTAGTCCACAAGCCGATGGCAGTCATTTAAAAAAGATTTGGGAAATCACCACTGGCTTGTTTGAATACTTTCCTTGGTGTTTACGTGAAGAAGAATTTAAATTAAGTGGCTCAGCTCCTTCAACCCAAACATTAAACGACATAGCTAAGGACTACTTGCTTGCAGGGGCAGACTATGACCGTGCCCATCGAGCGGCCTTTGACCATCAACGTTCTGCCTATGTGCAATTGCTTTCTACCAAAGGAATTTTATTTGATTGGAAAGGCAGCCCACTTGAATCATTTACCAAACAACTGATAGAGGAAGGCCTTCCTGATAATATGGGCTGCATAGAAATTCCGGAAGAAAGAGAAGCGCGATTCACTAAAATGATTGAAATCATCACTTCTACGTATACGAATGGCAAAGCGGTAAACTTGAAGCATGCTTCACCAAACAAGAAAAAGGGCCAAGCTTATTATGCTTTTGAAAGAGGTGATTTGCATTATTTTTACAATTTAAATTCGGAAGAAAAACCGCTGTTGATTTTGCATCCGAATAGAAGTTCAGCAGCAGTAATAAAAGCGCAGTTGGATAAAAAATTCGGTGACGACCTGTCTTACGTAGTCGTCAGTCGTCCGGGACATGGCAATTCAGATTTTTTCGGAAGCGCTGTTCCAGAAGAACAATTTGCAGATATGCTGCATAAAATAATGGTCAATTTAAATTTCTTGTGGTACAATGTATCCGCTCCTGATCGATCCGAATTAGCCAATTATTTAATTGACGAAGGTGCCATTGATTGGGTTGAATTTCCAGTTGAGAAAAAAGAGCCTCTAGGAGCCATAATACTTTCTGAAGATGGTACACATTTGACAAAGGCCTGGAAT
>CALIAG010000550.1 GCA_938041325.1 uncultured Saprospiraceae bacterium | reverse complement strand
GTTCGTGATTTTTAGAATTAATCGTTTCACCCATGTTTTTTGAAGGAGACCAATTTCCTTTTTCATCTTTGAAGCTGATGTATAAATCTCCTCTGCCAAACCCATCACTTCGCCTTGCGCAGAATATGATGTAAGATTCATTAGGAGCAATAAAAACATCCGCTTCGTATCGGTTGGTATTTATATTTGCTCCAAGCTTGACAGCTGTATTGAATTTATTATTGGAGGAAGTGGAGCTGTAGATATCGAAATTATTGTTGTTATTTTCAGTCGCTTCTTTGTTAGAAGAAAAGTACATTTTATTTTCACTAGTAAATGAAATGAAATATTCATTGCTACTGGTATTAATATTTGTTCCAGCATTTATGGGTTCAGACCAATCCTTGTCATTTTTTTCAATGTACCAAATATCATAGTCTTTTTTATTCTTTGAATTGTCCAATGATTTATCAGATATAAAATACAATCTGTTTTCATCCGGAGACAGCATTGGATCATTGAAACTAAAAACATCGTCTATCAAAATAGCTTCTGGCTTTGACCAAACGCCATCTACCCATTTCGAATAATGGGTTTCGGCTTTTCCATTTTTATCAATTCCAAAAAACAACTCTTTGCCATTTTTAGAAAAGCATATTCCAAATTCATTTCGATCCTTTTTGGAAATAAATTCTGGAGCAAATTTCCTTGCCACTTTGCCGGGTTCAGTCTCGCCGCAATAGGTCATTTGGTTGTCTTTGCTTGAACCTTTGCTTCCTTCGACCGCTTCTTTTAATTCAGAAGTGCATGCAAATGAAAGAATAATAGTTATTATAGCAAAGACAATCTTTTTCATTTATTTAATTGTTGAATGCATTCACTTATTTAGTGAATTTCTCAAATTTGAAAATATGAATTTAGCAAAATTTAAATTTTTTATTAGTGCGCACTTATTGTACTGAATTCGAATTTCAAAGATCAGCTAATTTCAATGGGTTCTCCTAAAAATTTGGGTTGCTTACCAAGCATTAAATCCAACATCATTTTCATTCTGGCTAAGCGTTCTCTGATTTTAATTTTTATGCCATAGCGAACGCCAACATCTTGTGCATTGTAGCCTATTGCGTCAATGCCTTTTCTACTTGCAATAAAAATCGCTCTTTCATTGTGGAATTGTTGAGAAATGACGGTAAGCTTGGTTTGCCCAAATATGATCTTGCTTCTGACAATAGAGTCCAAAGTCCGAAAACCTGCATAATCCAGAAATATTTTAGCTTCTGGAATTCCTCTTGCAATCAGGTCCTTTTGAATGGACGTAGGTTCATTGTAATAAATGCTTCCATTGTCCCCGCTCACAAGAATGTAGTCGATCTTTTTTTCGTTGAACAATTTTACTGCCGCTGCGATCCGGTATTCATAGTAAAGATTCACTTGACCGTTTACCAGTGTCTTAGCAGTGCCGAGCAATAAGCCTACTCGATTATATGGAATTTCATCAACTGAATCATAAACATGATTGCGAGTAGCGTGGCTCACCCAAAAATTCATTAGTAGAACAAGAAGAAGTAAAGCTACAGAGCCGCCAAATCCATATTTCAGTATTTTTAAAAATGTGGGCATTCAATTTCCAGTTAAATGGTTTTATCTATTCGCTTACAATAAAACCAAAAGTACTGGCAATTTGGTCTGCGTCAGGTAATATTTCTTCAATTTGGTTAAAATCAGTTCGCACCTTTAAGCGTGAATTCCAACTATCCGTATCTCCATCCATGCAATTGAGTTCATTATCGGAAAGGTCCATATCTATTTTGGTAAACTGAAAGCCGATGGAATAGGACAATGCTTTTTTAGGAACATAGATTAAATGAGCTTTAAATTCAGCTCCTTCTCTTTCCATTTCAAAGCGATAATCATTGTCCAAACGCTTCCCTTTTACAATTTCTAAATCAAACCATTCCTCAAAAACATCGACTAAACTGGTGTCGAATCGGTAGCTGCTATGACGCGTCACGGCAAAGACTACGTCTATTCCCTTTTCTATTTCAACCTCTTTGTTTTCAACGCTATCAAAAACCATGGCAGGGACAGACAATTCTACGATAATAGAATCTCCAATGGCTAAGCTATCAGAAGTACGGTCAACATTGACTTCGAAATCTGCAAATTTGAATTTTTGCTCTGTAGTAATTCCATCGCATTCATCATTGAAGAAGCAGGAGGAGCAGAAGAGCATTGTTAAAATGCCGAGGATTAGATAGGTGTTTTTCATTCGCTTATATTTTTGTTTCGCACCTACGGCGCTTGAGTTTAGTGTTGAATTATTAGCTATAAAGGATTCCATTCTCTAAAGCTTGATTATGGTTTTTATAATTGACATCAAAAAATTCAGATTCTCTGGAACTTGATTTCTTTTTTGTTTTCGGTAGAAAGGTCTCTCATTCATAACGCTATTTCTCTTGGTTTCGTTAAATATTTCTTTGATAAATAATAAGATTATTTTCACCCATTAACTAGCTCAAGAGGAGCGGCACCTTTGTAGAATCAAAATATAAACGATTTTTAAGCGCC
Source organism: uncultured Saprospiraceae bacterium (assembly GCA_938041325.1). GTDB lineage: Bacteria > Bacteroidota > Bacteroidia > Chitinophagales > Saprospiraceae > CALIAG01. Next base: position 11,420 of record CALIAG010000550.1, on the reverse strand, counting down.
GTAGGTGGGACACCTTTTATAGCAAGAGTCCATTGATTAAAAATCTCGAATCTAAAACGAATTCCAAAACGGATTTGTGATAAATTCTATAGATTTTTTAACCTTAAGATGGGTAACAAAAAAAGCCTGTGAAGTAAAACTCCACAGGCCATTATTATTTTATATTGTCTATTTTCAACTTAGCTACCACACATCAAGCAATCCGGATCATCCAGATTACAAGCTTGACCTTCTTCAGCAGCTTCTGGTAAAGGAGAATTACCTGTTGATGTCTTAGTCATCATCTCTGCTCCTACCCCAACAGCTTCTTTCGTGTTGACCCGTTGGTGCTTTTCATCCAAAGTAAATTTAATTGGATCAACCGCAGCTTTTGAACGCAGGTAATACATTCCTGTTTTCAATCCTTTTTGCCAAGCGTAAAAATGCATGGAAGACAACTTACCAAAGTTTGGATTTTCTACGAATAGATTCAAACTCTGACTTTGACAGATAAAGGCTCCACGATCCGCAGACATATCTATGATTACTTTTTGACTCAACTCATAAGTAGTCTTGTACAAGTCTTTCAAGTCTTGTGGAATCTCAGGAATATTCTGTACTGAACCATTTTCAGCCATTAGCTTTTGTTTCATTCCATCATCCCATAATCCTAAACCTATCAAATCTTTCAACAAGTGTTTGTTCACTACAATGTACTCTCCAGACAAAGTTCTTCTTGTATAGAAGTTAGAAGAATATGGTTCGAAACATTCGTTGTTTCCTAGTATCTGAGAAGTTGATGCAGTAGGCATTGGAGCCAACAACAAACTATTTCTTACCCCATGTTTCTTCACCTCTTTTTTCAAAGAAGCCCAGTCCCAACGGCTACTAGGTGTGACGCCCCACATATCGTATTGGAATTCACCTTTACTTACTGGTGATCCAGGATAAGATTCGTAATGTCCATTTTTCTCCGCCAATGCACAAGATTCTGTCATTGCTGCAAAATAGATCGTTTCAAAAATCTCTGTGTTCAACTTCTTCGCTTCTGGGCTGTCAAACGGATGACGCATCATAATGAAAGCATCCGCTAAACCTTGCACACCAATACCAATTGGACGGTGACGCATGTTAGAGTTTCTCGCTTCTATGATCGGGTAATAATTGATATCAATTACCTTGTTCAAGTTGCGGGTAATCACTCTTGTGATGTCGTATAATTTTTGGAAATCATATTTGCCATCTATGACAAATTTACCCAAAGAGATAGAAGCAAGATTACAAACTGCTACCTCATCTGGCGAAGTATATTCCATGATCTCTGTACAAAGGTTACTTGAACGAATTGTACCCAAATTTTTCTGATTTGATTTTTTGTTCGCTGCATCCTTGTATAAAACGTAAGGCGTACCTGTTTCGATTTGAGATTCAAGAATCGCAAACCAAACATCCTGTGCTTTGATCGTTTTTCTTGCTCTTCCTTCTTTTTCATATTTGTGATACAATGCCTCAAACTCTCCTCCATAAGTATCGCATAAACCTGGAGCTTCATTAGGGCAAAACAATGACCAATCGCCATCTGCTTTGACGCGTTCCATGAAAAGATCCGGCATCCACATTGCATAGAATAAATCACGCGCACGCATTTCTTCTTTACCATGATTTTTCTTCAAATCAAGGAATTCAAAAATATCTGCATGCCATGGTTCAACGTAAACAGCAAAAGCTCCTTTTCGCTTTCCACCACCTTGATCTACGTATCTTGCTGTATCATTGAATACTTTCAACATTGGGACAATCCCATTTGAAGTACCACCAGTTCCTTTTATGTAACTTCCTTTTGCACGTACATTGTGAATACTCAATCCAATACCTCCTGCTGATTGAGAAATCTTTGCACATCTTGTCAAAGTATCAAAAATACCACTGATGCTATCTTCTGTCATGGACAACAAGAAGCAAGAAGACAATTGTGGTTTTGGAGTACCTGCATTAAACAAGGTTGGCGTTGCATGGATGAACCATTTCTCAGACATCAAAGTATACGTCTCTAATGCTCCTTCAATATCTTCACCATGAATTCCAAGTGCAGCGCGCATCAACATATGTTGTGGACGTTCTACTACTTCTCCATCCATTCTAAGAAGGTAAGATCTTTCTAAAGTTTTAAAACCAAAATATTCAAAACTGTAATCTCGATCATAGATGATGGAAGAATCTAAACGATCTGCATTTTTCTCGATAATTCCCATTGTTAGGTCACTGATCAAACCAGCTTTGTCACCTGTTTTGGGATCGATATAATCATAAAGTGCCTTCATCGTTCGAGAGAAGGATTTGTCGGTATTTTTGTGCAAGTTGGACACTGCGATACGAGCGGCCAATCGGGCATAGTCAGGGTGTGTAGTTGCCATTGTTGCAGCAGTCTCTGCAGCAAGGTTATCTAGTTCAGTGGTAGAAACACCATCATACAACCCTTGAATTACTCTTTTTGCTATTTCGAGTGGCTTGATATAATTTTGCTCGAGTCCGTAACATAGTTTCTTAACTCGTGCGGTGATTTTGTCGAAGCTTACATCCTCTGTTTTGCCGCTCCGTTTTACTACTTGCATAATCGATTTGGTTTGAAGTGTTAGTAAATAGTGTTTGTAAGTGTAATAGTTTGTGAATGTGCTTTATAAATTCTGTATCAATCGATTCGTAATTCTGGTATCTAGGCTGATCAGGACAGATTAGTTTTCAAGAAACCAGAATTATTTTCTCAATGAAAAGTATAAATAAGCGGACAAATTAAACTCTAATTTTATCCGCTTACTTATGTATAACTAGAAGTCTTCGTCGAGAGAAAATATTTGCTTATCTCTTTCAGCCATAACGCCTGATTTTTGATAATCTCCTACTCTCTTTTCGAAGAAATTTGTTTTTCCTTGTAGGGAAATCATATCCATCCAAGGGAATGGATTTTCCACGTTGTAAATTTTTGGATTGCTCAACGCTGATAATAAACGATCTGCTACAAACTCAATGTAAGTGCACATCATTTCAGAGTTCATTCCGATCAGTTTAACAGGTAATGCATCTGACACAAATTCTTTTTCAATATTAACTGCGTCGACGATTACTTTTTCAATCGTTTCTTTTGGAAGCTTGTGGATAATATGATCATTGTATAAAAGACAAGCGAAATCACAGTGTACTCCTTCATCTCTAGAGATCAACTCATTGGAAAAGGTCAAGCCTGGCATTAAGCCCCGTTTTTTCAACCAATAGATTGAGCAAAAAGATCCGGAGAAGAAGATGCCTTCTACTGCTGCAAAAGCAATAAGACGTTCTGCAAAAGATCCATTCTCAATCCAACGCATTGCCCAATTGGCTTTTTTCTTAACACATTCTAAATTGTCAATCGCGTTAAATAGGTAATTCTTTTCAGCGGTATCCTTTATATAGGTATCAATCAAAAGGGAGTACGTTTCAGAATGAATGTTCTCCATCATGATTTGGAAACCATAAAAGAATTTTGCTTCTGTATATTGAACTTGGTTGACGAAATTTTCGGCCAAATTTTCATTTACGATTCCATCACTTGCTGCAAAAAAGGCAAGAACATGCTTGATAAAATGACGTTCATCATCTGTCAATTTTTCCCAGTCTACTAAATCTGCAGAAAGGTCAATCTCTTCAGCAGTCCAAAAACTCGCTTCTGACTGTTTATACCAAGACCAAATATCATCGTGTTGAATCGGAAATAAAACAAATCGATTTGGATTTTCTTTCAATAATGGTTCTTCTTGTTCACTCATGGCTATTCAGTTATGAATTTGTTTAAAAAAAAGTTAACTAAGCAAAGAGACAAATGGTCTGTACCTATCATATAGATAGTATGGAGATATTTTGTCCACTTACTTAAATAGCAAGCATCCAACTACATCACATAGCTAAAAAGGCTGAATGACCGATGTTAATCAGTATTCAGTACTTTAATCTTTCTGTATTTATATCCGAAATATTTTTTGAAAATAGAGTGAGATTCCTTCTTTATTCAGCCTTTATGAAGGCCAGAAATGTTAATAGTGTTTCACTCCTTTATTAAACCCAATTTTCAGAAGATAGTATGCTCTTATATTGGTCACACTAAATTACTGATATGCCTCTAATTTCTTAAGTGAAGTTACCAACACAATGTGGAAAAACAACGTATTTTGCTGATTATCAATAATGTATAGTTGTTAACAATTTTTCCACAATGTGGATAACTGTTCTACTGAAACATTAAGATCTTATCAGCAAATAAGTGAAAAACAGCAAGTTAGCGGTGAAAGTTGGATGGAAACCGGTTGAAAAAAAAATTTCCTTTCTAAGAGATTGCTTTGAAATCGGTCTCTAAAAGGGGGATAAAGAATTCATGATTAATTTTCTCTTCCAGCTACTTAAAATAAGCGTTTTCTTCGGAACCACCAGGCCAGCAATAAGCTAATGACAATGGAGCCAATAAAAATATAAACAACAGCAAATTTTGAGTCCTCAAATGGCAAAGGCACATTCATTCCATAAAAACTGGCGACAAGTGTTGGAACCATCAAAATGATGGTAACTAGTGTAAGTCTTTGGATAACAACATTCAGATTATTGGAAATAATAGAGGCGTACGCTTCCATTGTTCCGTTAAGGATATTGGTATAAACGTTGGCCATCTCCAAAGCCTGTGAATTGTCAATGATTATGTCTTCAAAAAGATCCGTCAGCTCTTCATCTTCCCGAATTTTCAAGTAATCGGAGCGTTTCATTTTCATTTTCAACAATTCATTGGAACTCAATGAATTTACAAAATAAACCAATGCTTTTTCTATACTCAGCAGTTGTTTTAATTCCTTGTTTCTACTTGAATCGTAAAGTTCTTTTTCTATGAGGTTTCTTTTGAGGTTTAAATTTTTCAAACAATTCAAAAAACGATAGACATTTTGTTCCAAAATTTGGAGGACAAAATGAGGTTCATTACTGGGATCAAAGTTTTTGATCTTATTGTCTAAAAATAAGTTTAACACCGGGTTTTCAAAGGAAGTGATCGTTATGATATGGTCCATTGTGAGAATAATACCAATCGGAACGGTCACATAAACTGCCTCGTTTTCAAGGTCTGTTTCGTTTAAAATAGGCGTATTGACAACGATAAGTTTGACATCCTCTTCTTTTTCGTAACGAGATCTCTCATCAATATCCAGGGAATCGGTTAAGAAATCCAGTGGAACACCAAATTCTTTGGCCACTTCTTCTAATTCGGCGTGGCTAAAAGGTGGCGTAATGTTGACCCAACTCCCAACCTCAGGTTTCTCCTGCAATAGGAGCCGTCCTTCTGATTTTATATAGTATTGGATCATTAGAAATTCTTGAAATATTGATTGAGAATTGTGAATTTAGAAAAATGAAAATGCCTAGTTTTCGTTGATCAAAATTCTAAAACGAGTAGCTTAAAATTTATTGATAAAATTCAGTTAAACAATTAATTATACCTGAAAAATCATCTAAAAGTTCAATAAAACAGCATCAAACTTGTGCTGCAAACATACAATTTAAAAGTTTGACTACCAACTTAACAGAATCTAACGTAGGAGACTTTTTTATTATTATAAAAAACAGAAAAGTCTATATCTAAAATCTATTTGGGATTTTAAAGCTAATGAAGTTATTTAAAAATAGATAGATGATTTAATTGTAATCCATAGAATTGGCCATCCCGTCCGCTAGCGGTTCATTCGTTTGAATGTACTTTGGTACATTCCCCCTTCGGGATCACTCATTCATATAGCTTTGGCTATGCAAAAAAATGGAGCTTCGACTTGAAAATCAAGCATCTACAATTAATCTCAACCTCCATTTTTTAACAACTTCAGTGTGTAGTTTTCAGTCTTGCAAAGAACATTTTGAGACCTGATCTGAATCAGGTTTCGTTTTTGAACCAAATTGGTTCTAACTCTGATTAATCAACGCTATTCAATTGATTAACATATTTTTCATAAACCGCTAAATCTTTCTGGCCTCCTTCTCCCCAACGCGGTTTATATCCTCTTTTTATTCTAAAATAATCGGCAATTATATCGCCTTGTTGCTCCATATTAAAAGCGGTCAATTTATTTCCTTTTCGCAAAGCTTCGAGACCGCCATAATTATAGCCCATTGGAGTGCGCTGTGCTCTTAATGCTCTTGCCATATAGACTGCTCCAAATTTTTCGTATTGCCAAACATGCACCAATTCATGAATCAAAGTGCTCTCTTGCATTGGTCCCCAGCTATTAATGAGGTAAAAACTCACATAACAAAAATGCTTTTGCTTTGGACCGATATAACTGCCTTCATCAATGCGTACTCTTTCATAATTAATGGCGTTACCAAATACTTCTTTGGCTGTACTGATTTCCTTTTCGCTTAAAGGACGTGTTTTGTATTTCACAAAATCACTGACCGATTCGTAAATTTCTCCCAGCCCAAAGAGTTCTAATGTATAGATAGCCAACTCGATAGACCAATGAAGAAAAGCATATGCGATTCCATCAGATTTATTAGCATCCCCTTTTTTCCAAAAACCTATTCCTTTTTCAAAATGTACCACGATCCTTTTCAGTCGCTTCGGTAGCTGGAGTATTGCTGCAATAATCCGATGAAAAAAAACACCAATCTTTAAAATAAACATGATATAACTATAATTAGGTTTTCACTAAAACGAGACATAGTCTTGCTGTAATTACGTTTGTAATTAAATATAGTTCTTAACCAATTATAAAAGGATTGGAAGAATTTTGGTTTCCGACTTAGCTGGGATTTACGCTACTAGATTACAAAATATAGTGAATCATAGTGCGGTTAAAAAGGAGAGTTTTTTTGGCAGGCATTCTTCAGATTCATCTATTACTCAATTGCGCTGTCCTTTTGCGGCTTCTCTTTTCAACATTACAAAACTAACACAAATATTTCGTTTCAAAAAAATAAGTTATCCACATAGTATTAACACGGGGTTTCTTAAGGCGTGTTTCTTTCGGTTTTTCTTGGGGCGTGTTTCTTTCGGTTTTTCTTGGGGTATGTTTCTTTCGGTTTCGGAAGGGCGTGATTCTTTTGGTCGTTTGGCATTTATAAGAAAAATATTCTCTTTTTTTAGCAAGGAATTTCAGAAATATTTTTCCTAGATTTATTTGATCAAGGGAAGTTGTTTTTAATAAAATATTATTATGGGAAATTTTAAGGGATTAAGAGTTTGGCAAGAATCAATTGATTTGGCAGAACAAATCTACATGATGACGAGGAAAGACAAATTTGCAAGAGATTTTGGATTGAAAGATCAGATACAAAGAGCTGCAGTGTCCATTGCTTCAAACATTGCAGAAGGAGACGAACGTATGACTGTCAAAGAAGCAATTTACTTTTTAAATATTGCGAAAGGATCTTCCGCTGAAGTCATTACTCAATTATATATTGCGAAAAGAATTGGATACATTTCTAAAGAAGAATTCGAAAGTTTAGAAAATCGAACAGAAAAGATAAGTTCTTCTATTAAAAAATTGTTAGTAGCTAAAAAACAATTCAAAACGAAGTAACCAACACACTACCAAAAGATTAGGGCTTGCTAAAGAATCGCCATTTTCGAAAGTCGAAAGAATCACATTTTTCGAAAACCAAAAGAATCACGGTATTCGAAAACCGAAAGACACACGGTAATCGAAAACCGTCACTTAAACCGAATCGCCTTCACCGGCGTAATAGAAGTAATCAAATAAGAAGGAATAATTAGAAATAAAACGGTAAGAACTAAAGTCCCAAGATTCAAAAGAAGAATGGTCCACAAGTTAATTTCTATCGGAGCAACATTCAAATAATAATCTGCTTCAGAAAGTTTGACAATGCCAAAGGTTTTTTGAATAAAACACAAAGACAAACCAATCAAGTTGCCCCAAAACAAACCCACTCCAATTATATAAGCTGCTTGATACAAAAATATTTTACGAATGCCCCAATCGGTATTGCCCAATGCTTTTAAAACACCGATCATATTTGTACGCTCTAGAATCAAAATCATCAAGGTCGTCATCATATTTATAATCGCCACAAGTAGCATCAAAACCAAAATGACAATTTCATTGATGTCTTGTAGACTTAACCATTCAAAAATACTTGGAAACTTTTGTCGGATCGTGAGTGCATCCAATTCCATCGGCAACTCTTCCAAATAAATATATTCATTGATTTCATTGAGGTCAGAAATATCATCGATAAAAACTTCGAAACCTCCTACCTGATTTTCATCCCAGCCAAGTACTTCTTGAATCACCCGTATATCTACTAATGCAAATTTTTGATCGTATTCCTCTAGACCTGTTTTATAAATTCCACAGACTTTAAATCGCCGTGGTATTTGATCTCCATCCTGCACAAAATGAACCGTCATCGCATCTCCAATTTTTAATTTAAGTCGATTGGAGGTTTGTTGCGAAATCAAAATATCTCTTGAAGCCGTACTATCTTGTGTCCGGATTGCTTTGCCTTCCTTTAGGTATTCTGCCAGATTGTCCCAATCAAAATCATTTCCGACCCCTTTGAGAATGATTCCTTCGATTTGATCTTTGGTTTTGATAATCCCTGGCTTATGTGCAAAAACTTGGATATGTTGGATTCCTCCCTCCGTCTTCTTTTCCACCATATCTTCTCCCAATTGCCAGCCCATAAAAGTCCGGTAATCGTAATAAGGAACTTGATCCATGGTATCCAAATGCGGATAGAAGGATTGCTTCACATCTACGGGATACGCCTCAAAAGTTCGGTTGATATTATTGTCGGTAATATGAATATGCCCCCAAAATCCGAAGATTTTGGAACTAATTTCGTTTTTAAAGCCTGTTATAAGAGAAGTCGCAACAATCATCACTGTCATGCTCAAAGCAATTGCTACAGTGGCAATTCTAATAATAAGAACGGAAAAGGATTTGGCGCCAGAACCGGCCAGGCGACGTGCTATAAAATTTTCTAAACGCATTAATTCTGAATGAGACTTGCCTTTATATCGTATAAAACAAAGCCGAAAATAAGCTTTTTTTATCTTACTAACGATCAAAAGTGAAGTTCTCGTTTAAAGCTGAACTTTATTTATTAAATCACTCCTAAATTGATTTAGGTATCATTTTCTTCCTTTTGAAAAAATGATAACTTTGCAGGAATTAAACACCTATTATATATGGATTTTATTGAAGAATTGGAATGGAGGGGAATGTTACACCAATTAACTCCCGGAATTCAAGAAGAATTAGCAAAAGGAAAAAAAACAGGTTATATCGGTTTTGACCCTACCGCCCCTTCTTTGACCATCGGTAATCTTGTACAATTACAACTGTTGAAGATATTTCAATTGTGCGGCCACCAACCTATCGTTTTGATGGGAGGAGCAACGGGCCGTATAGGCGATCCTTCTGGCAAAGACAAAGAAAGACAGCTTAAGAGTTATGAAGAATTGGATCACAATCTCAGCTTTCAAGTTAAGCAAGCGGAAAAGTTACTGGATTTTTCTGCAGAGGGGAATCCTGCTAAATTGGTGAATAACATTGATTTCTATAAAGAAATGAATGTGCTTGAGTTTTTGCGCAAAGTCGGAAAAACCTTGACCATCAATTACATGAGCAGCAAGGAATCCGTAAAGAAAAGAATTGAGACGGGTTTGTCTTTCACAGAATTTTCTTACCAATTGCTTCAAGCTTATGACTTCCAATGCTTGTACGATCAATATGATTGTATCATTCAAATGGGTGGTTCGGATCAATGGGGAAACATCACTTCGGGTACTGAGTTCATACGCAAAAATGTGAATGGAAAAGCTTATGCGGTGACCACTCCCCTTTTGACGAAAAGCGATGGTTCTAAATTTGGCAAATCTACTGAAGGCAATATTTGGCTAGACCCTAACTTGACTTCTCCTTATAAGTTTTATCAATTCTGGCTCAATGCAGCCGATACTGATATTCCAAAATACATTCGATACTTCACTTTAAAAACCAAAGAAGAGGTGGAAGCCATGGAAGAAGAGCACAAAGACAATCCCAATGCTTTGAAAAGGGAGCTCGCAAAAGAGTTGACGATCCGTGTTCATTCTCAAGAAGATTATGAAGGAGCAATGGCGGTATCTGATTTATTGTTTAAAAAAGCGAGCAAAGAAACCTTGCTTGCCATGCCGCAAAATAGCTTGGAAACAGTCGCAAAAGAATTGATGGACAACTCCTTTGAAATTTCAAAATCAGATTTACAAAATGGTGTTTCGATAATAGATTTGTTGACGGAAGCTACTACTATTTTGGATTCAAAAGGCAATGCAAGAAAGGCGATTAAAAATAATGCGATTTCTGTAAACAAAGATAAAATCAGTAACCACGAAACGATGATCAATCAGGATGCTTTATTGCATGGGAAGTATATCATGGTGGAGAATGGGAAGAAGAATAAGTTTATTTTGATTGCGGGGTAGGTTTTCGAATACTTTGTTTCTTTCGGTTTTTCGTAGTTCGTGTGTCTTTTGGTTTTCGAATATCGGGGTTCTTTCGGTTTTTCATGGTTCGTGTTTCTTTTGGTTTTCGAATATCGTGATTCTTTCGGTTTTTTATAGTTCGTGATTCTTTTGGTGTTCGAACAATAATATATGAATTCCCTGTTAAGCAAAATCAATCTATTATGCACCTAAGCCATATCCTAAATCATCTTGGAGAAGACCGCGAGAAATATTTCAATGCGGTTGCTCCGCCGATTATTCAAACCAGTAATTTTAGTTTTAAAACGATAGCTGATTTTAAAGCGGCATTTAATGATGAGTTGAGCAGTCACATCTATAGTCGTGGAAACAATCCCACGGTAGATATATTGCGTAAAAAAATTGCAGCTTTAGAACATGCGGAAGATGCTTTGGTTTTTGGATCTGGTGTTGCAGCCATTTCTATGGCAGTCATTGCAAACGTAGAAGCAGGCGCACATGTGGTCAGCGTCAATGCGCCTTATAGCTGGACACAAAAATTATTGGAAAAGTTTTTATCTAGATTCGGAGTCACGCATACTTATGTGGATGGGACAGATATAGCAGCGATAAAAGCAGCGATCCAACCCAACACAAGAGTATTGTTTTTAGAAAGTCCGAACTCTGTGACCTTTGCCATTCAGGATTTAAAAGCTTGTGCAGACTTAGCAAAGGAACATGGCATAATATCCATTATCGACAACAGCTACGCTTCTCCACTTTATCAAAAACCAATTGATTTCGGAATTGACATTGTTACGCATTCTGATACGAAATATTTGAATGGACATAGTGATGTAGTGGCAGGTGTGTTGGCTGGCAGCAAGGAGATGATCAAAAAGATTTTTGAATCTGAGTTTATGACCTTGGGCGCATTACTTGCACCGAATGACGCTTCCTTATTGATAAG
>CALIAG010000549.1 GCA_938041325.1 uncultured Saprospiraceae bacterium | reverse complement strand
GTATACGTTGCCTCTCCAAGACTTTTTCTGGTAAAAGTATTTTCTAAAAACCAGGATGGTTCTCTTTCTTTTATTGAAAACATTCCTTGTGGTACGGGAGTAGATAATATTGAACTAGACGGAGAAGGGAATTTATGGATTGGATCTCATCCAAACCTTTTGAGATTTAAGGCTTATTCGAAACGGATGGTAAAAACTGCTCCTTCTGAAATCATTAAAATCAATTATCGAGGTAAAGGTGACTTTTCAATTGAAAAAATCTATGTTGAAAAAGGGAATGAAATGTCTGGTTCAACAGTTGCTGCTCCTTTCGGTGATCTAATTTTTACAGGCAATGTGATGGATGATGGATTTTTAATATTAGAAAGATCCAATATTGAAATGTCAAAATAAAAACCTTTTTCAAAATTGATTTATTATTTCTTGCTTAACCGCACGCTTCTTTGCTGTCCCTCACCTATCCGCACCGTTTCACCTTTTATGTCTTGCCATCAATTCAGCAGTGACTCTTTTTCAAGAGCATATATTCTCCCTGCTTTTTAAAATCTCTCATAGAAATCCCAATGTGCTTTTTGAAAGTTTTAGAAAGGTGGCTCACATCTGTAAAGCTGAGTTCATTTGCAATTTCCGTAAGGGTGTAATTAGAATTGAGTAAACGTATTTCAACTAATTTCAACTTAGCTTTGATGATGTACGCTCGCAAAGACATATTTGCCTTCTTTCGAAAATATTCACTCAAATAAGTAGGAGACAATAAAAACGTTTTTGCCAAGTTTTCAACTTTCAAAAGTTGAGGCTCTGCAAGATGTTCATTGATGTAGATCATCAAATTGGTAATCCGTTCGTCTTTTTCTGTAGACACTTCCAACTCATTGTACGAACTTTGTTTGATGTTTCTCAAAAGAATTTCCAATATGCTTGTCATAAAACTTTTAATCAACGAAGCAGAAAAAGCACTATAATTTTGGTTCTCTTTCAAAATCAAATTAATAAGTGAAAATAAATGTTGCCTATCTAATTCACTATGAATCACATCACCAGGGAGTTGGTTGTAGTTTGACAAAATATAAGCTGCCCGCTGAAACCAATTGTCTGTACTTATTTCACCTTGAATATGGTTCTGAAAAAAATCTGAGGTAAATTTTAGAAAGACAAATTGAGTAGATTTTTCAACCTGAAAGGAATGACATTTAAGAGGCGGCAATAAAAACATACTTCCCTTTTCATAAGTATATTCATTATAATTTATACACTGCGTTCCATTGCCCTCTTTAATCAATACCAATTCAAAAAAGTTATTCTTTACAGGCCTTTGGCGCCAAGCATCCAATTCAATTTCTTGTACTTCAAAAGGTTTATATGCCTCTAAAACTTCCATTTAAGCTGTTATTTAAAACAAAAGTAGAGAAATGAGTTTCAAAACCAACATCTCCAAGCAAAATACCTTGCATTTTACAACAATAACCTTTTTAAGTACCAATCGAAAAGATCTAAAACCGACATCTTTGCAGTATTGAGAAAGCGGCCAAGTTCAAATCCAATTTGGCTTCTGATTTATTATAAATTTATTTACAAAAAAGAAAAATGTCTAATCAAAAATTGACCATCGTTGCAAGAATATTAGCAAAAGAAGATAAAAGAGTTTTGGTAAAAACTGAATTATTGAAACTCATCGAAATCACAAGAGCAGAAGAAGGTTGCTTAAATTACGATTTGCATCAAGACAATGAAAATCCAAACCTTTTTTTATTTCATGAAAATTGGGAGAACCGTGAATTATGGCAAGCGCATATGGGGAACGCTCATTTAGCTGAATATATAAAAGCTACGGATGGAGCTGTAGAAGAATTTACCGTGCATGAAATGACTGTAATTGGATAATTCCTTTTGCGAATTATTTCAACATTGAATAACTACATTCCTAATTAAATAAAATAGAATGAAAGCAATTGCTTATAAAGACAACCTTCCAATAGATAATGAAAACTCATTGCAAGATATTGAGATAGAAATCCCCAAAGTTTCTGGGAGAGATATCCTAGTAGAAGTAAAAGGAATCTCCGTTAACCCTGTCGACTTTAAAATTCGAAAAGGAGTAAAACCCAGTGAGGGAGAATGGAAAATAATTGGATGGGATGCAACAGGTGTTGTAAAAGAAGTTGGCCCTGAAGTGAGTTTATTTAAGGTCGGAGATGAAGTCTGGTATGCAGGAGATTTGAAGCGGTCTGGCAGCAATGCAGAATACCAACTGGTTGATGAAAGAATTGTAGGATATAAACCCAAAAGTTTGTCTTTTGGAGCTGCTGCTGCTATGCCACTCACCAGCCTAACTGCATGGGAATTGCTTTTTGATAGAATGCAGGTAGAAAAAAATAATCCTGAAAAAAGCATCTTGGTGATTGGTGCTGCTGGCGGAGTTGGTTCTATACTTGTTCAATTGGTAAAAAAATTGACCAAATTGAAAATCATAGGAACTGCATCCAGAGATGAAACGACTGCTTGGCTTAAAGAGTTAGGTGCAGATCATGTGATTAATCACAGACATAAATTGAGTGAAGAATTTACAAAATACAATTTACCTGAAGCAGAATATGTCATCAGTTTAAACGCAACTGAACAACATATAGACGAAATCGTAAAAGTAGTAAAACCACAAGGAAAGTTTGGATTCATTGATGATCCTAAAGTTTTAAATGTAATGCCCTTTAAAGGCAAGGCTGTTTCTACGCATATTGAACTAATGTTTACAAGGTCTTTGTTTCAGACGCCAGATATGATCGAGCAACACAATATCCTAAATGAAGTATCAAAGCTCATAGACCAAGGGATGATCAAAACTACAGTAGGACAGCATTTTGGTAAAATAAATTCAAAGAATATCAGAAAGGCCCACCAATTATTAGAGACTGGGAAGGCAAAAGGAAAAATTGTTCTGGAAGACTTTTAAACAAAAAACCAAATTCAATAATTGAAATGTTTATTTTAGAAAACATTTCAATCTAAGTATTATGAATACATTTGAACCAATCAACAAAGGCTTTAATAGTGTTTTCAAACCAGATCAATTGAGTTTGGGAATGGTGATTCCAATAGAAAAATACGCAAAGAGCCCTGTTCCGACAATGGACAAGCACTTGGAACGCGCACAACTTGTAGAGGCATTAGGGTTTAAAGCATTGTGGGTGAGAGATGTTCCGTTTAATGTGCCTACGTTCGGTGATGCTGGGCAAACATTTGATCCCTTCACTTACTTGGGTTTTCTTGCAGGTCAAACCAAAGACATTGCCTTAGGAGTCGGCAGTATCGCTTTGCCATTGCACTACCCTATTCATGTGGCAAAATCTGCCGCAACAATCGATCAATTGTCCGGAGGAAGATTGATTTTAGGAGTCGCTTCTGGAGACCGCTTCGATGAATATCCAGCAATGGGTATTGACTACGAATCTCGTGCTGAACGCTTTCGCGAATCTTTTAATTATATTCGAAGCTGTCAAGAATCTTTT
>CALIAG010000548.1 GCA_938041325.1 uncultured Saprospiraceae bacterium | reverse complement strand
TGAGTAAACAACATGCCTTCTTGCGCAAGGCGGTCAATATTTGGAGTTTGAAAATGCTTTTGTCCTAAAAGACTTAAATCGCCATAGCCCAAATCATCTGCTAGAATGAAAACTATATTTGGAGGTTTAAATTTTTCTTTTGGTGTTTTACAAAATAATACCAAGAACACAAAGAAAAGGCAAACCCACATCGCCATAAAAGAGACCAATAAAGGCTGAAACTTTTTATTGCGCACCAATTTTAGAATTAATTTTCTGAGGAGATAATTGTGATGGGTTTGGTGAATTTTTAAACTCAACAAAAGCGAAATAAGCAACTACAAAAACAGAAATGATGAGATAGCTTGCAATCAATATGTTTCCAAAAGGAATCATATTGTTGATTAAAAACCAATCTCCATAATAGTATAAAATTCCTAATCCGAATACGGACTTTGCTATTTCTATCCACCAAGCATAACTATCTTTATCCATTAAACTCGTGAAGCTATATATCATCACAAATAAAAATATGCCGTAAACGAAAAGTTGCTCCGGTGAAATCTCCGATATATATATCAGCATGTGTAGCATCAGACCAGTTGTTATTAAATATTGAAACCAGGACCAAAGGTGTAAAGCTTTGGATGCATCCGTTTCATACTTCACTTGGGTGAACGCATCTTTCGTATACTCCACAGGATACTTTTCTAAGACGTCAGCAGGTCTCCATCCCGTTGGCATAAACCAAAGCTTAAATTTATCGGTCCATTTTTCTGCTCTCCAAGCATCTTGAGCGAGCAACCACATATGTTGAATATTTATTTTAATAGGATTCCAAGTTGCTACGGCTCTTTTCACACCGTACACACAAGGCACATCATCCAACTCTTCTTGAAAGGTTCCAAACAGTCGATCCCATACACAGAATATTGCTGCCATATTCTTGTCCAAATATTCGTCATTGATGGCATGATGAACTCTGTGCTGAGAAGGCGTTACGATTATGTATTCCAAAAATCCTAGCTTAGGAATCAAAGTGGTGTGGTACCAAAACTGTGCGAATAAATGAATCGGAGCAATCACCGCGATGACCTCCGCAGGCAATCCCAATAATGCTGCAGGGAATAAAAATATAAAACCCAGGCTCACCAATTCAGAGATACTTTGGCGCAAGGCGCAAGCCAAATTAAACTCTTCGCTACTGTGGTGAATCACATGTTTGTTCCAAAAGAAATTTATACTGTGCGCCAAGCGATGGCTCCAGTAACTTGCAAAATCTATCGCAATGAAACTCAATACCCAAACCAACCAAGTCGTCTCCATTTCTACCAATGCTACCTTATCTACCAACCAACCATAGCTGATAATGACAAGGGACAATTTCAGAATATTCTTCAATGTATTGGTAGATCCGGAAGCCAAACTAGAAATGGTATCCATGCTTCTAAAAGCTGTTTTTCCTTTCCATAAAGAAAACAACCATTCGACTAAAATCAGTCCGATGAATCCTGGAATAGCAATTAAAAGAACTTTAGCGTAAGCATCCATAATAGAAAGATATTTTATAAGGAGTTACAATATACAAATTTAAAGATTCAAGTTAGAATATGATACTTTAATCTGAGAATGGGAATTCCTTTCGAGGGATAAGTTGTCAGAAAAAAAAAGTTTATTATATTCAAGACAAATAAATGATCAAAATGAAAAAACAGCAATTACTTTTCCCTTTACTTTTATTGTTTGTGTTTGCCTGTTCCAACCCAAACCCTAAATCAGATCCTGTAAAAGAAACTCCTGACAACACTATGAAAAAGTACCCAACGACTGGTTCCATAGAAAGACTAGGTTCCGCGATAGATGCATTGATTCCTAAAGATGCCCAATTAGAAATTTTGGCAGAAGGTTTTGAATGGAGTGAAGGACCACTTTGGTTGGAAAAACAACAAAAAGTAATCTTCTCAGATATTCCTCCAAATAAGATTTATGAATGGTCAGAAAAGGGTGGTAAAAAATTGTACTTGCATCCTTCCGGATATACAGGTGAGAAAGCAAGAGGTGGGGAGCCGGGGTCCAATGGATTAATTCTGGACTTGGAAGGCAGGTTGGTGATGTGTCAACACGGAGACCGTAGAATGGCAAGAATGGATGCGCCTTTGGACAAACCAGAGTCGAAATTTGTGACGGTTGTTGA
The DNA here is from genome assembly GCA_938041325.1 of uncultured Saprospiraceae bacterium. Lineage (GTDB taxonomy): Bacteria > Bacteroidota > Bacteroidia > Chitinophagales > Saprospiraceae > CALIAG01. The sequence goes on along the minus strand of CALIAG010000548.1, from coordinate 4,761 downwards.
CAAATGGGAAGGCAAAAAATTTGACAGTCCGAACGATGCTGTTTACAATAAAAATGGCGATTTGTATTTTACTGATCCTCCTTATGGATTAGAAGGCTACATTGATGATCCAACGAAAGAAATGAACCAGCAAGGAGTTTATCGGTATTCAAAAGACGGGGAAATAAAAATGTTGACTGGTGACCTCACTCGTCCTAATGGCTTGGCCTTTTCTCCGGATGAATCAAAATTGTACGTTGCAAATAGTGATCCTGAAAAAGCGTATTGGATGGTTTATGACCATGCATCAGATGGCAGTATTAGCAATGGTAAGATTTTCTACAATGCTACAGACCAAGTTCCAGATCACAAAGGATTGCCGGATGGTATGAAAATCGATGATGCTGGAAATATATGGGCGACAGGTCCTGGTGGTGTTTACATTTTTTCCCCAAGTGCAGAATTGTTGGGAATGATCCGGACCGGACAAGCGACTTCTAATTGTGCGTTTAATACGGACAAGTCTGTGTTTTATATGACGGCTGATATGTATTTGTTGAGGCTTCGTTTGTAGGGTCAGTACTTAGTAATCAGTATTTAGTATTTAGTATTTAGTATTTAGATCGATCTAAGTACTAAATACTAAGTACTCTCTTCCAATGCCCAACCTCCTCGATGCACCTCTTTCAAAATAAGAAAGAACGGTATCCACCAGATAAAATCATTGGTGATCAACGTGTAGGCAAACGATGCAGGAACAACTCCTTGTAGAAAGTTAAATACAAAGCCTATTGGTCCGAATAACTTACCTAGGAAACCTACGGCTACAATAGGCCAGTGACGGATAGGCGCATAACTGGCCCACCAATAGCCAAGTCCGTAAACTCCTATGACCATTCCCATTCCTTGCCAGATCATTGGATGGCGTGGCAGGTCCATTCCGGTTAAAATAAAGAAGTGGTTTGGGAAAAGTATGACCCATGCGCCCCACAATAAATTATAAATTGCAGCAGCTTTTAATACGTTAGACATCCATTTTTTCTTATTCGGCATATAGACCAAACAATAGTCTTAAAAAATTGTTGAACAATTATGAATTTAAAAATTAAGACGTTAGTAGATGGTCATTATAAAGCAGTCATGGCTCAGTTTGATCTGAAGCTTTTTGAAGCCTTAAAACCGCCGATTGGTGAAATGGAGATTGTAGAATTTACGGGTTCCAAGCAAGGAGATCGGGTACATATTCGTTTTAAAAGTCCTTTGAAAGCAGAGTGGATCAGTGAAATTACAGAAGATTTTGAAGATGAGAAGCAGGCTTATTTTGTGGATGAAGGGAAAGTTTTGCCACCCGGCTTAACTTATTGGCGCCACAAGCACATCGTTGAAAAAGTTACCGAAAACAGTTCTCACATTATTGATGACATTACTTTTGAAGGACCTAATATTTTAGTCTCCGCCCTACTCTATCCAGGAATCTTTATGGGCTTTTATCCTAGAAAACGGATTTACAAAAAATATTTTAAAAAATAAAAACGGGATACCCAAAGGCATCCCGTGTATACATCCAAAAAACTTTATATTTAAAGTTTTCAGAATGATGTGCTATCGTTTAAGCGAAGAGTTTATGCTCCGAATTGTCTTAGGTGATGATCGAAATGCTTGTACGTCAATCGGCTCCATCCTGCTGAGGAAATCGTACCAAAAAACGGATGTAGTCTTCCATCCAATTCAGCAGCACCTTGCTCTGGAAATTCTTTTAATAAAGCAATCAATTTAGCTTTTTCTGTTTCTAAATCTCCATCTTCTTTGATGACTAAGAAGGAAGCGGTTGGAGAATTTTTACTAAAATCATCAGCAGTCTTAATCAAGCTCTTCAAAATCATTTTTCCGAAGATTCGTCCCATGAATTGTCTTTTATAAGTTCTTTTCCCCAATGCTATTTCGCAGGAAACAAGCATATGTCTGCACATTTGGAAAGCTGTCATTTTTCCCCATTGTCGTTCTGAATTTTCTGTAACGTTTTCTAGTCTTGCGACCAAAGCATTGACCTTTGCAGTGTTGTAAATATCAGTGTCTAAAGTTGAAGCATTTACGTTTACATTCTCGATTGCTAATTGGATACTTGTCATTTTAAATGAATTTTGGATGTTTAAAAATTTAATTACACCCCAATGACGATTGAGCTTCTGAAAACAGGACAGGTTTTTTATTTTATTTTGAAAAAACTTTTAGAAAAGAATAGAAAAACCTCGAATCTAGTTCTATCCACAAAACCTAAATGACTGTATTACAAACAATTAGCTAAAAAAAATAGAAATAAATTCGAGGCTTAAAAAAAACCTTAATTTTATTTAAAAAAATTTAATCTTTAAGGCCAAGACCCTTTTAATACATCGTATTTGGGTTTGCAGATTGCTCTGGAATCTGCTGAATAGCGTCCCAGTGTTCGCAAATTTTACCATTTTCATCAAAACGAAAAAAATCCATCGTCACATATTGATCATTCCCAGGCCAGGTTTGATGCGTATGCAAAGACACCAAATTGCCTTCCCCTATACAGCGGACAAACTCAATAGACTTTTCAGGATACTCTTTTTGCATTCTTTCAAAGTAAGCAATAAAACCTTCTGTCCCATTTGCTACATCTGGATTGTGTTGGATATATTCATCCCCAACATATAAGTCTATGGCTTTTTTAGGATTGCCTTCATACGCCATTTTGTAAAAAGCAATTGCATTTTTCTTGTTTTCTTGTAAATCCATTTAGTTATTCATTTTTACAATGCGTTTTCGATACAATATTTCATTGTCTTTTCTACCTATCAAAATATAGATTCCATTAGGCAATGATTTTAAATCAATTGTATTTTTTTCTTGAGCTACATTTATCGCAGATGCATATTTAGCACCGTTTACATTAAAAACCTCAACTGAATGGTCTTCAAAAACACCTTCTATTGTTAACAAGTCATTGACCGGATTTGGAACTACTTTAATTTCATCTTTTGTGAATAGATGTTCTGCTGATACAGTCACAGGTGGTGAACAGAAAACACGATTCTCTCCATTGGCGTTTTCAAAATTATTTATTTCATTCCAGATAAAATCAACAGCTGTTTGATAGTTGTCAGCAATAATGGGATGGACGATTGGATCCACCTGATAAGAAGATGGAGCTTTCTCTTCGTAGATCGCCATGTAAGTAGTCAAGGAGGCCAGAAAGTAAATGCTTGCTCTGCCATGAGGCGCATCATCTTCATACAAATCTTCTATTGGTATTTGATCAAAAGGAGATTGCTGGAGTAATTTCGAAATGCTTGGACCGACAGGAATCATCCGGATACATGAATTGGGAAAATTTTGGATCAAAGCATCATGGTATTCTAAAAACCAGTTGTGGAAATCATCATTGAGGTATTCATTATAATTGTCCCATTCGCTTGCAGATGGAGGGAAACCACTATTCAGGTAAGAAGCCATATCCGGCCAATTTTCATAAATGTAAAAGACCAAGGAATCTTCCTGATTTGTGCACCAATCAAAAATCGTATTGGTCGCACTCAATGGTGAAATGTTGTCCATCGGGTAATTTTCGTTTGGGCCTTGCCATTGAATAAAATTACCTGGAGTGATCAAGATATTATTGAAATTGGCTTCTGAAAAAGGAACATTGTCTGAGTCCCAGATGCCTTCTACAAAGTCAAATCCCCATTGTGCAATTGGAGGTAGATTGGCATGTTGTGGTAAAAACCCATATTGTCCACTCACTGCGAATTCGTGATTGGCTTCTTCTGCTAAAAAGTGCAACCAATGTGGAACCGATGTTTCTTGGCTTGGAGTTGGATTGACCTGAAATTCGTGGTGGATTAAACTATGTCCAAAAATAAAAGTTCTACTATTTTTTTGGGCAATGATTTCAACTGTTATTAATTTTAATAGCGCTAATAAAATAATTGTTCTCTTCATTTTCAGTCCATAAATTTTTCGGTGAATTGTATTTTCTAAACGCTTTTCTCAAATATTAAAGTGCCGAATCCTGTAATATTACAAATGAACCATTTAGGTCAATGCTAATACTTTCTTTTCACCTCCATTATTCTTTCATAGGATTCCTTGATCCGACTCTCTGATAATTCGCCATTTTTTATCAACTCCAAAATAGTACTCGTTGTCTTTTCAGGAATATTTTCATCATACTTCAAGTTGTTGCCATAAACTAAAATATCTACACCAGATAGAATGGAACGCTTGATGATGGTTTTGAAATCGAATAGTTCATTGACTGCATTCATATGCAAGTCATCCGAAAAAACAAGTCCATTGAATTTCCAATCTTTTCTTAAAAATTGATCAATGACTTTTGGCGAAAGTGTTGCTGGAAATAAGGAATCTAATTTTGCATTAAAAACATGGGCGGTCATTACCGCAACGAGTTGGTCTTTTTGTAGAATCTCTTTAAAAGGAGTCAATTCTACTTCTTGCCAATAAGCCGTTACGTCTGTGAATCCTTCATGGGAGTCGGCGTCGGAAGATCCATGACCTGGAAAATGTTTGAGGGTGGATAAAATGCCTTGTGCTTCGTGCGCTTTGATCCAGACATTTGAATGATTTATTACGATTTCAGGATCTTTGCTATAACTCCGTTCATACTTACCAATAACTGGATTTTTAGGATTCAAATCTAAATCAACTGCTGGTGAAAAATTCACATTAAAACCTAGTTCTTTTAAACTTTTGGCATTTCTGTCTGCATAATAGGCAGTGCTGTCCAAGTTATTGAGT
>CALIAG010000547.1 GCA_938041325.1 uncultured Saprospiraceae bacterium | reverse complement strand
GTCACCTCAGTAAGGATGATATCAAAATTTCCAAAACCATCATCAATTGTAATGACATAAGTTCCTGCTGGAATATTATCAATAAGTGTATTTTCTCCCAACGAAGAAATATTTCCTGAACCAGAAAAGGCGCCATTCAATTCCTCCCAAGAATAAGTAAATGGCGGAGTTCCATTATCTATCTCGAATTCAATATTCCCAGAAGATTCTCCGTTACAAATCACAGGTATTGGATTTTCGGTACTTGAAATATTACAAACTATGGTAAATAAATCAAGATTAATGATGCTATCACATTCTTGTACTGATTGTAAAATTTCTTGGTAAACCCCAGTCGATGTATATGGATTGCCGCCAATAAATAAGGTGTCTCCATCACAGATTTCCAGCTCAAGATTTAAAACGGGTGTTTCAATCTCCGTTAAAAGAACTGTGACTAAACTATCGCAGCCATCTTGGTTGAAAAGATCGAATTGATAGAAACCTCCTTCAGACAAAACAGTATTTGCAACTTCAAAAGAGTCTCCATCGCAAAGTATTCCAACAATTTCTGTTACAGGAATGCTTTCCACCTGTACGGTAAAGCAACTTGGAGGGCCTTCATCACAGGCATTTTTTGCTGTAACACAGACTTGATAAGATCCATCATTTTGAAAAGTAAAATCCAAATCAGTTGCATCGGTATTTTGCATTGCTCCATTCACTGTCCATTCAAAAAAGGTCGCTCCTGATGGTGGATCAACAAAATATTGTTGGATCAAATTCGGACAAACCAAATCGTCTCCTTGAATGATACCAGAATTTTCTAGTGGTGATACTTGGGTGCTTCCTTCTACTACATCAAAGGTCCAGTCGCAATTGTCTCCTCTGGCTCCATCCATCACAATGTAATAATACTGGCCTACTTGCAAAGGCTCTATATTTGTAATTGTCCCACTTTGTCCTGGCGAGATAGTTCCTGTTACTCCACCAAAGCAATTTGAAATTCTCTCCAAGTTTTCACAATCGTCCCCTTTATACAATCCGAATTCTAAACCATCACCGTTTTGGCAATTGGAAACGGATAATTCTACTGAAAGGTTAGTACTTCCAGCAATAAAGGCAATCCATTGCATATTATGCGCGAAAAAGGTGCATTCCCCTTCGAAGCCGGGAGGAGATTCCCCTACAATATTGGATTCGTGCCGTCCGGTAAAGCCATCAATATCACAAATGATACAAGCGTCCTCACAAAATGAAGTCATGACTGGTGGATCTTCGCAAGGAAGGGGTTGACCATATGAAATTAAAATGGTAAAAAAGAAGAAAGTCGTGAACACGAAGTATTTCTCGTTCATTAGTAGTTCGATTGTTTTTCTATGATCTATAATAGGTATCTTAATTAGATGGTGCTTGGAATAGGATTAAAGTTGTATTCGCAATCTTCTTTTTTTTGGTAAAGCAGCTACCTACCATTGAGAACTAAAATATAAAAAAGCAAGCTATGGAAAACAAACTTATCAAGTTCAAAGATTATTCAATTAATACGAATATATACGAAAACAAAGGCAAACCGACGATCCTACTTTTACATGGTTTTCCGGATAATTCACATTTATACGATTTATTAGTTCCTGAACTTACGAAGTTAAGAATGTGTATCTTTAACTTGCAAATGCATCTATATAGACTAAGCTTTCTAGAATGCCATTTCAACCAATACTAAATATTCTAGTTGACTGATTTAAAAACATACCAACAAATTATAGTTCCCTACTTGGCTCCCAAAAAGAATCTACATTTTGAGGTATATTATTGGGGCTCTTTTCAATTTATAAATGCAGAAAACTTTAATAGTAATCATAACAAAGTAGCTGTTAATGAAAGTGCTGTTGGTACAAGCTATTTGGTTTTTGATGAAAAAGAAAATGGATATAAAATTCCAGGAAGATTTGAAGGAATCATTGCTCAAAGTCTAGAACCTTTTCTTGGTTCTCCTTCTGCTTTAGCTGAAGCAATGAAAAATGATTCAACGATTCATATAGATAAAAGACAAGGCTTGACGGAATTGGTCCCAGCCCATCAATTGATCAATACAAGAATAACTGATCCAGAACATTTCGATGATGTCCAGAATTATTTGAATCTAATTAAAAGCTGCCAAGAGTTGGATCCAGAAAATTTATTTTTTGATGCAATTTCTGGAACTGAAATTTCAGAACACCATAAGCAATTCATTTTCACAAGAGGAACACAGAGCTGGACCGTTGATTTATACAAAGAGCTATTTGACAAAAGCATTTTCACCTTTCTTAATCAGTTCATTGAACATTCGAATTTCGTTCATACCATTAATAAAAAAATGGAAATGGTTGTACTGAAACTGGAGCCAAATAAATTTGAGGAATTGGAAAGAATGGGATTGTTGATATAGATAAGTGGTAGAATAAAAAAGGCAGCAAGATTTAACTTACTGCCTTTTGTGTGAGGGACATAAAAATGTATACTCTTTATTCATTAAAAAGAAATATACACTATAGCATTTTCTTTAATCTAGATTTTTATGAGCGCCATCGCAAAACCCAGGATTCTTGGTTGCTTTACAAAGACATAAGCTAACCGTTTTGGTTTCTTCTGCTACAAATACAAGAGGTGTAAAAGAAGTTCCTTTATGAGCTCCGTCGCAATAAGGCTGGTTCGCAGAATTCCCACATGAGCACCATGCGTATCTTTTCCCTGCTTCCAATTCTACTCTGACCGGACTCTTTCCTGCTACTGTTGGTTTATCCATAGTGTTTAGATTTTATAAATTATAATTAAAAAGTTTCTATAATCAATACTTGTGTTGGCACTAAAATAGTAAAATTAATTTTATCTATCTTACTAAATCCAAATCCTTCATTAAAAGCCAATTGCTCTGAATCATTCAATAACAACTCTCCTCCGAGGTTATAAATGAAATATTCAGCGTTATTATTACAATCAAGACCAAAGCTTTCAGATGCCCGAAATTGGCCATAATACATTTTCACATTGGCTTCTTCCTTATGAGCAATTGCTACAATTCCGTCTGCTTTTTTTTCATAAAAATGATCTTCTTCAAAAAGGACTGTTATGCCTTCTTTGTCTAATTGAATTTGAATCGGTTCCTCAATATCCGTAATGGGATTTTTAAAAAGAACGGAGATGATTTCAATATCAGAATCAGAAGAATCTCTTTGAAAACCTTTTCCAAAAAATAGATTCCTTTTAATTTCACCCAGCCATTTAAATGGTGTTGTAAAAGAGGATTTCCCCACTTGCGGAAGACTTAATGCGCCATGTCTGATCTGGTTTTGACCAGCTTCTACTGCTATTTTAAAAGATTCAGGCTGGCTTGGGAAGAAGTTTTGACTGTACCAACCCGGCACTAAAAACGTTCCCATAAATCCAGCACTAACATTTTGAACAAAACTTCTTCTTTTCATCAGGATTTTTTAATCAAAATTTTCAACCAATTGCCCCATATCTCCTTTTTGATAATCTCTCATCGCTTGTAAAATTTCCGCTTGGGTATTCATCACAAAAGGTCCATAAGTGGCTATTTCTTCTTTGATCGGGACGCCTGCGAGTACAATTGCTCGCGTATTCTCCAATGCTTTCAGCGTAATTTCGTCCCCATCGTTTTCTAACCACGTCAAATCCTTTGCCACAATCGTCTGATTGTCATTTATTTTTAATTGACCATCTAACTGATAAACGAAAGCATTGTGGTCTTTTGGGATCGGAATTTTAATTTCACCTCCCTTTTCAAATTCAAGTCTGAACGCTTGAATCGGCGTATAAGATTCTACCTTTCCTTTTGTTCCATAATAATCTCCACAAACAACGCCCAATTTCACCAATCCATCCGGACTACAAATAGAAGGAGTATCCTCATAAGTCAAACCTTTATAATAGGGATCTTTCATTTTGTATTTAGAAGGAACATTTACCCAAAATTGAATAATCTCCCAAGTTCCACCATCCCGTGCTACTTCTAATGGAGGTCGCTCGGAGTGAACTATGCCTTTACCCGCATTCATCCATTGCGTTCCACCTTTGTAAATAATGCTGCTGGTATTCAAGGAATCTCTGTGGTGCACTCCTCCCTGGAAAACAAAAGTAACCGGTGCGAAGCCGCGATGCGGATGCGGTCCAACGCCAACCGTTCTGTGATCTGTTCCAGCATCATAACTTAGTTCCAAGTGATGGACCAATAAAAACGGATCAATTTGGTCAACTCCTTGAGCTGGCAAAGATTGATCTAAAACGATTCCTCCCATATCGACTTTAAAAGCCGGCATCACTTTTTTTATGGATCTTAGATTCATCATATTTTTATTTTTTTTTACAGAAATAAAATCATCTTTTTGATTTTATCCCTCTCTTAGCATATCTAAAAAACTGCTTAAGCTTTCTGCTTGATCAGCGGTTAATTTATTAGAAAATTGTTTTTTAAAGTAAACATCCATTTGCTTATTGACCTTTTTCAACAAAGTCAAACCTTGAGCAGAAATAGAAATATTGACCTTCCTCCTGTTTTCTGGACAAGTTACTCTCTCTACCAATCCTTTCAATATCAATCGGTCTATCAAACGAGTGACATCAGATCCTTTGAAGACCATGACCTCTTTGATCTCATTTGCAGAAAGTGGTCTTTCTTTGGCTCCGGCCAAAATCCTTAGAATGTTGAAATGGATGTGGGTAATTCCAAAAGGATTCAGCACTTCTTTTATTTTAGTATCTAGCCAATTCGCTGTGAACAAGATATTCACAATGGCTTTGTGGTGCTCAGAACTGAATTTTGATTGTTGTATTGCTTCTTTGATTCCCATATATGTGTTAAACAACTGTTGTTGTAAACAAATATAGGCAAATACTTATGCATTAGCAAGCGTCATTTGGTAAAAATTGCTAATAAAAAAGGAGACCACAATATTTGCAGTCTCCTTTTTATGTATCAATTTGTATTACTAATTTTAGATCAGCGCTGGGCCAGCTTCGATGGTTTCTTTGTTCGCTTTATCTTTGTATTTCTCAAAGTTATCAGAAAACAGTTGAGCCAATTTATTAGCCGTGCTATCGTACTCGCCTTCATTTCTCCAAGTATCTCTTGGATTCAAAACAGCATTAGGCACATCTGGACATTTTTTAGGAATGGCCAATTTGAAAACAGGATGAATATGATAATCTACTTTATTCAATTCGCCGTTTAACGCTGCTTTGATCATTGCTCTAGTGAAAGACAATTCAATTCTATTGCCATCTCCATAAGCTCCACCAGTCCAACCGGTATTGATTAACCATACATTGATTGTTCCATCACCGGTACGACTTCCTTTTTTAATTTTCTCTCCCAATAACTCCGCATAAACTGTTGGGTTCAATGGTAAGAAAGGTGCACCGAAACATGCAGAGAAAGTTGCTTTTGGCTCATTCACTCCGACTTCCGTACCAGCAATCTTAGCGGTATACCCTGAAATGAAATGATACATGGCTTGCTCTGGTGTCAACTTACTGATCGGAGGCAATACTCCAAATGCATCACAAGTCAAGAAGAAAATATTCTCTGGTAAATCACCTCTTGATTTGTACATGATATTATCGATGTGATATATCGGATAACTCACTCTGGTATTTTGAGTGATCGAAACGTCTTCATAATCAACGGTGCAGCCATCAGCTTCAAAACCAATATTTTCCAATAAAGCACCAAATTTGATGGCACTAAATATCTGTGGTTCTTTCGTTGCAGAAAGGTCTATGGTTTTTGCATAACAACCTCCCTCAAAATTAAATACAGACTCTTTTGACCAACCATGTTCATCATCACCAATCAATCGTCTGGCTGGGTCATTTGATAAAGTTGTTTTACCTGTTCCTGATAAACCGAAGAACAATGCAGAATCTCCTGTATTGCCAACATTGGCAGAACAGTGCATTGGTAAAACATTGTTTTCAGTAGGCAACAAGAAATTCAATACAGAGAAAACACCTTTTTTGATTTCACCTGTGTAAGCGGTTCCACCAATGATGATTGTTTTTTCTGTAAAATTAATAATGGAAAAATTCTCTTGTCTGGTTCCGTGTTTTGATGCATCTGCTAAAACGCCAGGAAAAGAATACACTTTCCAGTCCGCTTCAAAGCTTTCAAGATCTCTTGATGAAGGTCTCAAAAACATATTGTACGCAAAAATAGACTGCCAAGGAAATTCTGTGAAAACCTTTACATTCAATCTGTAATTTGGATTTGCACCAGCATGAACATCTCTAACATAAACGGTGTCGAGGCTATTGGCATAATCAATAATCTGATCATATAATGCATCATAACTTTTGGCAGATATAGGCAAGTTGATGTCACCCCAATCTACTAAATCAGTAGTGATGCTGTCTTTCACTATAAATCGATCCTTTGGAGATCTGCCCGTAAATTTTCCAGTTTTCACAGCTAAAGCACCAGTACTGCTCAGTTTTCCCTGACCAAGCGTAATGGTTTTTTCAACGAGTGCAGCAGGCTGTAGATTGCTGAGTTGAATTTGTTTCTTAATCTCTTTCATAAAGACGGTTTAAACGTACAAATAAATGATGGCGCAAAATTAGGAATTCATTAGCAACTTATCACTTAAAAAGGGGAAGGAAAGTAAGCTTAATGTAAAAAATCCTATAAATAAGTACGTAAAAATTGGTAAAGGGTTATTCTTTTTAACTTTTCTTTTCAAATACGTAACTAAGTGTAAATCAGACACAAATAGATTCCAATATGAATTTTTGAACTTATTGAGCGCTAAAACCAAAGAACTAAATTCTAAAAAATCCAACATTATTGAAAGGATTCCTTGTCTGGCCAGTTTTGGCAAAACTAAATAGTTATTTATTCTGTTAAAAGGCTACATTTGCACTGTTTATCGAATAGTTGCCAAACCAAATTATTTATGAAATTAGATAAAGAAATGATCTCTATTTTTAAGCCTTATTTAAAACTCAAAAGAACCTATAAAGGAGGAATCACCAAGGATGAGTTAAAGGGTTTGAACAAAAAAATATACAAACTCTCTTCTAACGAAAACCTTTTGGGCACTTCGCCCTTAGCGATATCCGCTATTAAAGAAAACATCAAAAATCTGAATGAGTATCCGGACAGAACAACCGCAGCATTGCAGGAAGCTTTATCCGAATTTTATAATGGTGAGCTTGCAAGTGATCAATTTATATGTGGCAATTCGGGATCTGAAGTATTGGAATTAATCATTCGTGCTTTTATGAATGAAGATTTGGAAGCTATCGTTTCGAGTCCATGCTTTTTACCTTATGAAATGTTTTCCAGATGGCAAGGTGCAAAAGTCCATGATGTCAGATTATTGGAGCCGGATTATTCCATTGACACTGAATCCATTTTAGCAGCGATAAATGATAAGACCAGACTTTTATTTTTGACCACTCCAAATAATCCAACAGGGACATACATTCCACAAGATCAATTGGATGAATTAATTGCCCGAATTCCTGAGCATGTCGTAATTGTACTAGATGAAGTTTATTACCATTATGCGGATGCTCCTGATTTTACTACAGCAAAGCGATATGTGGCGCAAGGCAGACGTGTAATCGGGTTGAATAGTTTTTCCAAGACTTATGGCTTGGCTTCTGTTCGTTCTGGCTACGCCTACTCTACTCTGGAGATTTCTTCTTACATACGACACATATGCAAGCCGTTTCTTGTCAATAAACTGACTTTAGCGGCAAGTATTGGTGCATTAAAAGACAAAGATTTTCTTCACCATACGGTTTCCAATAATAAGGAGCAAAAAACTATTTTATATAAGGCTTTTGATGAAATGGGTTTGCACTATTGGGAATCACAAGCTAATTTTATTTTGGTCCGACCAAAAATGGACGCGGAGGATTTTGTACAAAAGTTATTGCAGGAAGGGATTATGGTACGGCCATCAGCTAATTTCGGAGCACCAGGTTGTGTTAGAATTACCATTGGTACTGCAGAATCTACGGCTGCACTTATTGAAGCATTGAAGAAAATTATTTAAGCCGATATCAAATGCCAAACTTTCAAATAAAAGGATTGGATCATGTAGGAATTACAGTCAAAGATTTAAACGCATCTGCAGATTGGTATATCAAAGTCCTTGGTTTGAAAAAATACAAATTAGAGAAATGGGGGGAATTCCCCATCTTTCTCCTGGCTGGTCAAACAGGTATTGCCTTGTTTCCACAAAGTGAAAATCAAGACCAACAGAAAGACAGCATTGATCATTTTGCCTTTAACGTATCCAATACAGATTTTGAATTGGCCCGCAAACATTTCGAAAGTTTGAATCTCAAATATACTTTCAAAGATCACCACTATTTTCACTCCTTATATATCAATGACCCAGACGGCCATGTTGTTGAATTAACTACTTTAATAGGAAAAGAAGAAGACTTTTATCAGGTCTAGGTTCTACCGTTTCTGAAAAAAAATCAGAGAAGAATCTTAGTTATCAAATGAAAAAAATTAAATTGCCATTCAAATAGACACTTCCATGGTAAAAAAAATATTTGTAGCGGCTACGGGCCAACATAAAGGAAAAACAACTTCAACACTCGGATTGGTTGCTAACTTGAAAAAGATGGGCTTGAATGTTGGCTATTGCAAGCCTGTTGGTCAAAAATCATTGACCATTGATGGCAAAATTGCAGATAAAGATGCCGTGCTTTTTTCTAAACTATTGGACATTAAGGTGGAGCCAGCCATCCATAGCCCAGTAATTCTGGGAAGAGGAGCAACTTCTGCTTTTCTAGATAATCCTGAAAAATTTGATTACGTTCAAGACATTCTTTCTGCTGCAGCTGCATTAGAAAAGGAACATGATGTCGTCGTCTATGAAGGTACTGGACACCCCGGAGTTGGCTCAGTGTGTAACTTGTCTAATGCCGTGGTAGCTAAACTACTCGGGGCGGGAGTTGTGATGGTTGTTGAAGGTGGAATTGGTAATACCATTGATCGTTTGAATATGAGTTTGGCATTGTTCAGAGAGCAAAAAGTGCCTATTCTTGGAGTCATCGTTAATAAAACAATTGAAGGAAAAGTCGAACAAGTAAAAAAATATGTCGGTGGAAAATTAAAAGAAATGGGTATCCCACTTCTTGGTTTGCTTCCTTATGATCCTTCTCTTTCCTTTCCTATTATTGCAACAGTATGCAAAGTTGTGAATGGCAAAGTAATGTTTCACCAAAACAAATTGAACAATCAGGTGGCAAATATCATGGCAGGTTCACTGGTGGATAAAGACGACATCAATCTTATTGAAAATAGTTTGTTGGTGGTCAGTCACAAAAGGTTTAGGGAAGCTTGCGCAAAAATCAAAGAAATATCTGCGGAGAGTAATTTGGAAAGGCCGCCGATTTCTGGTGTACTTATCACAGGAGATGGTAGACATGAAACTTGGTACCGAGAAGAAGATTTACGAGATCCTTATTTGCAAGCGCATGAAATTCCAATCTTGACTACTGCCTTGGATACTTATGGATCGGTGGTGAAAATCAGTAGAATTGAAGTGAAGATTAACACCTCTACTCCATGGAAAGTCAAACGAGCAATTGAATTAATTGACAAACATGTTGATTTGCAAATGATATTGGATCAGGAGATTAAAAAAGATGAACAATAATTTACTTATCGCTATTCTTCCCCTAAATCATACTCTGACAAAAGCACCCTCCATTCTAAGGATTCCGTTAAAATTGCAATCTCTTGGGATACTGCTTTTTCTAATGCTCTTCTGTCATTTGAAAATCCAAATGAATAGAATTGCAAATTAAATTGAATAGGCATTATTTCCAAATCTTCAAATTCCTTGTCATTGCTAATTCTGTAACGCAATAGCGGTTCATCATAAATAAAACCTGCTACTTTATCTTCCTTCAATAATCGCAACCCATCAACTAATTCATCAGACAGCGTTACATTTTTAAAAAAATTCCTTCTTAAAAAATTCGCAGAGTTCGTAGACTTCACACATCCTATCGGTTTGTTTTTAAAATCAGCAATATTATCAAAATTCGAATGCAATTGCTCAACGGTCAACGAAGAAGCAATACTCGCGGTAAACCCTGAGATAAAAATCAAACCAGAAAACATCCAGATTAAGGCGATCATTTTTCCACCTCTACTCCGCGGCGCTTTATCTCCATATCCAACGGTAGTCATGGTCACTACCGACCACCAAACCCCATCCCAAACTCCTTTCATCCCTGTTCTGAATTGAGCAGGATTTTCCTTGTGTTCAAAATACCAAGCAATCCAGCCAAAGATGAAAATAACGATGATCAATAATAAAACGGCACTTAGGAAATTATAGGATAAAACGGAAGTCAGCAAATGTAAAAATTTATGCAAAGCTCCATGTTCTACAATCGCTACCGTTGAATGGGAAGCATAGAAAGGCAAAGAAAAATCCATATGTTTTGCCCGTTCACCAGTAATGGTCAGAGGGTTGATACTCATATCAATGGTCCCTTCATTTAATGCATCAATCATTTCACCAAAAATCATCGGTCTTAGCTCATACACTAAGCCCAGCTCCTTTGCAATATTCTCGAAGAGCCAAATACTAATCCCTTCCAAATTTTCTTGATCAGTAATAATAAAAGGAGCTGCCTTGGTATAACCAACAATGATCGTGTCAATTGACGCAGTGGCATCCACGGAGCTAGGTTCTTCTTGTGCAGTAGCACTTTGCTGCCAACCCAGGAAAGAGAAGAATAGTATTGAAAGGTATTTTAAGAATGAGGTCATTTTCTTGAAATAGTAGACATTGTTTTGTTTAATTTTTAGGGCTTACTCCCTACACTTTACTTTTCCGCATCAAGCCTTCTTGCACTACCGAAGCTACTAATTTTCCAGATCGATTAAAAATATTTCCTCTGGCAAATCCTCTTGAATTAGATGCACTCGGACTATCTAAGGCATACAGCAACCAATCGTCAATTCTAAAATCACGGTGAAACCACATGGCATGATCAAGACTTGCAAAAAACATATCGTGTTCTTGAACCTTGCTCCAGTGCGGCAAAATGGCCGTTCCCAATAATCCATAATCACTGGCATAAGTCAAAAACTCCTGATGCATCCTTATGTCATCTCCCATTTTTTCTACCGCTTTGATCCATATGCACCGGTAAGGTTCTTGATCTGTTGGGTTAGTGGGATCAATGTAATTGGTTGGCCTAAATTCAAAGGGTCGATCGATTGAATATCTTTTATACAATTCAGGACTGCTTTCTTTAAAACGTTCTGCCATTTGAACATCTGAAATCAAAGAATCTGGATCTGGTACATTTGGCATCTTTATTTGATGATCCAATCCTTCTTGTTTTAATTGAAACGAAGCGGACATATTAAAGATAGGCCGCCCTTTCTGAATCGCGACTACTCTACGCGTTGTAAAACTTCCTCCATTTCTAATTCTATCTACCTCATATACAACTGGAGTCGATATATCTCCACTCAAAATAAAATAGCCATGAATGGAATGTGCGAATCGATCCGATGGAACTGTCTGATAAGCAGCGTGTAAGGATTGAGCCAAAACCTGTCCACCAAATATTCTTTTCCAAGGCGCCTGGTAGTTTTGTCCTCTAAAAAAATTTTCTTCAATCTTTTCTAAGTCCAAAAGATTTATTAATTCGTTTACTTTTTTCATCTTGGGTCAAAATTACGGATAAATTTTACAAGGTCTCTATTTAAATAGTGGATGTATTAAATAGAACAGCAAATAAATTCTTTTGATGTCAAGAATAACACAAAATTTGTCCGCGGTTCTATTTATTTTGTGCCGTATATGTGGGATCATTATTTTTAAGCTCCATGATTCTCAATATTTACAAAAACATTAATCTTTATGTCAACAGGTATTGATAATAAACTTTTCCAGAGAAATTCCATTTTCAAAAATCTAAATGAAAATGAATTAGCAGAAATCATCGGTATTTCTAAACGTCAGAATTATGCAGATAATGAAGCGGTTTTTTCACAAAACCAAGAAGCAGAATATTTGTTCTTGGTAGAAAATGGGAAGTTCAAATTGACTTTACCCAATGCAAATTCTAAGTCTTTGTTTCCTGGTGAGTTATTTGGCGAAATAGGAATCATCAATCGGAATTTAAGAACAGGTACTGTTCGCTCAAAAGGAGATTCAAGCGCTTACTTGATTTGTGGCAAAGGTTTGTTTGATGGTGAAAAAGTTTCGCCCAATACTTCCTTAAAAGTAATTCGTGCCTTGGCAGTTAAGATTACAAACTATCTTCGTTCGAGAGAACTCACGGCCACCAAGGACTTGATTAATGAAGGAGAGACGGAACACATAGAATTCAAATCTTCTTTGCGTTGGAATATTCATATCAACAAGAAAGACAAAGCGATAGAGCATGCTTCTCTAAAAACCATTGCCGCATTTTTAAATTCTGAAGGTGGAACCTTATTGGTTGGTGTAAATGATGAACAAGAAATTCTTGGTTTAAAAGAAGATCAATTTGCAAATGCAGACAAGGTATTGCTACATCTTAACAAACTTATCAAGGATAAAATTGGGACATTGCATACCCAATTCATTAATTCTGAAGTAGAAGAAATTGATGGAAAAAATGTTTTGCGAGTCGATTGCGAAGCCGGTACAATTCCTGCTTACTTGAAAAATGGGAATGAAGAAATTTTCTACATTCGCACAGGACCAGCTACAACCAATTTGACTTTAAGCAAGGTGCACGATTATATCATGATGCGTTTTAAATAAAAACCAAAAGTTATTCCTTGCAATGGTTATATTTTTATTCTAGTTCGCATATTTAGCTAGTGCCGATTTTGTATAATCTGACAAAACGAGCTTTCCACTTTTCTCTGCTCGTTCTTCCAACAAAGTATCCCAGTGTGTTGCTTCTCTCCAAAACACTTCTTTGAGTTGTGTTTGTGCAACAGGATTGGTTGACAATAAGTAATCAGCCATTTTCAGGACACCTTCATCCAATGCTTCTGTCGACTCGAAAACTTCTGCATACAATCCTTTTTGACGCGCCCATTCTGGCGACTGAAATTCATTGGCATTTAAGGATAGTTGAGAAAATGCAGAAACCCCTATTTTGCGTTCTACCACAGGTCCGATCACAAAGGGTCCGATGCCTAAATTTAATTCACTTAATTTGATTGATGCGTATTTTGTTGCCAAGCAATAGTCAACTGCGGATGCCAAACCAACGCCCCCTCCAACTGCTTTCCCTTGCACTCTGCCGATGATTATTTTTGGGCATTTGCGACAAGCATTGATGACATTTGCAAAACCCATAAAGAATTTTTTACCCATTTCCATATCTTGCACAGCAATCAATTCTTCGAAACTAGCCCCTGCACAAAAGGTCCGCTCTCCCCCACTTTTCAAAATAATGACCTTTGTCGAATCATCCGTTCCTGCTTGGTTGATAGCGTCTTCCAACTCCTTTAAAAGATAGCCTGGCATAGAATTATGAGCCGGGTGAGAAAAGGTAATTTCGCAAAGCCCTTCTTTGATCATCTCTTTTTTTACAAATCCTTTCATTCTAATAAATTAGTTTTCTTAATCTTGTTAAATGCGCATGCAAATTTATAAAAAGAATCTAAATGTTCTTCAATTAAATACGACTATTGAACAGCTAAAACACTTCTGCTACTTCTGTAGACCGTTCCTCTAAAGTAATAGTGTATTTTACCCGTTTTTTCATCTATTACATTTACATCAAAATCAGCTGTTTTATGACTTAAGGTCAACATTTTCGCTTCAGCAATAATAGAATCTCCTTCTTTGCTTGATTTGGCGTAATTCATATTTCCGTTAATAGAGACCGCCAAGCGTCCGTAAGAATTGGACGCAAATGCAAATGCAGAATCGGCAAAAGTGAATGCCATTCCACCATGTAATATGCCATAACCGTTGAGCATTTCTTTTCTGACTTTCATACGGATTTTACAATATCCTTCTTTTATGATTACGGGTTCTATTCCCAACCATTGGCTACAAAAATCCTTTTCCATCATTTTATCATAAACCGCCCTTGCGAGTTCGTCTTGTTCTGACATCTTTGTTTTATTTGATATTAAAAACGTGTTAGATTATTTTCTTTGTCCTCAAAATACAATAATTGGGAAAACTATTTCAAGAGAACCTTGCTAAGGCTGAATAATGTCTTTCGTATACAATAAATACAAAGGCCTTGGATAGAATCTATTCAACAAAAAACCCATAAAACTGTGCAAACAGCATTATGGGTTCTTTCCTTTTGGAAGTAAAAACAATTTATATAGGAATCATTATTCCCATTCCGCAGCAGGCAGTTCTATGGATACATTTACTCCATTTGATTTTTGAAATTCTAAAGTTAGAATATGCTCCATATCTTGTCTAGGTCGATCGGTAATTCGAAAGCGATTGAAATCATATGGGCTTAAAAGTCGTTCTTCCTCCAATAAATCTGAGACAGGTTTGTAATCCTCATTTTCGAAAATATCCGTTAATAGTAAGTGACCTAAATCTGCTCCTGCAAGAAGTGTATCGGCCCAATTATTATTGCTTGTCAATTTAAAACCATCAAGTGGAAACTTCAATCCTTCCCACCCATTTTCTATACATGTACAAGCATAAGCTGATGGAAATAAGGAAAAATCATAGTGAAAATTATGATCATCATTTGCCAAATATTCAACGTCTTCTAATATTAGTTCAAAATCATAAACATCACTTAGACCAACAATTGAATCAGTGGGTTCTGTAGACCGAAACTCTATTTTACCAAAATCGAAAAAAGGAATTTGTTCGCCGCAATTACAATCAATTCCATCACAGGACATCATCATTAAGACCCCAAGAATTGCACTACCTAAAATCATAAAATTTTTCATACTATTTATTTAGTTCAATTATACAATGCAATTTAACAACAAAAGGCTGCTTTGTCATTAAATAATTTTCAATTCATCCTGTCACATTAAATAATCAATAATATGTGATTTTGCAACTTTTGGCCATGTTTTTACATAAAGGTTAATAAGATACCCATAACTCAAACTACTCCTTAATTGATCAAATAATCAATTGCGATTCATTTTCATTAAAACTAGTTACCCCTAAATTTTAGTTATGAAAAATATTCTTGCCATTTCCCTTTTATTGTTTACAATTCAGTACAATACTTTTGCTTTCCAATTCACCTCTCTTGGTTCATTCAATGGCAATGATTACTTTATGTCAGACAACATCGCCACTTGGCCTGTAGCAAGTGCAGCGGCCATCGCAGAAGGTGGACATTTGGTTTCAATCGAAAGCGCTGCAGAAAATGAATTTTTAAGATCTCAGATAGGCACTTTAATTCCGTACATAGGATTGTCAGATAAAGATGTCGAAGGAGTCTTCGCATGGGACAATGGAGAAGCATTGGTTTATGACAATGTCAATCTCGCGGACAATAGCAACCCTGCGGACTATGTGGTGCTAAATTTCTGGGACGGGAGTTGGGGAATTGTCACAAATAATGTTCAAAAGAATTTCATCTTGGAAATTGAAGGAGGAACATTACCAAGCCTTGATGTAGTCTGTCAAGCAGACACCACTTTTACTGCGCCAATTGGAATAGATAGTATTATTGTCGATTACCCCACACCTACTGCAACTAGCAATTGCGGGACCATTTCAATTGTTCAAACGGCTGGCCCAACGAGTGGTTCTTTATTTCCTGTAAATGCAACAACACCGATTACTTTCAGCATAACCTTAACCTGTGATGCTGATGTGATTGTTGAAGAATGTAATTTTAATATCAATGTTTTAGTAGAAATGGATACGCTTGCTTGTCCGGATTCCATAATTGGGTATACTTACTTTGGCGAATACGATGGTCATCAATATTTCATATCTAAAGAACCCCACTCATGGGCGGAAGCCAGTCAAGAAGCAGAGGAAGCGAACGGTTATTTAATAAAGATAGAAAGTGACGGAGAAAATGATTTTATTCAAAATAATATAGGAACTGAAATGCCTTTCATTGGATTGTTTGATTCGATTACTGAAGGGTCCCCAATTTGGTCGGACAGTACAGAATTAATGTATTCGAATTGGGATGGCAATAATTCGGAAGACGATGATTTTGGTGTCTTCAATTTCTGGGATGGATCTTGGTCTTTATATAGTGGCAGTGTCGTAAAAAAATCGATAATTGAGTTAGTATGCATTGCAGTAGACGAAGAGATTGCTGAAGAGGATTTACCTTCGATCGAAACGCAATGCCATGAAGACATATTTGCAGCTCCTGCCAACCCGGGTGAATTTGCAATTGTATTTTGGGACGAACCCGATCCTGATTATTTTTGCTCGCAAGTTTCTTACGGCAGTTCAGTGCAGTTGATCAGTCCTACTGAAAATGGAGGAACTTATGGAGATGGTGTTTTTGAAATAATGTATGAAATAACTTTGAACTGCGGACTTGGTCCCAATTTGATTACTGTAAAAGATACTTGTAGTTTTTTCCTAACGGTTAATACCTATGCGGATGAATTTGATCCGGATCCTGCTTCAATCGGGAACCTAAAATCGAGCTTTATAAAAAGCTTAGAAAATAATACGCAGGCTATTAATGATAATGTTGTCAAACTCTATCCTAATCCGGCTACAAATTTTATCGCTATTGATTTTCAAAATGGTATTGATTCGGAAGAAACCTTGCTGATTTACAACAGCAGCGGCCAAGTCGTGAAAAAACAAAATATTGATTTGAGGAATGGACCCAATCAAATCAGGGTAGACCTTTCTCAAATCCCTAAAGGTTTGTATTTCATCCAGGGAAGTTCTTCAAATCTATTTTCGAATCCTATGAAATTCATTAAGCTTTAAAAATTTAGATGACTTGAAATCAATACAGAAAACTATTTAGTACTTAAAATGGGCGCCGTATGATCGGTGTCCATTTTAGATTTAGGAGATTCTTTCATTAAAAAGACCATCAAAGCCATTCCATTTTGTCTTGTGTAGAATATAATTTACTTTTAACAATCAATTTCTATACAAACGAATTCTAAAATACCAATTTAAGACCTTCATAATATGTCAAAGGAAAAATCCAAAGATAGTACTGTTGTAAAAAATAAAGCTAAGAACGCTAGGAAAGCCCTAAGATTTTTCATTACCGCTATTGCATTGTGGTTGGCTTCTGCATTGGTATCAACACTGAGAATTAACATTGTAAATCTCATCGGTATTAATATGGTTATTTATTTGTTGATCTTCATTTTGGTTATCGTCGGATTTATATTTGGTATTCTTTCTAAAAGAAAAAAAGAAGAGGCCTCCGCTGCTCAAACACTAGGCTATTTTGGCAACCTTGCTTTGCTCATCCTCTTTTTAATCTTGAATATCCGCAATGCTTTTAGGCTCGTTGAATACATGAATTAA